>DATJXF010000160.1:0-24547 GCA_035500415.1 Candidatus Acidiferrales bacterium | reverse complement strand
TGCCGGATGCGCTGCCGGAGGGCGCGCTCGAGTCCGCCCGGGCATTGATCGGCGCTTCGATCCTCGCGCCCAGCTACTGGAACTCGCAGCCCTGGCGCTTCGAGGTCGACGGCACGGAGATCCGCCTGACGCTCGATGGCTCGCGCGCGATGCCGCTCTCCGATCCCGAGCTGCGCTTCGCGCAGCTGTCGCTCGGCGCCGCGCTCGAGAACCTGCTCATCGCCGCGCGCGCGTGGGGCGCCCAGCCATCGGTGCGCTACCTGCCCTGGGGGCTCCATCCCCGTGCCGGCGCGCCGTTCGTGGCGGCGAGCGTCACCTGGGCGTCCGGCGAGCCGCGGCGCGACCGCACGCTGTTCGAGGCGCTGCCGCATCGCCGCAGTAACCCGCGCCACTTCGACGCCCGCCCGCTCACGCTGCCGCAGCGCGCCGCGCTGCTGGCGCAGGTGCCGGGCGAGCTCAACCTGCACTGGATCGACGACCGCGCCGACATCCGCGGCGTCGCGACCATCGTCCACGACGCGACCCTCGCGCGCGCACGCGACGACGCGACGCAGGCCGAGCGTGCGCGCTGGCTGCGGCTCTCGGACGGCGACGAGGCGCGCACCGGCGACGGCGTCACGCCCGACCGGCTCGGCCTCAACGGTCCGCTCGGCTGGCTCGCCGCGCGCACGCTCCATCCGCACAGCCGCGGCTTCGGCTGGGGCACGAGCAGCTACGCCCACGAAGCCGAGGAAGGCGTGCACAGCTCGGGCGCGCTCGCGCTGCTCACCGCGCCCCAGCGCCAGGACGCGACCTACCTGCTGGGCGGCCAGGCGTACGAGCGGCTCGCGCTGCAGGCGACGACCCTCGGGCTCGCGCAACAGCCGCTCGCGGCGCCCATCGAGTCGGAGCTCCACCGCGGCGCGCTCGCCCGCGCCTTCGGCGCGGCGGGCGAGGAGCCGCTGCTGCTCGTGCGCCTGGGCCGCGCGCACCCTGTGCCGCCGACGTCGCGCCGCACGGTCGCGCTCGTCAGCACGTATCGCACGAGCTGAGCGTTCGCCCGCAACGCAACAGGCAGAGCGCCGGGAGCCGCTCCGCCTGAAGGGTGTCCGCCCGGCGCCTCGCTCACTCCGGGCCGCCGCTGGCGCATCACCACGACGCGAGGATGGCGTGCAGGGGGTTTCGACGCGCGCTCGCCGAGGTGAAATCCGTGTGACGGGCCGAGGCACCCGACGCTCCGTCAAGGGCCGACGCTTCCGGCGCTCGAGTGCAGGGCGCCTCGGCCGGGAGGCGAACGGAGTCGCGTCCCCGGCGACGCCTCGGAGCGAGCCGGCGGCCGGGCAACGCAGCACTCGGGCGCCGGAAGCGTCGGCACCTACCCGCTGACGGTCATCTCGGCGATGAGCACCGTGGGCGCCGCGACCGACGTTCGCCACTCGAGGTCGTTGCCGACCGCGGCGACGGCGGCGAGCATCTCGAGCGACCGCCCGGCGACCGTGACGCCCTCGACCGCGTGCACCTTCTCGCCACGCTCGATCCAGAAGCCCTGCGCCTGGTAGGAGTAGTCGCCGCTCACCGGGTTGAACCCGTACGAGCCCTGATCGTCGAAGTAGAAACCGCGCTCGATCCCCGCGACGATCGATTCGGGGCTCCAGGTGCCCGGCGCGAGGAAGAGGTTGTGGCAGCCCGTGCCGGGCGTGCTCGCGAAGCCGCGCACGCCGTTCGCGGTCGCAGGCACCCCGGCGCGCCGCGCGTGGTAGTGGTCGTACTCGAACATCGCGCAGCGGCCCGCGTCGATCAGCACGTTGCGCCGCGTGGCGAGGCCCTCGGCGTCGTAGGGCGAGCTGCCCAGTCCGCGCACGAGCGCGCCGTCGTCGACCAGCGTGACGAGCGGCGACGCGATCGTCTGCCCGAGCTTCTCGCTCAGCCACGACGCGTGCTTGAGCACCGCCTCGCCGCGGAACGCGTCGTACATCTCGCCGATCCACGACGCCGCGATCTCGGGGCTCATGACGACGGGCACGCGCGCGGCGGGCACGGAGCGCGCTCCGAGCCGCGACAGCGCGCGCCTCGCGGCCTCGCGCCCGATCGACTCCATGTCGGCCACGTCGGCGAGATGGCGCTTGCTCATGCCGTAGACGCCGCTCTGTTGTCGCGCGCCGTCCTCGGCGAGCGCGTTGACCCAGGCGCTCACGCTCGTGCCCGCCCACGCGCGCGCGACGCCGTGCGAGTTGGCGATCGCGAACGCGCCCGCGCTGCTGCTCACGCTGGCGCCGTCGGTGCGGCGGATGCGCGGATCGGTCCCGAGCGCGGCGGCTTCGAGCGCGAGCGCCAGCTCGATCTTGCGCTCGACCGACAGCTCGCGCGCCGCCTGGTCGACGAGCTCGAGTTCGGCCGTCGACTCCGGGCCCGCCTCCTCGCGCGTGGGCGCGCCGTTGGCGGGATCCGGCGTCGCGTAGCGCGCGAGCGCGACGGCGCGGCGCGCCAGCTCCTCGATGCCCGCGGGCGAGAGATCGGTGCCGGAGCAGAAGCCGACCGCGTCGCCCACGACGACGCGCAGCCCCAGGCCCAGCGCGCCGCTCTGCTGCAGCGTCTCGACGCGGCCGCCGAGCACGCTCACCGTGAAGGCGCGCGAGCTCTCGAGGCACGCATCCGCGACCTGCGCGCCGGCCGCACGCGCGCGCTCGAGCGCGTGCGCGGCGTGGGAGAGCAGCGCGTCGGGCTCCGCGGCGCGCGCACTCACAGCGCGGTCCCGCCGACCGTGATGCCGGTGAAGCGCACCGTGGGCTGGCCGACGCCGACCGGCTTCCACTGCCCGTCCTTGCCGCACGAGCCGGTGGTGCCGTCGATCGCGAGGTCGTTGCCGACCGCGTCGATCCTGAGCATCGCATCGTTGCCGTTGCCCGCGAGGGTCGCGTTGCGCACCGGGTGCACGAGCCTGCCGTGCTCGATCTGCCAGCCCTCGGTCACGACGAATGAGAAGTTGCCGTCCGCGGGATTGACGGATCCCCCTCCGAGCCGGCTGCAGTAAAGGCCGCGCTCGACCGACGCGATGAGCGCATGGTGATCGTGGGGGCCGGGCTCGATGTACGTGTTGGTCATGCGGCAGAGCGGCACGTTGCGGTACGACGCGCGCCGGCCGTTCCCGGTGGGTGCGTTGCCGGTCAGGCGCGCGTTGAGCCGGTCCCACAGATAGCCGACCAGCACGCCATCCTCGACCAGCGCCGTGCGCTGCGCGGGCGTGCCCTCGTCGTCGACGCGGAAGCTGCCGCGCGAGTAGGGCACGAGCCCCGAGTCGACGATCGTCACGCCGCGCGCCGCCACCTGCTGGCCGCGCTGCGTCGCCCGGATCGAGCTGCCCTTGCGGATCGTGTCGCCTTCCATGCTGTGGCCGAAGCACTCGTGCACCATGACGCCGCCCCAGCCGTTGCAGACGACCACCGGGTACGAGCCCGCCTCGGGCTCGCGCGCCGCGAGCAGCCGCACCGCGCCCTCGGCCGCCTCGCGCGCCACCGTCTCCGGGCTGCGCACCTGCTCGAAGTAATCCGCCTCGACGCACCCGCCCGCCGCCGCGTAGCTCTCCTGGCGTTCGTCGCCTTCGAGCGCGAGCGCCGAGACGACGAGCCGCGAGAGCAGCGTGCGATCCTCGGCCCAGACGCCGTCGCTGTTCGCGACCACGAAGCTCTTGGCCGAGGTCGCGAGCGCGATGTCGACCTCGCGGATGCGGCCGTCGAACGCCCGCGCGGCGTCGTCGGCGCGTCGGACGAGCGCGACCCGCGCCGCCTCGTCGAGCACGAGCGCCGCCGGATGCGCGAGCGTGAACGGCGCCGGCGCCTCGACGACGCGGAACGCGCGCAGCGCCTCGCCGGCGCGACCCTCGCGCGCGATGCGGGCCGCGACGCGCGCCGCCTCGCGTGCGTCGGCGGCCGCGTAGCCGTCGGCGTAGGCGTAGCCGGTCTGATCGCCGACGATCGCGCGCACGCCGATGCCGCCCACCACGGAGTACGACGCGGTCTTGACGCGCTGCTCGTCGTACGAAAATCCGGTGAGGGTCGTGTGCTCGGCGTAGACGTCGGCGAACTCGGCGCCGGCGCCGCGCGCGAGGGCGAGCAGCTCGGCGACGAGCTCGCGCGGCACGAGGGCGGAGACGTGGGGCGTCGGGGAATCGGTCATCGGTCTCGGGCGGGAGTCGGGCGCATAGCGTCGTGTCGGAAGAGGAGCCGGCGCACGATAGCAGGTCGGTACGGACCTGCGCCGGTCGCAGGGCCGCGCTCGCCCGTCTCGCGGCCTCGCACGTCGGTTTCGCGGAGCTCGGGGCTGCCCGAACGCGCTAGACTGCCGCGGTTCTTGGCGCGGCCGCTGCTGCGGCCCGCATGCGATGCGTTCGACGTCTCCGGACCATCTCGATCGGTCGTCCTCTTCATCGAGGGAACTGCCATGAGGAAGCTTGCGTTCGTGCTCGCTCTCGCGGGCCTCGTCCCGGCCGCTTCGGTCCTCGCTCAAGCCCCGCTGCCGTCCGCCCCGACGCGTGCATCGGCGCCGCGCGAGCGCGAAGCGCCGCCGGCCGCTCCCGAGCCAGCGCGCAATCCGCCCGCGGCCGAACGTTCCGCCGCCGGAACCGAGGCACCCTCGGGCGCCTCGGGACAGAAGATCCGCTGGGACATGACCGAGACGCCGCCGGTCGTCACCCATCACCAGATCACGGCGCACGGCCAGCCTCTGCGCTACACCGCGACGGTCGGCCGGCTGCCGATCCGCGACGCCTCCGGTACGACCGAGGCGCTGATGTTCTACACGGCGTATACGCTCGATGGCGCCCCGGCCGATCGCCGGCCGCTCACGTTCGCGTTCAACGGCGGCCCCGGCTCGGCGTCGCTCTGGCTGCACATGGGCGCGCTCGGGCCGCGCAAGGTCGTGCTCGGCAAGGACGGCGCGATGCCGCCCGCGCCCTACCGGCTCGAGGACAACCCCGACACACCGCTCGACAGGACCGACCTGGTCATCATCGACGCGATCGGCACCGGCTTCAGCCGGCCCGCGGACACGGACGTCGGCAAGCAGTTCTGGGGCGTCTCGGGCGACGTGCAGGCGTTCGGCGAGTTCATTCGGCTCTACATCACGCGCAACGAGCGTTGGAGATCTCCGCTTTACATCTTCGGCGAGAGCTACGGCACGACGCGCGCCGCCGGCATCGCCGGCTATCTCGTCGACCGCGGCATCGCGTTTAACGGCATCGGGCTGCTCTCGATGGTGCTCGACTTCGAAACGCTGGAGATCACCCGCAAGAACGACCTCGCCTGCGTGCTCACGCTGCCCAGCTACGCCATGGTCGCGGCCTACCACCACAAGCTCGCGCCCGAGCTGGAGGGCGATCTCGCGAAGACGCGCGCGGAGGTCGAGCACTGGGCCATGACCGACTACGCCGCGGCACTGGCGCGCGGCGATGCCCTCACCCCCGAGGAGCGGCGCCACGTGGTCGAGCAGATGGCGCGCTACACCGGGCTCGACACGGCGATCGTCGATCAGGCGAACCTGCGCGTGAACGTGCAGCAGTTCACCCACTACCTGCTCGCCGATCAGCGCCTGCGCGTCGGTCGCCTGGACGCGCGTTACACCTCGCCCGACCCGATCGCGTTCATGGATCCGCAGTCGGACGATCCCTCGAGCGCCGCCACCACGCCGCCGTTCACGTCGGTGTTCAACGACTACGTGCGCCGCGAGCTCGGCTACGAGACCGACATGCCGTACTACCTCTCCGCCTCGCAGGCGAGCACCAATCCCAACGAGCCCGGCCTGTTCATGCGCTGGGACTGGGGCACGGGGCGCGACGGCTTCGCGGATACCGCGACGCCGCTGCGCTCGGCGATGGTCAAGAATCCCCACATGAAGGTGATGGTCATGGAGGGCTACTACGACCTCGCAACGCCGTACGCCGCCGCGAACTACACCATGGATCACCTCGACCTGGCGCCCGAGTACCACGCCAACATCTCGTTCGCGACCTACGACACCGGCCACATGGTCTACCTGCGCGAGAGCGGGCTCACCAAGCTGATGCACGACTTCGAGGACTTCATCGGGCGGACGACGCAGTAGGGAGTAGCGCCGGATCGAGATTGCCGCGCGGAGCGCCGGGGTTCACGATTGCCGTCGACGGCCGCCGAACCAGATGACTTGCGCTCTGACTGAATAGCAGAGGGAGGTTTGGCGTGCGGCGCGACATGGTGACTTTGCTCGTGGCCGGGGCGTTGCTCCGGCCGGTCGCCGCTATTGCCGCCTGGCCCGCAGATTCGACGACCAACGTGCCGGTCTGCACGGCGGCCGGGGATCAGTGGTGGCCGGCAGTCTGCAGCGACGGCGCAGGCGGAATGTACGTTGCATGGCAGGACTTCCGGGACTCACCGACTCACTCCGAGCTGTTCGCCACGCACGTCGACGCGACGGGAGCGATCGTGGCCGGTTGGGGCCAGGGCGGCCTCATGATCTCCCCCGCGGGGAGTGTTGCCGGCGCTCCCTACTGCGTCTCGGACTGCGACAGCGGCGTCGTGATCGTCTGGAACGACGGACGAGATGTCGACCCGGGTCTCTACGTGCAGAGGCTGCGGCCAACAGGGCAGGCGCTCTGGACGCCCGGCGGGAGACACATCTTGTCGGGGGACGCGGTCGATCTCTCCGTCACGCCCGGGCCGTCGGGTACTGCGTACTTCGCCTGGACCGACGCAAGAAATGGGACGGGCGCGAACCCCTCGGATCTCTACGTGGGCGCCGTGGACAGCTCGGGTAACTGCTTGTGGCCCTGCTCGGGCCTTGCTGTATGCACAGCCCCTGGCGTGCAGGTTGAGGCCGCAATCGCTGCGCGGCGCTCAGGGGGCGCGGTGGCCGCTTGGTCCGATGGGCGCGATAGCAGTGGCATCTACGTGCAAGCGGTGACGGCTGCAGGGACGACCCTCTGGACGACGGACGGTGTTGCGGCGAGCGAGACCCTGCATCTCGTGCAATGGCCCGTCGTCGTGGATGACGGAGCGGATGGCGCCTTTGTGGCGTGGACTGACGTGGGAAGCGGCCTTGCCGCACCGATCGTCTTCGTCCAGCACATCACGAGCGGTGGCGCTGCGGACCCGCTCTGGCCGGCGGGCGGTATGGTCGTCACCGCGAGCGGGAAGAGCGGAACGAACCCGTGGCTCGTCTCCGAGCCGGACGGCGGCGTGCTCGTCGCCTGGCAAGCGGCAGGGAACCCCGGCGAGAGCATTCAGTATCTTTCGAGTGCCGGTGTCGCCCGCTGGTCGCAACCGGTCGGCGTCGTGGGCGCCGCAAGGGGAGGGCCCTGGTCTCGGTTTCTGAGCGACGGCTCAGGAGGGGTCTTTCTCGTCTGGGAAGAGTCCTACACGGGGCTGAACGGCCAGGCTGGCGACCTCTACGCCCAGCACGTTCTTGCGGACGGCTCTCTCGCCTGGCCGGGCCCGGTTGCAGTCTCGACCGCCGCCGGCGAGCAGTATGACCAGGCCGTGACCACGGACGACGCGGGTGGCATCCTGGTGGCGTGGCAGGACGAGCGCGGCGCCGATTCGGACATCTACGCGCAGAACGTTCAGGCCGACGGCACGCTGGGCGGACAGGTCGTTGCGGTGCTGATGTCGCTGGCGAGCGTGGATGCCAGCGACGGCCGGATCGCGATTGCGTGGTCCGTGAGCGCCACGGTTGGCTCGTCGGTGACGGTGGAACGCCGCACCACGGCGACGGCGTGGAGCACGCTGCAGCAGGTGGTCGTCGACGGCACAGGAATGGTGCGCCTGAGCGACACGGACGTGGTCGCCGGAACGCAGTACGGGTACCGGCTCGTCATGAGTTCGGGCGGCAAGCAGGTGACGGGCGGCGAGACGTGGGCGAGCGTGCCGGTGAATGTCACGCTGCGGCTGGAGACGCCGTCACCCAATCCGAGTTCGGAGGCGACGACGATCCGCTACTCGCTGCCCGCGAGTGTCACGGTGCGGCTCAGCGTGTTCGATCTCTCAGGGCGCGTGGTGCGCCACCTGATGAGCGGCGAGCAGGACACGGGCAGCCACGCGCTGGTGTGGGACGGACGAGGCGATGCGGGCGAGCCAATGCGGGCGGGGCTCTACCTCGTGCGACTCGACTGCGCGCTGGGCCGGCGGAGCAAGGAAGTGATCCTGCTGCGGTAGCCCGTCGCCGCAGTTCGATCGCCCCGTGGATCCTCGCCGCGCGAGGCGCATCAAAGCCGGGGGTTGGCGGTTCGCGCCATGGAATGGCGGCGAGCGGAGCCCAGCGCCGAAGCGGGCCGTGAGTAAGCGCCGGTCGCCAACGGCCTCGTCTGAGTCGGCAACAAGCTGCGGGACAATGCGTTGAACTGGCGACAATTCGACTGTTGACTGGCCATTCATTTGTCGATTAAGTTACCATCCGTTCAGTAACTAATGAAACATAGGCTGACGCGGTCGAATGGGAGTCCGGAAATGAGTGCCTCCTCCACCCCGAGCAATCGCGCGCATCCGCGCTGGCAGCGCCGCAAGGAGGCGCGTCCGGCCGAGATCCTCGACGCCGCGCTCCAGGAGTTCGCGACGCGCGGCTTCGCGGCGACGCGCCTTGAGGACATCGCGCGTCGCGCCGGCTGCACGAAAGGAACGATCTTCCTCTACTTCGAGAACAAGGAAGACCTCTTCAAGGCGATCGTGCGCGAGAACCTCCTTCCCGCGATCTACGAAGCCGAGGCGCGCGCCGCGAACCACGAGGGCACGCCGGGCGAGCTGCTGCGCGAGCTCGTGCGCGCCCGCTGGGACATGATGGTGAACTCGCGGCTGAGCGCGGTGCCCAAGCTCGTCTTCTCCGAGGCCGGCAACTTCCCCGATCTCGTGCGCTACTTCTACGACGAGATCGTGGCGCGCAGCCACGCGCTGTTCGCGAAGGTGCTGCGCGCGGGGATCGAACAGGGCGAGTTCCGGGACGATCTCGACGTGATGTACGTCACGCGCGCGCTCATGTCGCCGATGCTCGTCGCGGCGCTCTGGAAGCACTCGGTCGAGGGGCATTCGTCGCTCGCGATCGATGGCGAGAAATACTACGAAACCTCGCTCGCGCTGCTGCTCGCGGGCCTCGCCGCCCCGGCGGCCGGAGGGAACCGATGAAGTCGTTCGCATTCGCGGGCGTTGCGCTCGCCCTGCTCGCGCTCGCGCCGTCCGGCGCGGCCCTGGCCGACGCGCCGCAACCGCTCACGCTCGCGCAGGCGGTGGCCATCGCGGCCGACAAGAGCCCGAGCGTCGCGCTCGCCAACCTGCGCACGCAGGAGGCCGCGGCCAAGGTGGGGCAGTCGCGCGGCGCGCTGCTGCCGACCGTGACGGGGCAGGCGAGCATGGTCGACCGCACGTTCAACCTCTACACGCTCGGCATCACCCTGCCGACGATTCCGGGCCTTCCGCCCTACGCCAAGCTGCAGGGCCCGGTCTACGACTCCGAGGCGCGGCTCCAGGTCGCGCAGCCGCTCTTCGATCTCGCCTCGTGGCGCCGCATGCGCGCCTCTCAGCTGGGGGTGCAGGGCGCGCGCGCCGATCAGGGCGTCTCGGCCGAGGGCGCGGCGCAGTCCGCGGCGATCGCCTACCTGCGCGCCGCGCGTGCCCAGGCGCTCGTCACCGCACGCACCGAGGACCTCGGCCTCGCGCAGCAGCTCGACTCGCTCGCCGAGGCGCAGCTCGCCGCGGGCACGTCGCCGCAGATCGACGTGACACGCGCACGCACGCAGCTCGCGACCACCCGGGGCGAGCTGGTGATCGCGAGGAACGCCCGCGACCGTGCGCGCATCGACCTCGCGCGGGCGCTGGGGCTCGACCCGAACACCCCGCTCGCGCTCGTCGACACGCTGAGCGCGAGCCTCGGCACCAGCGAGTCGCCGGGCGAGACCGCGGCGGCGGTCGCGTTCGCGCTCGAGCATCGCCCGGAGCTGAGGGGCGAGCAGGCGCGGCTCGCTCGCGCTCGCGCCGACAGGGCGGCGACCGCGGACGAGCGGCTGCCGCGCGTCGGCGTCTCGGCGGACTGGGGCCAGAGCGGCCAGCACTACGCCGACGCGATCCCGACCTACACCTACGCGCTCGGCGTCACCGTGCCGCTCGTCGACGGCTTCCGCCGCGAGGGCAAGCTCGCCGAGGAGGGCGCGCTCGTGCGCGAGTCCGAGGTGCGCGAGCACGACCTGCGCGACCAGATCGCCGCCGAGGTGAACGGCGCGCTGCTCGACCTCGCGACGGGCCAGGAGCAGGAGACGATCGTGCGCGAGCGGCTGCAGCTCGCGCTCGAGGAGGTGTCGCAGGCGACGGACCGCTTCACGAGCGGCGTCGCCGGCAACATCGAGGTCATCGACGCGCAATCGTCGCTGGTCCAGGCCCGCGACGCCGACATCGACGCCCGCTTCGCCGTCGCCAGCGCCCGCGTGGCGCTCGCGCGCGCCGCAGGCGTGGCCCGCAACGTTCACTAGCAAGAGCCGGAGGGACGCCAGCATGAGTGCCAGCACCGAAACCCAGGAAGCGCCCGCGATCGTCGAGGCCCCGGCGCGTGCCGGGAACGCCCGCACGATCGTCGTGCGCATCATCCTCGTCGTCGCGGCGATCGCGGCGATCACGGCCATCGCCAACCGCTGGATCTGGAGCCGCACGCACGTCGAGACCGACAACGCCGAGATCGGTGGCAGCGTCGTGCCGACGCTCGCCCGCGTCGGCGGCTTCGTCGAGCGCGTCGCGGTCGAGGACAACCAGGCGGTGAAGGCGGGCGATCTGCTCGTGCAGCTCGACGACCGCGAGCAGAAGGCGAAGCTCGCGCAGGCCGAGGCCGACTACGCGGGCGCGCTCGCCTCGGCCGGCGACAAGGGCCACACGGGTCAGACGGAGGCGCAGCTCGCCGCGGCGCGCGCGCAGGTGGTGCAGGCCGAGGCGAACGCCGTCAAGACGCGCGCCGACCAGCAGCGCTACCAGTCGCTCGCGCGGCGCAACATCGTGAGCCAGCAGCAGCTCGATGCGGCGAACGCGGCGGCCGACGCGGCCGCGGCGGCGCTCGTCGCCGCGCAGCGCCAGGTGCAGGCGGCCGAGGCCGGCTGGCAGGGCGCGGACGCGCGCCTGCTCGCGGCGCGCGCGCTGCGCGACCAGGCCGAGCTGACGCTGTCCTACACGCGCATCCTCGCGCCGCTCGCCGGCGTCGTCTCGCGCAAGACGGTCGAGCTGGGGCAGTACGTCCAGCCGGGCCAGTCGCTGCTCGCCGTCGTGCCGCTCGACGATCTCTACGCCGAGGCGAACCTCAAGGAGACCGAGATTCGCAACGTGCGCGTGGGCGACGACGTGAGGATCGACGTCGACGCCTATCCCGGGCACCCGGCGCACGGCCAGGTCGAGAGCTTCAGCCCCGCGACCGGCGCGAGCTTCTCGCTCCTGCCGCCCGACAACGCGACCGGCAACTACACGCACGTCGTGCAGCACCTCCCGGTGCGCATCCGCATCACCGATCCGGGCTCGCCCGAGCGGCCGCTGCGTCCGGGCATGAGCGTCAAGGTCACGATCACCACGCGGAACCGCTGAGATGGCCGCAGTCACGCTGCCGGCGGCGGTCCTGCCGCTGCACGACGAGGCGTACCGGAATCGCTGGATCATCGCGATCACGGTGACGTTCGCGTCGATCCTCGAGATCCTCGACACGAGCATCGTCAACGTCGCGATCCCGCACATGATGGGAACGCTGGGCGCAACGCTCGACGAGATCGCGTGGGTCTCGACCGGCTATATCGTCGCGAACGTGATCGTGCTGCCGATCACCGGCTGGCTGTCGGCCTACTTCGGCCGCCAGCGCTACTTCGCGGGCTCGATCGCGCTCTTCACGCTCGCGTCGTTCTTCTGCGGCAGCGCGCACTCGCTGACCGAGCTGGTGATGTGGCGCATCGTGCAGGGACTGGGTGGCGGCGCGCTGCTCTCGACGTCCCAGGCCATCCTCTACGAGGTCTTCCCGCCGCACGAGTACGGCCAGGCGATGGCGATCTTCGGCGTCGGCGTGATGGTCGGCCCGACGCTGGGTCCGACGCTCGGCGGCTACATCACCGACACGTTCTCGTGGCCGTGGATCTTCTACATCAACCTGCCGTTCGGCGTCGCGGCGTTCCTGCTCTCGGTCCGCTACATCCGGAACTCGCGCTTCGCGCAGAAGGTCGGGAGCACGGACTGGCTCGGGCTGCTGCTGCTCGCCGCCGGCATCGGCACGCTGCAGACGCTGCTGGAGCGCGGCGAGCGCCAGGACTGGTTCGCCTCGCGCGAGATCGTCACCTACGCCGTCGTGAGCGCCGCTTCGCTCGTCACGTTCGTCTGGCACGAGCTCACGACCCGGCATCCCGTCATCGATCTGCGCATCCTCGCCAACCGTCAGTTCGCGACCGGCGCGCTGCTGGGCGGCATGCTCGGCGTGTGCCTCTACGCGACGGTGTTCGTGCTGCCGGTGTACCTGCAGCAGATCCAGCAGTTCACCGCGAACCAGACCGGGCTCGTGATCCTGCCCGGCGCGCTCGCGAGCGCGGTCGCGATGGTCGTGATGGCGCGCACGCTCGGCAGGATCGACGCACGCATGGTCGCTTCGCTCGGCGCGCTGATCTTCGCGTTCGCGATGTGGCAGTGGTCCCACTTCACGACGCAGAGCGGCTTCGACGACTTCTTCTGGCCGCTCATCCTGCGCGGCGCGGCGCTCGGGCTCGTGTTCGTGCCGCTCAACAACCTTGCGATGCTCGAGCTGCCCATGAACCGCATCGCGGCGGCAACCGGGCTCTACAACCTCATGCGCCAGCTGGGCGGCAGCGTGGGCATCGCGCTCTCGGCGACGTTCGTCGCTCGCTACGGCGCGCAGACGCGCGCGGCGCTCGCCGAGCACGTCTCGCTCTACGACCCGGTCACGGTCTCGCGTCTCGATGCGGCGACGCATGCGTTGCTGCAGCGCGGCGAGACGCTGGCGCTCGCACGGGCGCAGGCCCTGGCCGGGGTCGCGGGCGAGGTCGGGCGCCAGTCCGCGATGCTGTCGTTCGAGCGCATCTTCCTCGTCTTCGGCGTGATCTTCCTGTTCGCGATCCCGCTCGTCCTGACGCTGCGCTGGAACAAGGGTCGCACGCGCGGCGGGGTGGAGGCGCACTGAGCGGGCGTGCGGCGCGGGATCGAATGACGCACGTTCGCGGAGCGTAGCCGCAGCGCCGTCGCCGCGCGGAACGCGAGCCGCGCGACACCCCGCGCGGACGCGGTGTATCGTAGGCCGCGCATGACGCACAGCGATCCCTCCGGCCCGCGGCCCGCGTCCGTTGCGAGCCCGATCTCGATCCCCGCAGACGATGAGGGCTGCGTCGAGCTCCTCGCCGACCGGCTGCGCGAGTGGCCGGGCGTCATCGCGATCGAGGCCGACATCCGCGCGAGCACGCTCGCGGTGCGCTACCAGCCCGAGCGCGTGACGCCGGACGAGCTGAACGCGTTCGCGGACGAGGTCGGCCAGCTGTTCGCGCAGCGCGTCACGTCGTGCGTGCGGCGCGACACGGCGGACGCGTGCGCCGAGTGTGCGTTGCGCTTCGATCGCCGGGCGGCGTCCGCGACGCAGTTCCACGCCACGGCGTCACGGGGCTTCGTGAGCGTCGCGCGGCGCGAGCCCGCGGACGGCGCGGTCGAGGTGATCCGCCCGCTCTCCGGCAAGCCGTGGGGTGCGGCGTTCACCGCCGAGGAGCAGGAGGAGCACGCCGAGGGCCGCGCCATGATCGCGCTCACGGCGCTCTGCCTCGCGACGCTCGCCGCCGGCGTGATCGCACAGCGCCTCGGCGCGCCGCCGCTCGCCGGACCGATCCTGTTCGGCGTCTCCGCCGTCGCGGGCGGCTGGTTCGCGACGCTCAGCACCTACGCCGCCCTCCGCCGGCTCGAGTTCGACGTCAACCTGCTCATGATCCTCGCCGCGGTGGGCGCGGCCGCGATCGGCTACGTGTTCGAGGCCGCGGTGCTGATGTTCCTCTTCTCGCTCAGCAACACGCTCGAGGTCTACACCATGGGGCGCACGCGCCACGCGCTGAGCGCGCTCATGGAGCTGCGTCCGGCGCGCGCCCTCGTGCGCCGCGACGGGCGCGAGCTCGAAGTCGAGGCCGAGGCCGTGCGCGTGGGCGAGACGGTGATCGTCAAGCCGGGCGAAGCGTTTCCGGTCGACGGCACCGTGACGCGGGGGCAGTCGCTCGTGGACCAGAGCCACCTGACCGGCGAGTCCGTGCCGGTCGAGAAGGCGGCGGGCGACCGGGTGTTCGCCGGCACGCTCAACCAGCTGGGCGCACTCGAGCTCGTGGCGACGCGCGCGGCCGCCCACAGTGCGCTCGCGCGCATCGTCGCGCTCGTGCGCGAGGCGCAGGAGCAGAAGTCGCACGGCGAGGAGGTCGCGGAGTGGGTCGGGCGCTACTACACGGTCGTCGTCGTGATCGGCGCGGCGCTCATGCTGTTCGTGCCGCCGCTGCTGCTGCACGCGGCCTGGCGGCCGTCGCTCTATCGCGCGATGACGCTGCTGGTCGTCGCCTCGCCGTGCGCGCTCGTCATCGCGACGCCGGCGACGATCCTCTCGGCGATCGCGAACGCGGCGCGCAACGGCATCCTGTTCAAGGGCGGGCGCTTTATCGAGGCGCTCGGGCGCGTGCGCGTCGTGGCGTTCGACAAGACGGGCACGCTCACACGCGGCCGCTTCGAGGTCACCGACGTCGAGCCGTTGGACGGCGCGGACGCGAGCGCACTGCTCGCGTGGGCCGCGAGCGCCGAGAAGCGCTCGTCCCACCCGCTCGCGCAGGCGGTGGTGCGCGCCGCGGAGCAGCGCCGGCTCGCGTTCACGCCGGCCGAGCAGATGGTCCACCATCTCGGCAAGGGTCTCGTCGCGACCGTCTCGGGCGTCGAGACGCAGGTGGGCACGCCCGAGCTGTTCGAGGCGCTGGGAATCGCGGCGCCGCCCGGGGCGGTGGGGCGCGTGCGCGAGTTCGCGGCGGACGCGAAGACCGCCATGATCGTCCACCACGCGGGTGCCTGGGGCGTGATCGCGGCCGCCGACGAGCTGCGGCCCATCGCCGCACGGACGGTGCGCGACCTGCGCGCCGCGGGCGTGCGGCGGATCGCGGTGCTCTCGGGCGACAACGATCACACCGTCGCGGCGATCGCGCAGCGCACCGGCGTCGACGCGCGCTATGGGCGGCTGCTGCCGGAGGACAAGGTGCGTGTGATCGCGGAGCTCGAGGCGGAGCACGGCGCGGTCGCGATGATCGGCGACGGCGTGAACGACGCGCCGGCGCTCGCCCGCGCGCGCGTCGGCGTCGCGATGGGCGGCATCGGCAGCGACGCCGCGATGGAGAGCGCGGACGTCGTGCTGATGGCGGACGATCTCTCGGCGCTGCCCTACGCGCTGCGGCTCGCGAAGCGCGCGAACCGCGTCGTGATCCAGAACCTCGTGATCGCAACCGGCGTGATGCTCACACTCGTCGCCTGGGTGTTCGCGGGCCAGCACACGCCGTTCGGCGCGCTCAAGCTCCCGGTCGCGGTCTCGGGCCACGAGGGCAGCACCGTCGTCGTGATCCTGAACGGCCTGCGTCTGCTCGCGGGCCGGCGCTCGGCGGCGCTGCGGGGCTAAGCGCGGAGCGCTCGGGCGTCGGCCGCCCGGAGCGCGGGCTCGCCGGCGCCGCGCGGGGGCGTCAATGCGCGGAAGCCTGCCTCACCGAGCGATCGGGCGTGGATCCGAACGGGCGCACGACGACGTTGTCGAAGTAGATCGTGCACTGCCCGACGCCACCGGTGTAGGCGGCGAGTGCGACACGGCCGCGCGCGGCGTGCGTCTGCGGACGGTCGATCTCGAGCTGGCCGTTGACCCACACGCGCAGCCGCGCGCCGTGCGTCTCGATGCGCACGTGGTTCCACGCCGCGTCGGGGTTGAGGACGGTCGCCCGGCCGATGCGCCGCTCGCGCACGTACGCGACCACGTCCTGGTACGCCCCGCCGCGCAGGTCGACGCCGACGCCGAGATCGCCCGCGCCGCGCACGACCGCGCCCTTGTCGACGCCGCGCATCGCACAGACGTCGAAGTCGAGCGCGACGTCGCGCCACGACGGATCGCCCGCCCAGATGAGCGAGCGCAGTTGCCGCTGGTCGGGCAGGTCGGCGCGCAGCATGCCGTGCCAGACCTCCCAGACGCCCGGTCGGTCGGGATGCCAGCGCGAGAGGTCGCCCGAGAAACTGTCCGAGAACAGCGCGTCGGGTCCTGGCGCGATCGCAGTCGGCGGCGGCGGTGGAGCCGTGAGGCGCGACGAGTCCGCCGTGCCGGCGATGAACGCCAGCGCGAGCAGCGTCACGAAGCGGATGAGCGCCACGGGCATGCCGCCTCCACGGGGTCGTCGATCCGCGGACGGCGCGCGTGAAGCGCGGCACGGAAGAGACGGCCCTATCTCACTGATCATCGGCCGGACACTGGATCGGCTCCAGTCGTGCCCGGCGCGGCCCGTGGCGACACTACCCCAGTTCGCGCACCGTCACCGCGGGCGGCCTCCCGCGGTGGACGCTGCTCCGCGGCGCGTGTAGCTTCGCTGGCCCATGGCTTCGCCCCGCAAGAAGCGCGCGATCGGCATCATCGGCGTCCCGCTGGACCTCGGCGCCGGCCGCCGCGGCGTCGACATGGGCCCCTCCGCGATCCGCATCGCCGACCTCGAGCGGCGCCTCGAGCAGCTCGGCCATCGCGTCGAGGACTACGGCGACATCGACGTCATGATCGCCGAGACCCAGAAGGTCGGCAGCCCGAAGCTGCGCTACAAGGGCGCGATCCTGCACGCGAACCGCGAGCTCATGAAGCGGATCGACAAGGTGCTCTCGCACGGCCGCATGCCGCTCACGCTGGGCGGCGATCACAGCATCGCGATCGGCTCGATCGCCGGGTCGTCCAACTTCTACGCGAAGCAGAAGGAGTCGCTCGGGCTCATCTGGTTCGACGCGCACGGCGACTCGAACACGCCCGAGACGACGCCGAGCGGCAACATCCACGGCATGTCGCTCGCGATCGCGCTCGGCTTCGGCGACCACGACCTGGTCCATCTCGGCGGGCGGGCGCCCAAGATCCAGGCGCGCAACTGCGTGCTGATCGGCATCCGGGACCTCGACCCGCGCGAGCGCGAATTCCTGAAAAAGAGCGGCGTCACGTGCTACACGATGCGCGACCTCGACGAGCGCGGCATGCGTGACGTGCTCGACGAGGGCATCCGCACCGCGAGCGACGGCACGGTGGGCGTGCACCTGTCGTTCGACCTCGACGTCGTCGATCCCGAGGACGCGCCGGGCACGGGGACGCCGGTCTGGGGCGGCGTCAGCTATCGCGAAGCGCACCTCGCGATGGAGATGATCCACGACCGCGCGAACATCGTGGCGATCGACCTCGTCGAGGTGAACCCGGTGCTCGACAGCCAGAACATGACCGGGATCCTCGCCACCGAGCTGGCGCAGAGCGCGCTCGGCAAGACGATCCTCTAGGCCAGCGGCCGGAGGAGGTTCTTCGACCGTTCGCAGGCGCCTCGCCCCCGAAAGTCCGTGCTCGCCGGGGGACGCTCGACTACGCTCGTGGGTGGCCCTCACTTTCATCTCGAGCCCCCGGAGCCCCCCATGGCGCGCTACGTTCTCGCCCCCAACCGCCCCGACCTGCCGGTGGCCGAAGCGCCCGATCCCGAGCGTCGCGGCTTCCTTTCCCGTGTCCTCTTCGCCGCTGGCGGCATCCTGATCGGCGCCGCGGGCAAGAGCGCCGCGGCGCCACAGAGCACCGAGAGCACCACTCCCTGGGTCGGCGAGATCGCGATCGTTCCCTTCGGTTTCGCCCCCACGGGCTGGGCGCTGTGCAACGGACAGCTTCTCTCGATCTCCCTGAACCAGGCGTTGTTCTCACTGATCGGCACGACCTTCGGCGGCGACGGCCAGTCGACCTTCGCCCTGCCGAACCTGCAGGCCCGGGTGCCGATGCACATCGGACCGGGATACGTGCTGGGCCAGTCCGGCGGCGAGAGCACCCACACGCTGGCCGCCACCGAGATTCCCGCGCACACCCATTCCATCCCGGCGACCTCGCTCAATGGAACGAGCGACTCGCCGGCCGGGCTCTACGCGGCGATGAATCCCGCCGGGATCCCGCTCTTCGGCGCCGCCAACGGCACGCTGATGGGCCCGACCGCGAGCACGGGTGGAAGCGTGGCGCACAACAACCTCCAGCCGTACCTGGTGCTCAATTTCGTCATTTCGCTGACCGGCACCTTCCCGACGCACTCATGAGCGCGCCGCGGGCCTCCCGGTGGCGCACGCCCGATGCGCCGCCACATGCGCGCGATCGGCGCGCCGCGAGCCGGATCCTGCCCGCGCTGCTGATCGCGGCCATGGCGGAAGGCGGGACGGCCCGGGCGCAGAACGTGATCTACGTCGACACGTACTTCGGAGCTCCGGTGCTGCACTCGATGCACCCGGACGGCTCCGGCGCACTCGTCGATTCCCTCCCCGCCGGAACGCTCCCCGAGGGGCTCGCGTTCTCGCGCACGCTGGGCGCCCTCGCGCTGGGGAACTCGGCGTGGGCCGGCGGGACGCTGCAGACCTTCGCGCTCTCGCTCGCGCCCGAGCGGCTCGTGCTGGCCGGGCTCAGCTGCGCTCGCGGGGTCGCGGTCGACGATCGCACCGGACACATCTTCTGGACCACGAGCAAGATCGATTCGTCGGCGCACATCGAGCGCGTCGATCCGGCCGGCACGAACCACGTGACCGTCCTCGATCTGGGAAGCGGCGCCAATCCGCGCGGCATCGCCATCGATCCCTCGGGACGGATGTTCTACGCCGACTTCGATCGCGGGCACGTGTACGCCGCCAATCTCGACGGCAGCTCGCCGCTGACGTTCCCGACGAATCTCTCGCTCGCCGGTCCGTGGGGCGTCGCCCTGGATACGGTCCAGAAGCACGTGTACTGGTGCAACTACACGGCGGGTTCGATCATGAGCGCGAACTACGACGGAAGCGGCGCGATCACGGTCTACGCCGGCCTGCAGAATCCCACCTACCTCGCGCTCGACTTGTCGACGGCCACGGTCTACTGGGTGGAAGCGGGTGGCACGACGCCCCGCGTGCGCTCGGGGCCGATGGCCGGAAGCGTGCCGGCCGCGGCCTCCTACCCGATCCACGGCTACGGCGGCATCGTGTTCGTGCCCGCCAACGGGCTGACGAGCGTCGGAGCCGTGCCGATCGCGGCGATCGCCCTCGGCGAAGCGATGCCCAATCCGCTCGTGCACACGGGCCGCATCGACTTCGCGCTGCCCGTGGCCACGCGGATCCGGCTCACGCTCACCGACGTGCAGGGGCGGAAGGTCACCACGCTCGCCGAGGGCGAGTGGCCGGCGGGCCGGCACTCGGTGCCGCTGGGCACCGACGCGGCGCCGCTCGAGCCCGGCGTCTACTTCGTGCGGCTCGAAGCCGCGTCCGGCCGCTGGACGAGGCGCATCGTCGCCCTGCGCTGATTGGGAGCGACGTCCGGCCGAGCGGATCGTCGCACGCCGCGGTCGGCATCCTCGCGACCTGGCGCGACTTTGAGCGGAGCGGGCGTGCGCTTTCGGAATCGAGCCGTGCCGCTCACATCCCGCGATCGCGCTGCGGAGCGTCGGGCCTGGGCGCGTTGCGCCCGATCAAGGCGTCGATCGCGCGGTCGAGCTGGGCGGCGAACGCGGCGTTGCCCGCGCGGCTCGCGTACGCCGACTGGATGCGCAGCAGCGCGATCTCGGTCCCCGTCCGCTGCGCGCGCATCTCGTCCTCGATCCCGAACGCTTCCTGCTCGTCGCGCGCCTGCGCGAGCCGCTGAACGAGCGCGGCGTAGTCGTGCTGACCACGCTCGATCTCGCGCTGCATCTCGGTGAGCATCGGATCCGCCGCGGGCAGCACGACGCCGGTGGGCCCGACCGCGCGGCTCGTGCCCGCGTTCGCCGCGCGCGCGCCCGGACGCGATGGCGCGCCGCCCAGGGCGAGCAGCAGGATTGCAAGACCGAGGATCGACGCCAGGCGCATCGGAACTCTCCGGGCCGGGCGGCGCGAGCGTCTCCGCCTCGTTCGGAGAGTCTCGGACGATCGCTGGCCGGCTTGAGGCCTTCAGCCGACGCGGGTCGAGCGCGCCAGATGCGCGACGGCCGCTCGCAGCCGCACGTGCGCATCGAAGCGTCGGACGAACTCGCTCTCGCGCACGCCGCCCTTGGCGCGAATCACCGCGAGCAGCGCGCGCCGCTCGCGCGCGGGCCAGCGCTCGAGGCCCGGCAACGCGAGGACGAGCGGCGCCCAGCGCGTGAACGCGCGCCGTTCGTCGCGGCTCCACGCGCGCTCGGGCCCGTGGCCCAGGCGGCGCACCGCCTCGAGCTCGCAGGCCCCCGCGCCCCGCGCGTCGTCGGCGCCGAAGCGCTTCGCGAGCAGGTCCATCGCCGCGAGCCCGACGTTGGGCAGCGGCAGCAGGCCGAGCACGTCGGAGCGCGCACGCCCGGCGTGCCAGTAGACGTTCTCCTCGGCGAGCCGTGCGAGCGTCGCCCGGCTCGAGCGATGCGCCGGGTTGCGGCGCATCCGCGCCTCCTCGCGCCGCATGAGCGCGCGTGCGGCACGCGCGCGCGGCGCGAAACCGAACTTGCGGTAGAACCACCACGCGCCGCTCTCCAGGCCCTCGTCGTTGCCGGCGCCGCCGAGCTGGTAGGGCGTCACGACGAAGCTGTCCGTGCCGAACAGGTGCGCCGTCATCGCGAGCACGCGGCCGTAGACCGCGCCCGCTTCGCCGCCGCGGAACGTCTCGAAAACGTTGTACGCGATCTCGGCGGAGCCGAAGAGCGCGCTCGTCAGCACGTAGCCCGTCGGCACGCCGTTTCGCAGGGTGAGGAAGCCGTAGACCGACTCGAGCAGCAGCCGGCGGTCGGGGATCGCGCCCAGGCAGGCGAACTGGAGCCCCTCGCCGCACTCGACGAGCCGCACGTCGTCGGCGCTCGCGTACGCGAACACGTCGAGGTCGCGGCGGCGCGTCACCATCGCGTCCCGCGCGAGCGCGACCAGCTGCTCGCCGTCGCGCCGCGAAACGGGCGTCACCGCGAGCGGTGGCCGCGCGAGCTCGGCGCGCAGGTCCGGCCGCGCGCGGCGCAGCGCGCCGCGCTGGAACGCGACCGGCGCGCCCGGCCAGCGCTCGAGCGTGCGCGAGGGTCCGCCTCGTCCGCCGCAGAGGACGAAGGGTGCATCGATGCCGTCGAACGCCTTCTCGAACACGAACGGATCGGCGATGCGCGTCGCGAGCCGTCGCGCGACGAACGCGCCATCGGCGATGCGCCCGCCGGTCATGCGGCGGAGCCAGCCGCGCAGGCCGAGGTCCCACTCGTCGAGCCCGGGCATCTCGGCGTCCGCGGCGAGCAGGGGCAGCAGCTCTTCGAGGCGCGCGGGATCGTCCCATTCGTCCCAGTCGATCGCGAGCCGCCCGGGCCAGGCGCGCGCCAGCCGCAGGGCCGTCGGCGCGAAGAAGCGGAACGGGAGGTCCGTGCCCGCCACGCCCGAGCCCGCGAGCGAGGCGCGGAAGCGCGCGACGTCGCGGCGCCGCTCGAACGCGCGCAGCGCGCGCTCGACGACGCGCAGGCACGCGGGGTCGTCGGGATGCGCGCGGGCGAAGAGCATCGCCTCGTGCAGCCGCAGCACCTGCGCCGCGCCGTTGAGCGTCGTGCGCGCGAGCCGCACGAGCAATCCTCGGCGTTCGCTCGCGATCGCGCCGCCGAACTCGAACCGGATCGCCTCGAGCCGGCGCAGCGCTGCGATCGCGTCGCGGGCGGCGGAACGGGCGCGCGGTCGCGGCGCGCCCGCCCTCACAGCGGGCTCTTCGCGGGGGAGGTGCCGCCGCTGTCGTCCGAGCCCTCGACGGGCAGCCAGCCCTGGTCGGGCACGAGCATGTCGGCGTCGCCGTTGAAGCGGTCGATCCGCACGGGCACGAGATTGCCGTCGACGGTCATGTGATCCCAGCGATACCGCGTCGGCCACACCCAGATCGCGAACGCCACGACGAACGCGAGCAGCACGAGCCGCGGCAGCCAGACGAGCAGTTTCATTTCACCCACCGTTCGAACCACGCCACCTGCCGCGCCAGCCAATCCGCGCGATGGTGCGGCTCGCGGATGGCGTGGCCCTCGCGCGGATAGTGCACGAACTCCACCGGCACGCCGAGCGCCGCGAGCGCCTGATAGTCCTCCTGCGCCTGCGGGTACGGAATGCGGAGGTCCGCCTCGCCGTTGAGGATCAGCGTCGGCGTGGTGACCGACTGCACGTGGGCGATGGGCGAGTCCGCGCGCCACTTGTCGAACGACTCCCACGGCCGCCCCTCGAATTCGTACGCGCGGTACTGGTGCGTGTCGCTCTGCGCCCAGAGCGCGGGCAGGTCGACCGCGCCCGCGTGCACGATGGCCGCCTTGAAGCGCCGGGTCTGCGTGATCGCCCACGCGGTCAGGTAGCCGCCGTACGAGCCGCCGAAGCAGCCCAGGCGCTGCGGATCGGCGAGCCTCCAGTTGACGAGGCTGTCGATGCCGCTCGAGACGTCGCGCCAGTCCTGTCCTCCCCAGTCCGCGCGATGCCGCACGAGGAACGCGGTGCCGTAGCCCGCGCTCGACCGGAAGTTCGGCATGAACACCTGGAAGCCGTGGCTCGCCATGAGCTGGGCGGTCGGCTGGAAGCCCAGCGAGTAGCGCGCGCCGTACGGTCCGCCGTGGAGCAGCACGACCGTCTTGAGCGCGCCGCCCGCGCCCGCGCCGGCCGGGCGCAGGAGCACGCCTTCGATTCGGACGCCGTCGGAGCTCGTCCACTGCACGAGGCGCGTCGTGCCGAGCGCGAGCGTGCTGGTGCCCGAGTTGAGCGACGTGGCGGCGCGACCCACGAGCATCGGGTGATCCGCGACCATCACTTCGGGCGCGGACGTCGGCGTCGACTGCACCCACGCGACGCGCCCCGAGGCCGCGGCGGTCGGCGGCACGTGCTCGAACGCGCCACCGTCCGCGCGGCGGTCGGCGCCGAGCGTCACGTTGCCGCTGCCGATCGCAACGCACGCGGGCGACGTGCCCGCGCCGGTCGCGGTATGGAAGAAGAGCGTGTCGCCGCGCGCGTTCCACACCGGGTCGGGCGCGTCGCCGTCGAACGAGCGCGTGAGGTTGCGATGGTCGTGCCCGTCGGCGCGCGCGATCCAGGCGTCGGTCTTCTCGACGAACACCTTGCGGTCCGCCCCACCGGACCACGCGATCCACCGGGAGTTTGGCGACCACGCGAAGTTGCCGCTCACCAGCGCGTCGAGCTTGACGAGCACCCCGCTCGCGACGTCGACGACCGCGATGTCGTCCAGGTTGCCGTCGTCCACCTTCCCCGTGGGGTTCACGATGACCGCGATCGAGCGCGAGTCGGGCGACCAGTGCGGTGACCAGCAGTTGAGGGCGCCCGTGGTGAGTTGTCGCGTCCTGCCGCTCGCGACGTCGATCACCCACAGGTGCGTGTACTGCAACCGTTCGTCCTCGACGACCTCGTCCCACTTCTTCTTGCGCGCCTCGCGCACCGCCTTGCTCAGCGTGTCGAGCAGCGTGAACGCGATCGAGGCGCCGTCGGGCGACCACGCGATCTCGCCGACCGAGCCCGCGGGCGTGCCGAGCGTCCACGGCTCGCCGCCGCGCAGCGGCAGCAGCTGGATCGCGGGGTGCGCGTCCTCGCCCGTCGCACGCGCGCTCACGAACGCGAGCGTGTCGCCACCGGGCGAGAACGTCGGCGAGTCGTCGCTTTGCCCGGCCCGCGTGAGCTGGCGGCACCCGCCGCCCGCCTCGTCCCACATCCAGAGGTGCTGCGTGTTGACGTTCTCGACCGTGTCCGCGGCGCCGACGACGATCGCGAGGCGGCGCCCATCGCGCGACCACGCCATGCGCGGGAAGGACTTGAGCGCGAGCACCTGGTCGACTTCGAAGCTGCCGGCGGCGCGGGCGGGCACGGCGCACGAAGCGAGCAGCGAGGCGGCGAACAGCGCGACGAACAGGCGCATGGGAGGTGACTCCGGTGGTACCGCGCACAAACCGCGGCGGAGAGTAGCGAACGCACGCGGGGTGGCCAAGCGCTGCGCGGTCCTCCGCCGGCGTGCGCCCGCTGCTGGCGCCGCGCAGCGGGCCGCCGCTCCCTCCGGGCGCGAGCGGGACGTCGAGCCGCCCGCTACCATGACGCCGGTCATCGGAAGGGCATCGACCTGCCACAGGCCGCCGTCTCGAGGATGCGACGCTCATCGCGCGGTCGCCGCCCGAGCCGAACCCGGCCCGGCGCGCGAACGCAACGATCGAGGCCATTCCGAACGTCGCGGGCACGGAGACGAGTCCAATGGGACTGCGCATCGAGCGGGCGAGCGCGGACCGGAGACCGCGGTGAGGGCCACGACCGGCGACGGACGCGCGCCGTCGCGCCCGCCGTCCGAGCGCGCCGGCCGCGACGAGCCCACGCGGCGGACGGGGCGCGCGCCCGGGGCGTTGGGGACGCTTGGG
>DATJXF010000159.1:0-13554 GCA_035500415.1 Candidatus Acidiferrales bacterium | reverse complement strand
AGCTGCGCGCGCGGGCGAGGGCCAGCGCGCCCGTCATGTCGTGGATGCGGTTCACGATCCGGCGGTCGCTCGAGGTGAGCAGCACCTGCGCGCCGTTCCTCACGTTCACGACTTCGCGCTCGAACTTGCCGCTCGCATACGCACCGCGGAACACCTTGCACTCGTCGCACAGGCTCGCGCCCCCCGCTTCGAGCGCGCGCATGATGTGCTCGTTGTGACGCTTGAGCGACGCCTGCAGCGCGCGTACGCCGCGCGGGCTTGCCGCGGTGTAGACCACCATCGCGCCGTTCTTGAGCACCACCACCTGGGCGCGCACGCCCGTCGCGCGCAGCTCGTCCTGGCAGGCCGCCTCGTCGGCGCAGACCGCGCAATCGTCGCCCGTCGAGGCGCTCTTGAGCTCGCAGCGCGCGCCCGTCATCGCGAGCGCGCCGGCGTGGAACGGGCAGCCCGAGCCGGCGTCCGCCGTGGCCGACGCAGCCTTCACGCATTGCGCGCGCATCGCCGCGGTGCAGTGGCCCTTCATCGTCGCGGCGCACGCCGCGGAGCCCATCGGGCACGCGGCGTGTGGATTCGCGGCGGCCGTCGTGGTCGCGCCGCCTCCGCCGCAGCAGCCGTCGGCGCTCGTGGCCGCGGCCGCTTTCCCGGAATTGTCGCCGGCGTACGCGACGGCGGCGCACGCCCAGGTGGTGGCGAGAACGAGAGCAATCCAGCGAAGCGACTTCATGACCGAACCCCCCGGAAAGGTGCGGGCGATGGCCCCGAGAAGAAACCTGCCTGACCCACATGAAGCATCGGCCGACGCCCGAAAAGCGTGTCACTGGGCGTTTCGGGCGGTGTCAGTGTTCTGCAAAAGCTCCCCCGCGCACGTCGTTTCGAGCCGCGGCTGGAGCGGGCGCAAAGCACGCTCGCGATGCGTCGCGCCACGTGAAAACAGATGCGCGATCGCGCCGTGCTCCGGTAGCTTGGCACGGACCGGTCATGCCCAGACGCCGCAAGTCGTCCCCGCCCGCGCGCAGCCTTCCCTCGCGGCTCCTGCTGTTCGCCGCTCTCGCCGTCGCGCTGTTCGTCGTGGGCGAGGCGTGGGCTTACCTCGCCTCGGACCACGGCCACGTCCTGCTCTGGCGCCGCCTGCACCTCGGCGACCGCGCGCGGATCGCGCAGATCGTCGGCAGGCAGCTCCGCAGCGCGCTCCTCCAGGCGCGGGTGCCGGCTTCGCGCCTCCACGAGGGCGTCGAGGCGGACGAGGAGGGCGGGCGGCCGCGCTGGCGCGTGGACGTGCCGCCCGACGGGTCGCTGCTCGCGCTCAATTACGCGCTGACGCGCGCCGCGCAGGCCGCGGGCGTCGAGGTGCTCGACGGCCGCGAGCATCCCGGTCCCGACGGCAGCACGCTCGTCACGCTCGAGGTGGGCGAGCCCGGCCGGCCGCTCCACGAGATCGTGCTCGCGCGGCCGTCGCGCGAACGCACGCCCGCGGGACCGCCCCGGCTCGCGCTCGTGCTCGACGACCTCGTCGACGCGCCCGAGCCCGCACACGCGCTGCTGTCGCGGCACGAGCCGTTCGCGGTCGCGGTGCCCGCGGCGGGCGCGAACCGCGACGCGCTGCGGCGCGAGGCGCGCGCGGGCGGCCACGAGATCGTGCTCCAGATCCCGATGGAGCCCGAGGACTACCCGCGTCAGAATCCCGGCCCGGGCACGCTGCTCGTGAGCATGCCCGCGGGGCGGATCGAGAGCGCGCTCCATTCCGCGCTCGGCGAGGCGGGCGGCGTCGTGGCGGTGAGCAACCTGATGGGCGCGTTCGCGACGCAGGACGAGACCTTCATGACCGCGTTCTTCCACGAGCTGCGCCGCGCGGGCGTGCCGTTCCTGCACGTGCTCCCCGCGCCGCGCGCGGTCTGCCGCTCGCTCGCCGCGCGGCTCGGCGTCGCGTACGACGAGCCCGACGAGGTGTTCGAGGCGGATCGCGGCCCGCGCAAGAAGGCGGGCGCGCTCGAGCGTGAGTGGCGCGCGATCGTCGAGCGTGCTGCGAAGCGCGGGCACGCGATCGTGCTCGTGCGCGTGAGCCCCGAGAGCGCGGCGTGGCTCGAAGCGGCGCTCACCCGCGGCACGCTCGGCGACGTCGAGCTCGTGCCGCTCTCGACCCTGCTGCGCCACTCCGCGCCCGACTGAAACACGCCATGCGCGCGTGCTATCCTGCGCGCTCCATGGCCTCCGGACAGGACGTCCTCGCCGACTTCGAGCGCGCCAGCCGGCGCGAGTGGCTGCTGACCGACGGGCTCGGCGGCCTCGCGTGCGGCACCGCTTCGGGCGCGCCCACGCGCCGGGCACACGCGCTCTTCGCCGCGGCCTCGCCGGGCGGCGCGCTCACGACGCTCGTGCTGCGCTGCGAGGAGAAGCTCGCGCTCGGCGGCGCGATGCACGAGCTGTCGTCCTCGTTCGTGAACGGCCGCGCGCGCGCCGGCGCGTTCGCGCAGCTCGAGGCGTGGGAGTGCGAGCCGTGGCCGCGCTGGCGCTGGCGCTTCGGCGACGCCGTGATCGAGCGCGCGTTCCGCCCGATCGACGGCCACGCCGCCCTGCTCGCGACGTGGCGGCTCGTCGCGGGCGGCCCGGCACGGCTCAGCGTGGCGCCGCTGCTCACCGCGCGCGCGCCGTGGGCGCTGCTGCGCGAGCAGCCCGAGTTTCGCGGCGCGGCGCAGGGCATCCCCGGCCGGGTGCGGCTCGAGACTCTGGCGGAGCGGCCCGCGCTCACGCTCTGGCACAATGGCCTGTTCGTGCCGGGCCGCGGCTGGGCGCACGGCCTCACCTACCCGCTCGACTTCGCGAGCGAGGACGACGGCACCGCGCCCGAGTGCGGCGAGGACGCGTTCCTGCCCGGCTGGGTGCAGGCCGCGCTCGCGCAGCCCGGTGACGCGCTCCACCTGGTCTTCTCGACCGAGGAGGGCCTGTTCCGCGCGCTCGCCACCGAAGGCATGCTCGGCACGCCGCCCGCGCGCACGCTCAACGGCTGCGTGGCCGCGCTCGACGGCGTGCGGCGCGACCGGCGCGCGCACTGGCGCCGCGCGGCGTTCGCGGGCGCGGACCTCACCGCGCGCCAGGCCGCCGCCGCGCACGGCGGCGGATCGCCGCTCGCGCGCCGGCCGGAGCCGCTGCTCGAGCCCGACGATCCCGTGGTCGGCGCGGCCGTGACGCGCCTCGGCGAGACGCTCACGCGCCGCGGCGGACGGCTCACGTTCGCGCCGCGCCTGCCCGGAGAGGCCGAGCGCGGCGCCGACACGCTGCGCGCGGCGGCGGCGCTCGTCACGCTGCGCGCGTTCGAGCCCGCGCGCCAGATCGCGCTCGGCGCGCTGGAGTTCCTCGACGAGGGGCTCGTCCCCGAGCGCTTCGAGCCGGGGGACGGTGCGCCGCGATACGGCGATCCGTCCGCTTCGCTCTGGCTCGTCCACCTCGTCGACCTGATCGCGCGCCGCGGCAGCGCCGCTCCGGGGAGCGACGCGTTCCTGCGCGACGCGGCGTGGCCCGCGCTCGAAGGCGTGCTCCAGCACCTGCGCGCGGGTTCGCGCCACGGCGTGCGCTGCGACGCGGACGGGCTGCTCTGGTCGGGCGAGGGCGGCGCCGCGAGCGCGCACGCGGGCGTCAACGCGCTCTGGTACCACGCGCTCGTCGCGATGGCGCAGCTCGGCAAGCTGCTCGGCCGCCGCGAGAATGCCGCGTTCTACCTCGCCTGGGCGCATGAACTCCACCGGCGCTACGTGGACGCCTTCTGGGACGAGCGGACGGGCGCGCTCTTCGAGTGCGTGACGCCGGGCGGCCGTCGTCGCGGGCTCTCGCCCGCGCAACTCCTCGCGGTGGCGCTGCCGCCCGCGCTGCTCCCCGCGGCGAACGCGCAGCGGCTCCTCGCGACGGTCGAGCGCGAGCTGCTGACCGCGCACGGACTGCGCGCGGCGCCCGAGGAGGCGGCGGCCGATCCGTCGTGGCTCGGCGTGTGGGCGGCCGCGGCCTTGCGTGCCCGCGGGCGCGACGCGGCCGTGCGCGCCGACCTCGAGCGCCGGCTCGCCGTGGCCGCGGAGGCGGCGCCGCTCTCGGCGCTCACCGCGGCCGAGCTGCTGCGCGGCTGGCTCGAGGAGTGCGATCGGGCCGAGGCCGCCGCCGCGCGCTGAGCGACCGCGCCCCGCGCGGCGTGGAAAGCGTTGCCGCCGCGGGTGCCGCCGCGTAAGGTCCGGCGCCGATGAGCGCCTCCGCCGACTCCGTCTTCTCAACCCTGGTCGAGCACCGGCTTGTCGCGGTGATCCGCGCCGCGCGCGCCGACGCGGCGCACGAGGCCGCGCGGGCCGTCGTCCGCGGCGGCATCCGGCTCGTCGAGGTCACGTTCACCGTGCCCGATGCGCCCGGGGTGATGCGCCGGCTCGCCGACGCCGACGCGATCGTCGGCGCGGGCACCGTGCTCACGGGCTCCGAAGCGCGCGCGGCGATCGATGCGGGCGCGCGCTTCCTGATCGCGCCCAACCTCTCGGCCGAGGTCGCGGCGGTCGCGCACGCGAGTGGAGCGCTGTTCGTCCCCGGGGCCTACACGACCGGCGAGATCCTCGCCGCGATGGCGGCCGGCGCTCACGTCGTCAAGGTGTACCCGGTCGGCGTCGCCGGCGGGCCGGACTACATCCGAGTGATCCGCGATCCGCTGCCGCGCGTGCCGCTGCTCGCCGCGGGCGGCACGAACCTCGACAACGTGCTGCCGTTCCTCGCGGCCGGCTGCGTCGGCGTCGGGCTCGGCGGCGCGCTCGCCGATCCCGCGCTCGCGATGGCCGGCTCGTTCGAGGAGATCGAGCGCCGCGCGCGCGCGTTCGTCGATCGCGTCCGTACCACCGGGGCCGCGGGCGTGCCGGCGTGACGCCGCGCTTCGCGGCGCTCCTGCTGGCCGCGACGCTCGTCGCGCGCCCGGCCTGCGCCGCCGTCGAGGAGTTCTCGTCCTTCGACGCCGCCGCGATGGAAGTGGACGACGAGAACTTCCTCGATCACTACGTCTCGCGCATGCCCGCCTCGTGGCAGGACGAATGGGACCGGGCGCCGACGGCGTTCCGCACGAGCGAAGGCTGCCTGACGGCGGCGACGTGGCACCAGTGGAACGAGCTCAAGGGCCGCGCGACGATGGGCCCGAGCTGGTGGCTCGACGTCTCCTACCTCCAGACCACGGATCCGCAGGCGACATACGAGTGGCTGCGCCTCGACTTCACGCGCGCGACGAGCTTCGGCAGCGCGGCCGTGCGCTTCCAGCCCGCGTACGACAAGAGCCAGCAGGACCTCGCGCTCTTCGCGCAGATCGGCGACGCGACGCGCCCGCTCGAGATCCGCGGCACGTTCACGTTCGTCGACGCGCTCAACAGCTTCTGGGAGTTCCGCCAGGCGCTCGTCGGCGACCACTCGGAGCCCTATCGCGCCCACCCGTTCCAGCCCGAGCTGAGCGTGGTCTCGCGCGGCGAGCACCGCCGGATCGAGGCGTACGGCAAGTGGCTGACGCCGTCGCGCAAGCAGATCGAGGACCCCGATCCCGCGCTCTCGGGGCGTTCCTCGATCTGGGGCAGTCACGCGTGGATCGACGCCCGGCAGGACGTCGCGCGCTGGACGCTGCTCGCACGCTTCGACGACGAGCAGGTGCTCTCCGCGCAGGAGCTCGGCGGATCGCCGGGCGACGGCCGCAACTTCCGCCGGATCTGGACCGCCGAGGGCGGGCTGCGCCACCCGCTCGGCTGGCGCCTCACCGCCGAGGGCCGCTACCTTTACGGCGACCGCGCGGAGGACTGGAGTCCGCCGGTCGCGGAGGCGACGTTCCGCGGCCTCGATCGCATGGGCGTCTTCCAGCTCGACTGGACCGCGCGCAGCGGGACCATCCTGAGAACGGGGCTGCTCTACGATCGCATCGGCATCGCTCGCGCCGGCGACGTGCCCGACTTCAGCTACGGCTCGCGCAAGGCGGCGCGCGCCATCATCGGCTTCGAGGCGAGGCTCGGCAGCATCCACGTCAAGGCGACCGAAGGCATCCAGCTCGACCACAAGCCCTATCCGGTGACGTTCCACCACGACAAGGCCTACGTGCAGCTTCAGACGGCGTTCCGCTGAAGACCGCCGGCCTTCAAGGAGGGTTCCGCATGAAGGGCTTCATCGATTTCCTCAAGCAGACGAACGCACTGGCGCTCGCGGTCGGCGTGATCATCGGTGGCGCGGTGGGCAAGGTGGTGAGCTCGCTCGTAAGCGATCTGCTCATGCCGGTCATCAGCCTCGCGATGCCGACGGGCGACTGGCGCGAAGCCAAGGTCGCGCTCTCGCACAAGCCCGACGGCTCCATCGACAAGGCGCTCGGCCTCGGCAACTTCGCCGGCAACGTCGTCGACTTCGTCATCATCGCGTTCGTCGTCTACATGATCACGAAGGCGCTCCTGAAGCCCGCGCCGGCGCCCCCTGCGCCCGCGACCAAGACCTGCCCCGAGTGCCTCGAGACGATCCCCGCCGGCGCGCGCAAGTGCCGGCAGTGCGCCAGCGCCGTCTAGGTTCTCGCTGAAAATGCCGCGCGGCGGAGCGTCGCGGCGGGCCCGTCCGCGGGACGACGGCCCGCCGCGGGCGCGGTCCGCCCTGGAGTCTCCGGTGGGCGATACGGCATGGTTGCGGGGCGGCCCGGGCGAGTGCTGGCCCCGGATCGAAGCGATGGCGCGTGACGCGTGCGCACCGCACGTCGGGTCGGCTCCGCCGGTCGCGTCGTTCAGTGGTGCAGGACGATGTGGATGACCTGGCTGACCTCGCCACCCTTGAGGTCTCGAACGAAGCACTGCACCCATGCCGTGTCGAGCGGGTAGGCGTAGCTTGCACCCGTATAGAAGGTGCGGTGGTTGGACTGCGTCGTATACAGATAGAATTGGTTGGGCGGGGCGCCCTGTATCCGCAGCCTGGCGTCGGTGACCCAGTCGTAGACCAGCGAGTTGCCGGCCGGGTCACGCGCCATGCACTGAACGACCGTGGAGTCCGCGGGCCCAAGCGTGTCGGGGGTCGCGGTAAGGCTCGAGATGATGGGCTCCGACGTCTGAGTCGGGTGGTGGGCGCATGCGCCGAGTCCCAGCAGGAGCAGCAGGACGACGGGACGCGCAGGGCCGGTCCAGGCCGGGCCCCTGGAGGCCGGCCGGAAGCGCAGGCGCCGCGCCATCGTGAGCTCAGATCTGCGTCCTGAGAAGCGATGGGGCCCGCCGGGAGCGGCGAGGGCGTTCCGAGCGCTCGTCGAAAGCGCGATCAAGCTGGGCATGGCTCCTGCCTCCCTGTGAGCAGCATGCCGCACGCGCGGAGAGAATGTCGCGGCGTCTGCTCGAACCGCCTGGTCACGGGGTCGCTACGGCTGGTCGGCGCGGGCGAGCGAGTCGGCGGTCGCGGCGGAATCCCGCGCCGCATCGGCGAGGCTGTCGGCCGTCTCGCGCGCGAGGATTCCCTGCCAGTCGGCGGTGTGGTCGCGCGTGCAGAACGCGCGCGGTTCGGTGCCGCTCAGGAAGTCGACGCGCAGCGGCGAGGGACAGTCGCGGCGCGCGAGCCCGCCGGTGAACGGATCGATCCACGCGGTCGTCACGTCGCGCCGCGGCGGGAAGTCGGTCGGCGGGAACCCGGCGAGCACGCGGTTCATGATCCGCGCCCACACCGGAATCGCGACCTTCGCCGCCGGACGCGTGAGGCTCTGCGGCTGGTCGTAGCCGATCCACACGCCGGCCGCGAGCCGCGGCGTGAAACCGACGAACCAGGCGTCGTGGTAATCGTTCGTCGTGCCCGTCTTGGCGCCGCACGGCCGCGTGAAGCCGTAGTCCGCGCGCAGCGGATACGAGATGCCGAAGATCACGACGTCCTCGAGCAGCCCGCGCGCGATCGCCGCGTCGGCATCGGGCAGCACGTCGATCGGCGGGTGCGCGCGCAGCGGCAGCACCGCGCCGCGGCCATCGTACGCCGCGCGCAGCGGCGTCGGCTCGCGTCGCCAGCCGCCGTTCGCGAACACGCTGTAGGCGTCCGTCAGCGCGAGCGGCGTCACCTCGTGCGTGCCGAGCCCGATGCTCGCCACCGCCTCGGGCCGCCCCAGCCCGAAGCGCTCGGCGTAGCGCGCGACGACGTTCGCGCCGATCTTCTCGACCAGGTTCGCGGTCGCGACGTTGAGCGACTTGGCGAGCGCCTTCGCGAGCGTCACCGTGTCGTGGTAGTCGCCCTCGTCGTTGCGCGGGTTCCACGGCCCCTGCGGCGTCTCGAACGTGCGGCGCAGGTCGCTGAGCGTCGTGGCGGGCGTCAGCCGCTCGCCGCCCCGGCGCGAGTCGAGCGCGGCGGCGTAGACGATCGGCTTGATCGCCGAGCCCGGCTGGCGCAGCGCCATCGTCGCGCGGTTGAAGTCGCCGCGCCCGGGATCGCGGCCGCCCACCAGCGCGCGCACCTCGCCCGTCGGGGCATCGAGCAGCACGAACGCGCCCTCGAGCCGGCCGGCGCTGCGGCCGCGCCAGAGCTCCTGGTCCTGCACGCCGCCCGCGAGCCCCTCCTCGGCGTCCTGCTGCCACACCGGATCGACCGTCGTGACGAGCGAGAGCCCCCAGCCTTCGAGCGCGCCGCGCGGCAGCTCGCGCGCGCACGCCTGGCGCACGTAGCCGACGAACGAGGGGAAGCGCTCGGGTGGCGGCAGCTGCGGATCGAGCCGCAGTGGACGCCGCGCCGCGGCTTCGTACGCCGCCGCGTCGATCGCGCCGGTCTCGAGCATGTCGCGCAGCACGAGGCGGCGCCGGTGCAGCGCGTTCTCCGGGCGTCGCAGCGGCGAGTAGAGGTTGGGCGCGGGGACCACGCCGACGAGCAGCGCGGCCTGGTCGAGCGTGAGCGAGTCGACCGGAACGCCGAAGAAGCGGCGCGACGCCTCGGCGACGCCGCCGATCCCACCCGCCTCGTCGCGGCCGAAGTAGACGCTGTTCAGGTACATCTCGAGGATGCGGTCCTTGGACAGCACGCGCTCGAGCGCGAGCGCGAGCACCATCTCGTTGAGCTTGCGCGAAAACGTGCGCGCGTTGCCGAGGAAGAGTCCGCGCGCGAGCTGCTGCGTGATCGTGCTCGCGCCCTGGCGCACGCCGCCCGCGCGCAGGTTCGCCGCGATCGCACGCGCGTTGCCCTTGAGGTCGAGCCCCCAGTGCGAGCGGAAGCGCCGGTCCTCGGACGCGATGACCGCGAGCTGGAGCGCCTTCGGGATGCGCGCGAGCGGGACGTACTCGCGATCCACGTGGTTGGAGTCCGCGAGCACCGCGAGCAGCACGGGCTCGAGCGCGGGCGGCCCGGCGTGCCGGGGCGCGGGATCGAGCCGCTCGACGGAGGCGATCCGGCCGGCGGCGAGCCGCAGCCGCACGCGCTCGGGGCGGGGTGCGTGCAGCGGGATCGCCTCGGAGCCGCGCAGCCAGAGTTCGGCACCGCCCTCGGACACGGCCCACTCGCCGGGCCGGCGCGGCTGCCCGACCTCGCGATAGCCGCGCGCCTCCAGCTCCGCGCGCAGGTAGTCCTCGGGCAGCTCGGCCCCGGGGACGAGGGGCAGGTCAGCCGACCAGACGCGCGCGGGAAACGACCACGACGGCCCGGTCGCGTGGCGCGCGGCGAGCGCGCGGATCCGGAGCGCGAGCGGCAGGAAGAGCGCGAGCGCGACCACCAGCAATGCGCCCGCCACGAACGGCCAGCGCCGCCGCCGCGGCCGGTGGGGTCGTGCGGGCCCGGGCGGCGCGGGCAGGGCGGGCGTCTCGCTCATGAAGGAGACATGCTACAGGAAGCGGCGCGCGGCCCGCGTGTGGTTCAATCGGCGCTCCGCACTCTTGCGTGAAGGAGGCCCGCGCCATGAAGACACCCGTTGCCGCCGCGCTGCCCGTCGCCGCCGCGCTGCTCGTCGCCGCGCTCGGACCCGGGATTGCCGGGTACCCCGTCGCGCTCGCGGGCCCCGAGGCCGCACACCCGACCTCGGAGGATCTGGTCCGACTCGTCACCGCCTCGGATCTTCAAATCTCCCCTGACGGCACGCACGCGGTGTTCGTGCGCGCCACCGCGACCTTCGACTCGACTGCCAGGCCTTCGGACGACGACACGAAGGGCGGCTGGAGCCGCGACCGCCAGCTCTGGCGGGTCGATCTCGCGAGCGGAGAGACGCGCGCGCTCACGCAGGGCGACGCGGCGCCGTCGGAGCCGCAGTTCTCCCCCGACGGGCGCACGCTCGCGTTCGTGCGGACGAGCGCCGGCAAAGCGCGCCTCCTGCTGCTGCCGCTCTCGGGCGGCGAGGCGCGCGTGCTGGACACCGGCGCGCTCGAACCCTCGTCGATCCGCTTCTCGGCCGACGGCAGGCGCATCGGCTTCCTCGCCACGGCCGCGCTCTCCGACAGCGAGACGCGGGCGCGCTGGCTGCGCGGCGGCGCGACGCGCTGGGAGCACGAGTTCCGGCCCAGGCAGCTCTGGCTCGTGCCGGTCGAGGGCGGCACGCCGCGCGCGGTGACCGGCCCGGAGTACGACGTCGTCGCGTGGGATCGCGCGCCGGACGGCAGGCGATTCGCGCTGCTCACGGCCGTCTCGTCGGATCCGTACCAGGAGAGCGGACTGCTCACCGCGCGCATCGTCGACGAGCAGGGCCGGGCGCTCCACACGCTCGCCCGCGAGGCGTCGACCTACGACCAGCTCGCGTGGTCCCCGGACGGCGCGCACGTCGCGATGCTGGGCCTGAACGGCGGGCTCTCGAACCTCAACGCGTTGCTGCTCTGGGATCCGGACACCGATCGGGCACGCGACCTCGCACCCGATCCCGACCACACGTTCGAATACCTCGCGTGGAGCGCGGACGGCCGCGCGCTGTTCGTCACCGAGAAGGCACGGACCCGGACCCGGCTCGACCGCGTGCCGCTCGCGGGCATGGCGAACCCGGCCGCGCCGGGCACCGCCCTGCCGTTCGCGGGACGCGTGATCGACGGCGCCCTCACGAGCGACCGCGCCGGCGCGCGCCTGGCGTTCCTCTCATCCACGGACCGCGAGCCCGACGAGGTCACGGTCTTCGATCCGGGCAGCGGCCGGACGCGCGTCGTGACGCACCTCAATCCGCAGGTTTCGTCGTGGAGGCTCGGCGCGCAGAAGATCGTGCGCTGGAAGGACGCCGAGGGCGTCGAGATCGAGGGCCTGCTCACGGTGGCACCGTCGTCCCGGCCGGGCGCGCCTGCGCCCCTCATCGTCGTGCCGCACGGCGGCCCCGACGACGTCACGCAGGAGCGCTTCAGCCCGCTCACGCAGTACTTCGCCTCGCGCGGCTACTCGGTCTTCCGCCCGAACTACCGCGGCGGCACCGGCTACGGGTTCGCGTTCTACGCCGCGAACCGCAACCGCTTCGGCGAGATCGAGCAGGCCGACATCGAGAGCGGCGTCGACGCGCTGATCGCCGCGGGCGAGGCGGACTCGAGCCAGCTCTACTTCGGCGGCTGGTCGTGGGGCGGCTACATCACCGCGTGGACGATCGGGCACGTGCACCGCTACCGCGCCGCGGTCGCCGGCGCGGCGGTCTCGGACGCGATGCTGTCGTACTCCCTGAGCGACATCAATCACGGCATCGCGGCTCAGTGGGAGTACCGCGGTGATCCATGGCGGCAGCTCGATCACTTCGACCGCCCCAACCCGATCCGCGCCGCCCGGGAGATGCGCACGCCGACGCTGATCCTGCACGGCGAAGCCGACAACCGCGTGCCGTTCCCGGCCAGCATCCAGCTCTACCGCGCGCTCGCCGACCAGGGCGTCGACGTCACGTTCTGGGCCTACCCGCGCGAGGACCACGGCTTCGTCGAGCCCGCGCACCGCGTGCACTATGTGCGCGCGTGGGCCGACTGGTACGACGCCCACGCGCCGGCGGCGGCACCCGCGCCCTGAAAGCGGCGGCGCGCGCGGGTGCCTTCGCCCGCGCGCGCCGTTCCGCTCGAAGCGGCCTCGAACCGGTCAGCGGTAGAGGCTCTTGATCTGTCCCCAGGTCGAGTGCTTCGTGTCGACCACGTTGGTCTTGTACGACGGCACCGCGAGCAATGCCGGCGCCGCAAGCTGGAGCGGCCACGGCCCGAACTCGTCGAACGCGAGGCAGGTGATCGGTACCGGCGGGGGCGGCGACTGCGGCTGGAGCACGTAGATCGCCATGTGCGGCACCGGATCGACGATCGGCTCGTTGACGCCGTTGAAGATCTTGAACGCGGGCGCCGCGAGGAAGCGGGCGTCCAACGCGATCGCCGCGAAGGCACCGAACTGGTCGATGAGCTGCACCGGCACGTTCGCGGGCGGCGACGCCGCGTCGTACACGACGTAGTGGTTCGCCACCGGGATCGGGGCGCCGCTCTGCACGTTCTTGAGCGCCGGGTTCATGAGGAACTCGCTCGCCCCGACGTTGAACGGCTGCGCCGGGGAGAACTGGTTCGAGATCAGGCACGTCGCCTGGAACTGGTACGAGTTCACCTTCCACCACGTGTAGTGCAGATCGGGATTCACGATCGGCTCGCCGTTCTTGCTCACCGGCGTGAGGAAGTAGAGCAGCGATGAGGTGACGTAGTTCGCCGTCGGGATGAACTGATCCCCGAGGATGACGGGGATCGACACCGTGGGCGGCTGGATCACCGGGTAGACGAGGTAGTGGTCCACTCCCGGAGGCGTGTTGGGAGCGACCTGTGCGCGTGACGGCGACGCGATCAGCGCGAGCGCGCAGGCGAATCCTGCGACGAGCGCGGCGGCGGCCGCACGCCGGTACACATGCGTGACGTGGTTCATGGTGGGATCTCCTCGAAGGCCCTTGCGTCACTCGTGCGACGCGGGGGTCGAATGCCCGTACGAAGTCGGGCGCTGGCCCGGGAGAAAGCGACTGCCGCGGCCACGGTCATCCCGTGGGGAGATGCGGCCCCGAGTCCGCGGCGGGCCCTCGGGGGATCGGCTCGCTGGAGCGTGAAGGCAGGACGCCCGTGAACGAGCGTCGTGAGGCTGCGCCCGGGCCGCGCCCGGTACAATCGAAATCCGCGACTTCGGCGCGAAATTCCGCCATGGACACGGGCTCGTCACTCCTTGCGTCGGGCGCCCCGCGCCGCGTACCTTCCGCGGCTCAGGTTGTCTACCGCGCACCTCGGAGTCCCGCGACCGGGGCTTACGCTCATTCCGCACAGGAGAATTTCATGCGCGCTCGTCACTGGCTGGCGCCGCTCGCCCTGGCCGCCCTGATGGCGGCGGGCGCGGCCCTTGCCGAGCCCATCGGTCCGCACTGGGAGTTCACTCCCTTCGGCGGGTACACCATTTTCGACGGCAAGCTGCGCTTCCCGGGAAGCAGCAACCCCGTGTCGGACAACCTTCTGGTGGGCGGCCGGCTCGGCTACCAGACGCGCTCGTGGATCGGCCTCGAGGGCGCGGTCGACTTCACGCCCACGACCGAGGACGTGGCCAACGGCCGCGACTTCGACTGGCTGCACGCCTCGGGCAACTTCGTGCTCTCGCCGGCGCGCAGCCGCTGGGCGAACCCGTTCGCGTTCGTGGGCTTCGGCTACA
>DATJXF010000158.1:0-15445 GCA_035500415.1 Candidatus Acidiferrales bacterium | reverse complement strand
GCAGACGCCCGTGGCGGGCGCGGTCGTCCAGGTCGGCACCGGTGGCGTCTGGCAAACCCTCACCAATCTGGGTTCGGGCGAGTACGGCCTGCTCGATGCCGAGCTCACGCCGGGCGATCTCTACACGATGCGCTTCGACTTCGATGCCGACGGCACGTACGATGCGACCGGCGCGGTGCGCATGGTCGGCGCTCCGGTCATCACGTCGCCGACACAGGGCCAGAGCGTCGGCAAGTCGTTCACCGCCGCGTGGTCGGATTCGGGGACGCTCGTCTCGGGTTACTCGGCCGTTTATTTCGGAACGCTCTCGCTTGCCGGGACCGGCACGCAGCTCTTCGCCACGTCGAGCGTCTCCAAGGTGATCGGCGACGGCACGACCGATCCCGTCTCGCACCTGCCGAATCCCGCGCTCGCCGCCGGTCCCTACGAACTCGATCTCCTCGACGGAACGGGCCCGCCGTGGACGCAGCTGCTCAATCCCTCGGCGCCCGCATCGAACGTCACCGGCACGAACGTCTCGGGTACGCTCTCCTCGTTTGCGCTCGCGGACACGGTCGGGTTCACGAGCACGGGGGCGGCGCCGCCCGTCGCGGCGTTGGCGAGCGGCGTCCGGCCGGCCGCCATGACGTCCGCGGGCTTCACCGAGAGCGCCCAGGCGCACCGGTTGCGCCAGCAGTTCGATCGCCTGCGGGCGAAGGCGCTGCGGATGCGGTCCGGAGCGCAGCACTCGCGGCTGGCGGTGCGCCGGTAGCGCCACGGCCACCGGCCGTGACGAGACGAGCGGGGCGGGCCACGGCCGGCCCCGCTCGTTTTGCTTGAGGCGGTCCCGGCGCGTGCGCGCTATGCTCCGTCCGACGGCGTCCGCAGCGCGACGCTGGCGATCCCCATGAGCGTGCCCTCCGAACCCGCCGCACCGGCCCACGCGCCCTTTCCGGACGACGCTCTGCCGTCCGGGCGAGTGCACGCCGAGGTTGCGGCCCGCACGCACAGCGGCAGCCGTCCCAACAACGAGGACGCCTACGGCATCTATCGCATCGGGCGATTCCTCGAGCGCGTGAGCAGCAACGTCTCGACCGACGCCGCGCCCGGGCGTTACGAGGACTCGGGCAACCTGCTGGTCGTCGCCGACGGGCTGGGCGGCGCGGGCGGCGGCGAGGTGGCGAGCGCGACGGCGCTGCGCTCGATCGTTGACATGGTGCTGCGCTCGCCCAAGTGGGCGCTCAAGCTCGACGATCCGGAGACGCGCGACGCCGAGATCGAGAGCCTGATGACGCGCTCGCGCGGCTACCTGCAGCGCATGCACGCGCTCATCCGCGAGCAGCAGGCGAGCGATCCGCGTCTCGCGCAGATGGGCACGACGCTCACGGCCGCGTACACGGTCGGGCTCGACCTGTTCGTGCTCCACGTCGGCGACTCGCGCGCCTACGTGCTGCGGCGCGGACGACTGCATCGCATCACGCACGGGCACACGCTGGCCCAGCAGTACGCCGACCACGGCGTGCTGCCGCAGGCCGCGGTCGACGCGCATCCGCTCGCGCACGTGCTGACCCGCGCGGTCGGCGCGCCCGTCGACACGCTCGAGGTCGACACGCACCACGGCGGGATCGAGCACGAGGATCGCCTGCTGCTCTGCTCGGATGGGCTGACGAAGATCGCGAACGACGACGAGATCGCCGGCGTCCTGCACGGGGCGCAGGGCAGCGACGCCGCCTGCGCCGCGCTCATCGACCTCGCGCTCGCGCGCGGCGCGCCGGACAACGTAACGGTCGTCGTCGCGACGTTTTCCGTGAGCTGAGCCCGCCGCGCCCGGGACGCCCGGCGCGACGTGCGGCGACGTGCCACGGCGCGCGGCGAACTCAAGACGCGCTCCGGACCAGCCGATAATCGAGACGCATCGCGTGTGCGATTCGCTCCACCTCGGAGAGACGTTGCCCGCGAGGATCTCGAGGCTACGATGGACGAGCCCAAGGCCCCCACGGGTTGGACCGCGCCCTTGCCCGGCGCGGACTCTCTCGGGACAGGTCGCTCGCCCGACGCGATTCCCGACCTCATCTTCTGCTGCGACGCCGACGGCACGTTCGCCTGGGCCTCGTCGTCGTTCGAGATGTTCGCGGGCTATCGCCCCGGCGACCTGATCGGGCAGAACTTCGCGATGCTGCTGCCCTCGGGCGACCGCGTGGCCGTGACGCGCTTCTTCCTGCGCCAGCTGCGCCGCCGCCGTCCGCAGTCGGTCGGCGACTACGCGCTCCAGCGGCGCGACGGTGGCCGCATGACGGTGACCGCACGCGTGCGGCTCTACGAACGTCCGGGCGGCGAGCGCTACTTCGTCGGCGTCGCGCGCGAGCGCCAGGAGCTCGAGGCCGCGCCGGCCGCGGCCGGTTCGGGCCCCGAGACCGCGGAACTCGACGCGCGGTTGCGCGGGCTCAAGCGACAGCTCGAGGACGCGCGTGCGATCGAACGCCTGCGCGGCGAGGTGCTCGCCACGCTCTCGCAGGAGCTGCGCCCGCCGATGAACTCGGTGCTCGGAACGACCGCGGCGCTGCTGCAGACGACGCTCGACGGCGAGCAGCGGCGCATGGTCGAGCAGATCCAGCTCGCGAGCCAGGCGCTGCTCTCGCTGGTCAGCGACGCGTACGATCACGCGCGCCTCGAGTCCGGTCGCCTGGAGATCGAGTCGATCGAGTTCGATCTGCGCGTCACCCTCGAGCAGGTCCACGCCCTGCTCGCGCCGCTGGCGACCTCGCGCGGGCTCACGTTCGAGATCCAGATCGATCCGCTCGCTCCCTCGCGCCTCAAGGGCGACCCGGGGCGTCTGCGCCAGGTGCTCATCAACCTCGCGGGCAGCGCGCTGCGCAGCGCCGACCGCGGCGCGGTCACCGTCGCCGTTCAGCGCGAGAGCGAGGACGACGGCCAGGTGACGCTGGTCTTCCGCGTCGCCGATCCGGGCATCGGCCGCGGCTCGGACCGGCGCCGCGAGCTCTTCCGCGACCAGCCCGATCCGGGCTCGCTCGCGACGCGGGGCCCGACGGGCTCGGAGCTCGGCCTCTCGATCGCGCGGCGACTCGTGCACCTGATGGATGGCGAGGTCGGGATCGAGGAGGGCAGCGGTCACGGCGGCGAGTTCTGGTTCCGGGTGCGCTTCCAGAAGCAGCCCTCGCGCGTCGCGACCGACGTGCAGGACGTCCGACTGCGCGGCGTGCGCGTGCTCGTCGCGGACGGCATGGTCGCCGACCGCCGGGCGAACGCCGAACTGCTCGCCGCGTGGGGCTGCGAGGTCGAGCAGGCGGAGAACGGCATCGAGGCGCTCGACCGGCTGCGCGCCGCGGCGACGATGCAGAAACCCTTCACGATCGCGCTTGCCGACCTCGCGCTCGAAGGCCTCGACGCCGAGGCGCTGGCCTCGGCGGTCCGCACCGACGAGACGCTCGACGCCACCACGCTCGTGCTGACGACGCGCGTCGGCCGTCCGGGCGACGCCGTGCGCGCGCGCGAGCTCGGATTCTCGGCCTACCTGCTCAAGCCCATCGAGCCCGCGCTGCTCTACGACGCGTTTCGCGAGCTGCTCGCGACCGTCGAAGCGACGGGCGACTCGCCCTCGCTCGTCACGCGCCACTCGATCGCCGAAGCCCGGCGTGGGCGCGTGCGCATCCTGCTGGTCGAGGCGGACGCGGTGAACCTGCTCGTCACGCAGAGCGCGCTCCACCGCGTCGGCTTCCAGGTCGAGATCGCCTCCAGCGGTCACGCCGCGATCGCGCGCACCGAATCCGAGCGCTGGGACCTCGTGCTCATCGACCTCAACATGCCCGACCTGGATGGCGTGCGGGCGACGCGCGCGATCCGCGCGCGCGAGCGCGCCGCGTGGCGGACGCCGATCCTCGGACTCGTGGCCGCGGACCAGGTCGAGGCCGAGCGCGAGCGCTGCATCGCCGCGGGCATGGACGACGTCTTCGGCAAGCCGATCGACCTGGCCCAGCTGTCGGCCGCGGTCGAGCGCTACACGCTTCGCTCCGAGGGCGTGGCACCGGCCGAGCCGGCGGCGCGCACCTCGCCGTCGCGGCTCACCGTCGTCTCGGCGCGCTTCGACGCTCCGGGCAAGCCCGCCGAACCGGCGCTGCCCGAGGTGCCCGAGGGTCCGGCGGTCGACCTGCAGCAGCTCAACCTCTCGAGCATGGGCCTGCCGGCGCTGCGCACTGCGATGCTCCACACCTACCTCGGCGACGTCTTCCCGCGCCTGAGGCGGCTCGAGCAGGTGATCGAGAGCGGCGACTGCGACCGCATGGAGATGGAAGCGCACGGCTTGAAGGGCATGTGTTCGACGATCGGCGCTTCGGGCTGCACGCTGCTCTTTGGCGAGATGGAGCGCCGGGCGAGCGAGGGACGGCCCGAGATGCTCCGCCGGCTGCTGCCGCTCGCGACCCGAGAGGTGCAGCGCACCGAGGAGTTCATCCGCCGCCTCGAGAACATCGTGACGCGCGGCGCCGCGTAGCGCCCAGCCGGAGGTCGCGTGCGCGCGCCTTCCGGCGCCGCTAGAGTGCCGGGCTCCATGCGCCGCTTCCTGACGCCGCGCCTCGCCGTGCTCGCGCTCGGGCACTTCACGATCGATTCGTACTCGAGCTTCTACCTGCCGCTGCTGCCGCTGCTCGTCCATCGGCTGGGGCTCAACTACGCGATGGTGGGCAGCCTGGTCGCGCTGGGCTCGATGTCGTCGTCGTTCTCGCAGCCGCTCTTCGGGCTGCTCTCCGACCGTCTCTCCCGGCCGTGGTTCGTGGCGCTGGGCCCGATGGTCGCCGCGGTCTTCCTCGCGAGCACCGGCGCCGCGACGTCGTACGCCGCACTCGTCGCGCTGCTCGTGCTGGGCGGCATCGGGGTCTCAGCGTTCCACCCGCAGACCGCCTCGATCGCCGGGTTGACGGGCGAGCGGCGCGCGATCTCGATGTCGATCTGGATCACGGGCGGGACGCTCGGCTGGGCGCTCGGGCCGATGTTCGCGACCCTCACGACGTCGCGGTTCGGGATCGAGCGCAGCTACGTCGCGGCGCTGCCCGGCCTCGCGATGAGCGCGGTGCTGATCGCATGGTTCGTGCGCGTGCCGCCCGTGGCCCCCGGGCGCCGCGTGCACACGCGCCTCGCCGACCTCGCGCCGATCGCGCGCCCGCTCTCGCTGCTCTACGGCGTGGTCGTCGTGCGCTCGGCGGTCTCGTCGGGCTTCGCGACGTTCCTGCCGCTCGAGGTCCACGATCGCGGCTGGTCGCTCACCGCCGGGGCCTGGATCACGACGGCGTACCTCACCGCGGGCGCGTTCGGCGGCTTCGCGGGCGGCTGGCTCGCCGACCGGATCGGCGGCCTGCGCGTCGTGCGCGCTTCGTTCGTGCTCGCGGCGCCGTTCTACGCCGGCTTCTTCTTCCTGCCCGAGCGGCCCGGCCTCGTCAGCCTCATCGTCGGCTACGCGCTGCTCCAGGCGTCGCTGCCGGTCAACGTCGTGCTCGGACAGGAGCTCGCGCCGCGCCACGCCTCGACCATCTCGAGCCTGCTGATGGGCGCAGCGTGGGGCGTGGGCGCGCTGCTCGTCGGCCCGATCGGGGTGATCGCCGACCACGCCGGGCTCCGCATGGCGCTCGCCGCGCTCTCGGCGCTCGTCGTGCCGGGCTTCGTCTGCGCCGCGTGCATTCCGGGGGGCGCGCCTGCGCCGCGCGCGGAAGTGGAGCAGGTCGGAACCTGAGCTCGCACGCGCCGCCGCGAGGTCAGTTGACCGCGGCGGTCTGCAGCGGCGGGTCGGCGGCCGCAGGCGCGGCGGAAGCGCCCCCGACGACCCAGCGCTCCGCCCAGCACTGGAGCGAGAGGACGGCCCAGAGCGTCCGTCCGCGATCCTCACGCGCCTGCAGGTGGCCCTCGACGAGCCGCGAGACGGCGGCCGGATCGAGGATGCCGGCGCGCTCGACGCGCGCGGGCGAGAGCGTCTCGAGGACGAGCGGCCGCATCGGCCCGCGCGCCCAGGCCGAGAACGGCGGCGAGAATCCCTGCTTGCGGCGCGCGAGCAGGTCGGGCGGGAGCAGCGAGCGCGCCGCCTGCTTGAGCGCCCACTTGCCGCTCGTTCCCCTCAGGCGCGCGGATTCCGGAAGCGCGAGCGCGAACTCGATGAGCGAGGGGCGCAGGAACGGCGCGCGCGACTCGACGCCGTGCGCCATCGTGCAGCGGTCGACCTTGGTGAGCAGATCGCCGCAGAGGTAGGTTTCGAAATCGAGCAGCTGGTAGGCGACGACGGGCGGACGGCCATCGGAGCCGAACAGCCGCATGTCGGAGAGCACGCGCTCGAGGTGCCGGGCGTGCGCGAGCGCCTCGCCGTTCGATGCGGCGGCTCGCAGCTCGGGCGCGAGCAGCGCGAGCGCCTCGCCCGCGCGCGCCGTGCCGAACCACGCGAGGTGGCGCTCGAAGGGCAGCAGGCCGCGCGTGCCGAGGAAGCGCTCGACGAGGTGCGCGAGCGTCACGTGGTGATGGCGCGGCCGGAGGCGCCGTGCGATGGCGAGCGCGGCGGCCGCGAGCGGGCCGGGCACGTCGTCCGCCAGCGCGGCGTGGCGGTGGCCGAGGTAGGTCGGGTAGCCGGCGAAGAGCTCGTCGCCGCCCTCGCCCGTGAGCACGACCGGCACGGACTCCGAGGCGAGCCGCGCGAGCGCCCAGGTCGGCAGCACGCTCGGATCGCCGAGCGGCTGGTCCATCGTCGCGGCCCAGGCGTGGAACGCCTCGAGGCCCTCGCGCGCGGTCATGACGAGCTCGTGGTGCCGGCTGTGGATCGACTCCGCGACTCGCCGCGCGAAGCCCGACTCGTCGTAGCCGCGGTGCTCGATCCGCATGCTGAACGTCGGAAACGTGCGCTGCCGCGCGCGGGCCGCCAGCGTCGCGACCAGCCCCGAGTCGACGCCGCCCGAGAGGAAGACGCCGAAGGGGACCTCGCCGGGGATGCGCGAGAGCACCGCCGCGCCGAGCGCCTCGCGCGTGAGCGCGGGCGCGTCGCCCGCGTGCGCGCTCGGCCGGCCCGTGAGCAGGACGTCCCACGGCCGCCAGTACCGGCGCAACGTTTCGCGTCCCGCGTGGACGACCAGCGTGTGGCCCGGCGGCAGCTGGCGCAGCGCGGCCCATGCGGCGTCGGGGCCAGCGAAGCAGCCGTGGACGAGGTAGCGCGCGAGCGCGCGCGGGGACGGATCGCGCGAGAGCCACGGCAGCTCGGCGAGCGCGGCGGGCTCCGAAGCGAACGCGAAGCGGCCGCGGCTGCTCGTCACGAACAGCGGCTTCTCGCCGGCGCGATCGCGGGCGAGCGTCAGCGTGCGCCGGGTACGGTCCCAGAGCGCCGCGGCGAACATGCCGTCCAGCGCCTCGGGGAACTCGTCGCCGCGCTCCTCGAAGACGTGCGGCAGCACGGCCGTGTCGGGGCCCGACGGCACGACGTGCCCGCGGCCGCGCAGCTGCGCGAGCAGCTCGTCGTGGTTGTAGACCTCGCCGTTCACGACCGCGACGACGTCGCCGGTCTCGCTCTCGAGCACGCGCGCGGGCTCGTTCGGCGCAACGATCGCGAGGCGAGCGAGGCCGAGCGCGCACTCGCCCCCGTCCCAGAGCGCCTCGCCCGACGGTCCGCGGTGGCGCAGCACGCGCACCATGCGCCGCACGAGCTCGAGCCGCTCGGGCGGCGCGAGATCGGGGGCGATGAGGCCGGCGATGCCGCACATGACGATGGATTTCCTCGGGACTCAGCGGGCGAGGCGGGACGCGGCGAAGCGGGAATCGGTGAAAAAGGCGGAATCGCGCCGGCCCGGCGCGACCGGGGCCGCCGACGGCCGGACGACGATCGCCGCCGGCGGCGCGACCGCCGCCGAGTCGATCAGCCGCCACTCGCCGCGCGTCTCGAGCCGATCGCGGTAGCGCAGAACGTAGTTGCTGGTGAGCTCGCGGCCGTCGCGCGAGACCACGGTCGAGATCGCGCCGCGCAGGTAATCCGAACCGGGACTATAGCAACCTTCGTAGCGGACTGTCCCGCCGCCCGCACGTGCGATCGCGGCGGCGAGCGGCGCGCCCGACACGATCGGAAGCCGGTATTCGAGCGGCCCCGCGCCGAGCACGACGAGCAGCGGCGTGAAGCCGAGAAGTCCGGCCCAGAGCGGGGCCGGTGAGAACGGCGCCGTCCTGCCGCGCGCGGCCCCGGCGCGCGTCCAGGCCTCCGCGGCCCACCAGGCGAGCGCCGGAAGGGCGGGGAGCAGGTAGGTCACGAGCTTGGAGCGCGTGAGCGAAAAGAACACGAGGGCGAAGAGCGCGAAGCCGGCGGCGACCCGGGCGCCGACGGACGAAGGCGCCCGCCACGGCGTCGCGAGCGACCACGGCAGGGCGCCGCCCACGAGGACGGCGGGGACGAACCACCACGGCTCGTCGCGATGGAACGAGCCGCTCGTCATGCGTTCGAACGACTCCTCGACGAACGCGTAGCGCGCGTACTCGGGATGGCGGCGGAGCGCGAGCGCGAACCAGCCGCCCGCGAGCGCGAGCACGATCGCCCAGCCCGGCGCCCAGCCGAGCCAGCGGAGCGCGCGCGCCGAACGCAGCAGGCACGCCGCGGCCACGCTGCCGCCGATCGCCCACGCGAGCATGACGGGGCCCTTGATCAGCACGCCGAGCGCGACGGCGGCGAACATCGCGGCGCGACGCGAGGTGCGCGGCCCCTCGGCGTGCTCGAGCGCGAGGCCGGTCCACACCGCCGTCACGCAGAGCGTGAGCGGCATGTCGAAGATGACGTACGCCGAGAGCGCGGCGAAGAGCGGTGCGGCCGCGGTGAGCGCGGTCGCACGTGCCGCGTGGCCCGCGGGCTCGAGGCGCACGGACGCGCGCGCGAGCAGCAGCAGGGTCGCGAGCGCGGCGAGCATCGCGGGCAGGCGCGCGGCGAGCGGCGTGGCGCCGAACGCGCGGATCGAGAGCGCGGCCAGCGCGAACAGCAGCGGCGGCTTGTCGAGGTAGGGAAGCCCCGCGAGGTGCGGCACGACGACGTCGCCGTCCGCCGACATCTCGCGAGCGACCTCGGCGTTGCGGCCCTCGTCGGGATCGAGCAGCGGAAGGCGCAGCGCGAGGACGAGCGAGACGAGCAGCGCGGCCGCGAGCACGACCGGAACGGGCCGGGGCAGCGCGGCGAGGCGGGCGATCGTCACGGGCGGGAACGGTAGCACAGCGCCCGGATGGTTCCGCGCGGGCCGCCCCGCGACTCCGCGTGGGCACCGGCACACGGTTCCGCGTGAGGCCCGTGCGCCCCGCACCGGTCGCAGTCGGGATTCCGACTTGCCCGCGGAGCCGCCGCGGGCTTTGATGCCGGGCGTGCGGCGCCCGCCGCGGCGAGAAGAGCCTTCACGGACGAAAGGATTTTACGGATGGAGATCGCATTCGTCGGCCTCGGCCGCATGGGATACAACATGACGCTGCGCCTGCTCAAGGGCGGGCACCGCGTCGTCGCGTGGGATCGCAACGCGGACACGACCCGCGAAGCCGGCTCCCATGGCGCCGCCGCGGTCGCGAATCTCGCCGAGCTCGTCAAGGCGCTGACGCCGCCGCGCGCGATCTGGATCATGCTGCCGGCCGGCGCGCCCGTGGACGAGACGATCGAACAGCTCGCCCCGACGCTCGCGCGCGGCGATCTCGTGATCGATGGCGGCAACTCGAACTTCCGCGACGACCAGCGGCGCGCGCAGCGGCTGATGGCCGCGGGGGTCCACTACGCGGACGTGGGCACCTCGGGCGGCATCTGGGGACTCGAGAACGGCTACTGCATGATGGTCGGCGGCCCGCCCGAGGGCATCGCGCACCTCGCGCCGGTGCTCGACACGCTGGCGCCGCCCGACGGCTGGCTCCACTGCGGGCCGGTCGGCTCGGGCCACTACGCGAAGATGATCCACAACGGCATCGAGTACGGCCTGATGCAGGCGTACGCCGAGGGCTTCGAGATCCTGAACGCGAGCGAGTTCCGCTACGACCTGGCCAGGCTCTCGCACCTGTGGAACCAGGGTAGCGTCGTGCGCTCGTGGCTCCTCGAGCTCGCCGAGCTCGCGTTCGAGAAGGACCCGGGGCTCGAGAAGATCCGCGGCTGGGTCGACGACTCGGGCGAGGGGCGCTGGACCGTGCTGGAGGCGATCGCGCACGACGTGCCGGCCGAGGTGCTCACGCTCTCGCTCATGCGCCGCTTTCGCTCGCGCCAGACCGACACGTTCACCGACCGCGTGCTCGCCGCACTGCGCGCCGAGTTCGGCGGCCACGCGGTGAAGGCGAAGTGACGTGCCGGCACGGATCGAAGTGATGTCCGATCTGGTGAGTTCGACCCGCGCGGCCGAGCCGCCGCCCTGCGCCTTCGTCATCTTCGGCGCGAGCGGCGACCTCGCACGGCGCAAGCTCGTACCCGCGCTCTACAACCTCGCCGCCGGCGGCAACCTGCCGAGCCACTTCGCCGCCGTGGGGTGCGCGCGCCGGCCGTGGAGCGCGGACGAGTTCCGGACCCAGACGCGCGCGGGCGTCGGCGAGTTCTCGCGCACGCCGCTCGCCGCTCCGGTGTGGGACGCGCTCGCGCCCTACCTCGACTACGTTTCGGGCGACTTCGGCGCGCCCGAGACGTACCAGCGCCTGAAGACGACGCTGGCCGGGCTCGACGAGAGCGTCGGCACCGCGGGCAACCGGCTCTTCTACCTCGCCGTGCCGCCGGACGAGTTCCCGCTCATCCTCACCGGGCTGCAGCGCGCGGGCCTCATCGTGCCCCCGGGTGGCCCGAGCTTCACGCGCGTCATCGTCGAGAAGCCGTTCGGTCGCAGCCTCGAGACCGCGCGCGAGCTCAACGCGCTCGTCGCCGGCGTGCTCGACGAATCGCAGACGTTCCGCATCGATCACTACCTCGGCAAGGAGACGGTGCAGAACATCATGGTGTTCCGGTTCGCGAACTCGATGTTCGAGCCGCTGTGGAACCGCAAGTACGTCGATCACGTGCAGATCACGGCCGCCGAGACCGTCGGGGTCGGCACGCGCGGGAAGTTCTACGAATCGACCGGCGTGCTGCGCGACATCGTGCAGAACCATCTGCTCGAGGTGCTGACGCTGTGCGCGATGGAACCGCCGAACAGCGGCCACGCGGACGACGTGCGCAGCGAAAAGCTGAAGGTTCTCAAGGCGCTGCGTCCGTCGTGGACCGACACCGTGTCCCACGACGTCGTGCTCGGGCAGTACGAGGGCTACCGGCGCGAGCCGGACGTCGCGCCCGACTCGCGCACGCCCACGTTCGCGGCGCTCCGGCTCTTCGTCGACAACTGGCGCTGGCAGGGCGTGCCGTTCTACCTGCGCGCCGGCAAGCGGATGAAGCAGCGCGTGACCGAGGTCTCGATCCACATGCAGGGGATTCCGCTCTCACTCTTCGGGGACGGCAACCTGTGCGAACACGTCGAGCCCAACGTGCTCACCATGCGCATCCAGCCCGAGGAGGGCATCCAGCTCGCGTTCTCCTCCAAGCTGCCCGGCCACGACTTCACGGTCGCGCCGGTCGTGATGGACATGAAATACGTCGAGAGCTTCGGCGGCGAGCCGCCCGAGGCGTACGAGCGGCTGCTCCTCGATGCGATGCGCGGCGACGCCACGCTGTTCTCGCGGCGCGACGCCGTCGAGACGTCGTGGGCCTGGATCCAGCCGATCCTGGACTACTACGACTCGCACACGAAGCACACGCCCGATCCGTACGGACCCGACTCGTGGGGGCCCGCCGCCGCCAACCGGCTGATCCAGCACGATCGCCGGCAGTGGCGCAATCCGTGACCGCGGCCGGGCGCGCGGCGCGCTACCGCGCAGCGCTCCCGGGCGTCGAGGCCGGCGCGGGGGCAGTGGCGGGCGTCGACGCCGACGTCGTCGAGGTGAAGGGCGAGCGCGCGGGCGCACGCTGCGCGGCGCTCGACATCGCGGACGCCGCAGCCGCGGCGATCGCGCGCGCGGGCCGCTTCCGGCTCGCGGTCCCGGGCGGGCGCACGGCGGCGGCCGTGTACGAAGCGCTCGCGGCCCGTCCGGGGCCCGCCTTCGATCCAGCGGCCGTCGACGTGGCGTTCGTCGACGAACGCGCCGTGCCGGCCGACGATCCGGAGAGCAACTACGCGCTCGCGCGCTCGTGGCTCTGCGATCGGCTCGGCGTCCCCGTCGCGAACCTCGCGCGGCTCGCCGCCGATGCGCCCGATCTCGAGCGCGTCGCGTCCGACTACGACGCGTGGCTCGCGCGGCCGCTCGATCTCGTCTTCCTCGGCATCGGCGAGGACGGCCACTTCGCCTCGCTCTTTCCGCGCTCGCCGCTCCTCGCCGAGCGCACGCGCCGCGTCGCGATCGAGCGCGCGAGTCCCAAGCCGCCGCCCGTGCGACTGACGATCACGCCGCGCGTGCTCGCCGAGGCGGAGCGCGTGATCGTGCTCGCGACAGGCCCTGAAAAGGCGGCGCTCGTGCCGCGCGTGTTCGCCACGCCCGCGCCGGGCGTTGAGCTCCCGGCAGGGATGCTGCGTGGCGCGGCCTGGATCGTCGATCCCGCCTGAGGCCGAAGGCGCCCCGGCGGTTCAGGGCTTCGCGAGGCTCTTCAGATAGTTCTGTACGGCCGCGACCTCGGTCGGATCCAGGTGACGGAAGCTCGTCCACGGCATCTGCGCCGGATCGAGCGCGTGTCCGTCCTTCGTGCTCACGCCCGCGCGCACCGCGCGCTCGAACGCCGGGCGGTCCGCGTGGCTCGCGATCTCGACCAGGTTCGGGCCCAGCGGCTCGAACTGCCCCTTCCTGCCGCCGTGCAGATCGGCGCCGTGGCAATCCGCGCAGCCGAGGTATTTCACCATGTAGCTCCCATACCCGGCCGTCGTGTCCGGAGGCACGTCCGCCACGGGTGCGGTGATCGCGGGGGTCGTGCTCGGCGCCATCATCCGCAGGCCGAGCGCGAGGTAGGCGACCGGGCTCAACCCGCGCGGCGGCGTCGCATGCGTGACCGCGGGCTGGCTGCGCATGCAGGCGATGATCGCCGCGAGGTCGGAGTCGGAGAGATCGTGGAAGCCCTTCGAGGGCATGACGAGCAGCCCACGGCCGTCGCGGGCGACGCCCTCGCGGATCGCGCGCGCCAGCTCGCCGTCGCTGTACTGCGCGAGCAGGCCGCCAGCCGTGAGGTTGGGCGCGACCAGGTGACCGAACGGCGGCCCGCCCGGCTCGGCGAAGTAATCGTCCCTGCCGCCCGAGAGTGGCGGCTCGCCGTCGGCGCTGTGGCAGCCCGCGCACTGCAGTTCCGCGAGATGGAAGCCGCGGGCGATCGCGGCCTTGTCGGCGACGACGTGGAGATCGCGCACGGGATTGGGGTGTTGCGCGGTCGCAACGAGGTAGCCCGAGGCGAGCACGCCCGCGACGGCGAGGACGAACAGGGCGATCAGCGCGCCCAGCGCAAGGCCGAGCACGCGTAGCATTCGCATGACATGCGACTCCGGGGTGGGGACGGCGGGGAGCCGCTCGGGTCGTGGGGAGCGCGGACGCAGCCGCTCCGGCCGCGTCCGCGAGTCATGAGATGCCGGGAATCGGGACTACGCCTGCTTGCGCGGACGGCCACGACGACGCGGTCCGTCGCCGAACAGCGAATCGAGATAGCCGGAGACTTCCTCGCGCACGATGGCAGGAAGCATCTGGCGGACGCGTGACTGCACGCTGGCGCGAAGCTGCACCCCAATTGCTCCGCCCGCCGCGGCGGCGGGCCGGCGGCCGCGCGGACCCTTCAGGCCCTGCTTCTTCCGCCACGAGTAGTAGGTGACGGGACGAACGCCGAAGCGTTTCTGCACTTGCGCGGCGGTGAGGCCCTCACCCTGCGCCGTTTGCAGGATGTTCTGACGCTGAGCCTCGGTGTAGCTCTTTCGGGTGCGCTTTGCCATAGACACTCCTCATGGTTCGGGGGATCGTGGGGACCTGCGACACTAAGCCATACGGGCCTGTGGACGTCAAATAGCGATTGCGACACTTCAAGCGACGAATATGAAGTCGTGAAGTTCGACGAGGCGCGTACGCGCTGCGATCGCTCGCCAGCGCTCTCGCGCCGCGGGCGCGACGAAGACGAGCACGTAGGGCGGCGCTCCCGCGGCGAGTGGCTCGAGCGAAGGGCGTCGCGCCTCGACCATCGTCCGCACGCTGGCGCCGAGCGCTTCGCGCCAGCGCGCGAGGCTCTCGCCCGTTCCGACGAGCGTTGCGCGGCGTCCGCCGGCGAGCAGCGTGCGCTGGAGCGCGTCGCACTTGAGCGCGACGAAGCGCTCGCGCGCGTAGCGTCGATCGCGTCGTGTCGCGCTCGCGGCGTGCTGGCGCCAGCCGTAGAGCGTCCGCGCGAGCTTGATGAAACGCACACCCCGCTCCAGCAGACGCAGCCAGAGATCGAGGTCCTCGGCCCAGCCGCGCTCGCGCCAACCGCCCACGGCTTCGAGCGCCTCGCGGCGCAGCATCGCGCTGCCGTGGGCGAGTGGACTGTCGATCAGCGCCTCGCGCCGCATCGAGTCGTGATCGAGCAGAGCGTTGTGCCACGCGGCCCAGCGTCGCATGCCGGCGCCGTAACCCGCGGCTGGGAAGAGTCTCACGCGCGTGCCCACGACGCCGACATCGCGGTGGCGCGCCAGCGCCTCCCACTGCGCGGCGAAGCGCTCGCGCTGCGACACGTCGTCGGCGTCGTGCCGCGCGAGGACCGGGGCGCGCGCGTGCGCGAGCGCGGTCGAGAGCGCGGCGGGCAGGCCGCGCGCTGCCGTGCGGACGACGCGCAGTCGCTGCTCGCGGCGGGCTTCGGCCTCGAGCCAGTCGCCGGAGCCGTCTCGCGAGCCGTCGTCGACCGCGATCACCTCGAAGTCGGCGAACGTCTGCCGCCAGAGTGAAGCGAACGAGGTGCGCAGCCACGGCGAGGCGTCACGCACGGGGACGAGGACGGAAACGGCGGGCACGCGCCCACCGTAGCGCGCGCGCGCGGCCGCGGTCCACGGGGGCGTGCTACCCTCGCGCCATGGCGGGGCGCAGGCTGCTCATCCTCGGCGGTGGATTCGGCGGGCTCGACGTGGCGCGCGCGATCGGCCGTTCGCGGGTCGCGCGCACCCACTGGGACACGCTGCTCGTCGACAAGGAGAACTTCTTCCAGTTCAACCCGCTGTTGCCGGCCGTCGCGGTGGGCGCGGTCGAGACGCGTCACATCGTGTGGCCGCTGCGCTCGATGGCGCGCCGGCGCCACATCCGCTTCCACAAGAACAAGGCCGTCGCGATCGATCTCGCTCGCCGTTGCGTGACGCTCCACAACGGCCTCGAGGCGGAGTGGGACCGGCTGGTCGTGGCGGTCGGCAGCGTGACGCACTATTTCGGCGTGCCGGGTGCGGCCGAGTACACGCGGCCGTTCAAGACCATCGTCGACGCGATGACACTTCGCGCG
>DATJXF010000157.1:0-10072 GCA_035500415.1 Candidatus Acidiferrales bacterium | reverse complement strand
GCTCGCTGCAGCGCCGTCATCAGAAGGTGCTCGAAGAGGCGCCTTCGCCGGGACTCCCGCCCGCGACGCGCGACGCGATGACGGCCGCGGCCGTGGCGCTGGCGCGCGCCGTGCGCTATCGCGGCGCCGGCACGGTCGAGATGCTGCTCGCGCCGGACGGCACCTTCCACTTCCTCGAGATGAACACGCGTCTCCAGGTCGAGCACCCCGTGACGGAGCTCGTGACCGGCGTCGACCTGGTGCGCGCGCAGCTCCACGTCGCGGCCACGGGCACGCTGCCGTTCGCGCAGGCGGACCTGCGCCGCGAGGGCCACGCGATCGAGGTGCGGCTCTACGCCGAGGACGCCGCACGCGGCTTCCTGCCGCAGTCGGGAACGGCGCTGCGCGCGCGCTGGCCGGACGGTCCGTTCGTGCGCGTGGATCGCGGGATCGACGAGGGCGACGAGGTCGGCGTTCACTACGATCCGATGCTCGCGAAGATCGTCGCGCACGGCCGCACGCGCGGGGCGGCGCTCGAACGGCTCGCGGGCGCGCTCGATGCGACCTCGGTCCACGGCGTCGTCACGAACCGCAACTTCCTGCGCGCGCTCGTGCACGCGCCCGACGTCGTCGCCGGACGCTTCGACACCGAGTGGATCGAACGCGAGTTCCTGGCGGGCTTCGAGGCGGCGGCCAACTCGCCCGCGCCGCCCCTCGCGCTCGCGGCGGCGGCGCTCGCCGAGACGACCGGCGGCCCGCGCGTCGCGACGGGCGGGCCCGCCGCGGTGGCCCCGTCGGCGCGCGAGCCGTTCGCGACGCTGGGACGCTGGCGGCACCCGGGGCTCGGGACGTGAGGACGCTCTGGCGCGACGGCTCGCGCTCGCGCGAGGTCGAGCTCACGCCGCTGGCGGGCGGGCGCTTCCGCGTGACCGTTGACGGCGAGCCGGAGCACGAGCTCTCGGCCGAGGCGCTGCCCGGCGGCCGGCTCCGGCTGACGAGCGCGCCGGGCGAGGCGACCGTCGAGGCGACGCCGGCCGGCGCGCGCTGGTTCGTCCGCGTCGGCTTCGAGGAGTACGTGCTCGAGCGCGCGGCGCGCCGCGGCCCGCGCGCGGAGGACCGCGCGGGGCTCGAAGCGCCGATGAACGGCGTCGTCACGCGCGTGCTCGTCGAGCCCGGCGACGACGTGAAGCACGGCCAGCCGCTCGTCACGCTCGAGGCGATGAAAATGGAGCACGTGATCCGCGCGCCGCGCGACGGCCGTGTGCGTGCGGTGCTCGCGACCGCGGGCGCCATGGTTCAGGCCGCCGCGACGCTCCTCGAGCTCGAGCCGGAGACGAAGGCATGAACGTTCAGGACTCGGCACGCACCGCGCTCTTCATGGTGCTGTTCGCGATGGTTGCGTGGCTGCTCTGGGAGCTCCGCGAGGTGCTGCTGCTCGTCGGCTTCTCGGCGGTGCTCGCGTTCGCGCTCGATCCGCTCGTGTCCGCGCTCGAGCGCGTGAAGACGCCGTGGGGGCCGGTCCGGCGCGGCATCGCCGCGGCACTCGTCGTGCTCGCGATCGTGGCGCTCGGCGCGTGGGCCCTCATGATGGTGCTGCCGCAGCTCGCGCGCGAGCTGTCGCGCTTCGTCGCCGGTGCGCCCGCCTCGCTCGAGCGGTTGCTCGCGGCGCTGCGGGCCTTTGCGATCTCGCGCGGCGCGGGCGCGTGGCTCGGGCCGCTCGGCGGCGACGATCCGATGAGCGCGGCCGAACTGCTGCGCCAGGTCGGCGTCGCGGTGCTGGGCTTCGTCGGTCGCTCGTTCGGCTCGATCGGGCACGTCGTCGGGCTCGCGCTCATCCCGGTGCTGGCGTTCTGGCTGCTCGCCGAGCGCGAGGCCGTCGAGCGCAGCGCGCTGGACTTCATCCCCGAGGGGGTGCGGCCGCGCGTCGCACAGGTGATCAAGGCGATCGATCGCGCGCTCCGGAGCTACGTCCGCGGCCAGAGCATCGTCTGCGCCACGATGGGCGTGCTCGTGGGCCTGGCGCTCTGGCTGCTCCACGTCCCGGTGCCCGCGCTGCTCGGCACCGTCGTTGCGATCGCCGAGGTGGTGCCGATCCTGGGCTTCTGGACCGCGTCGCTGGCGATCGTGCTCGCCGGCTGGGCGGCCTCGCCCGAGCAGGCACTGTGGGGCTGGCTCGCGTATCTTGCCGTCAACCAGGGCGTGAGCCTGCTCGTCACGCCGCGCGTCATGGGGCGGCACATGAAACTGCATCCCTTCGTCGTGATCGTCAGCATCCTCTCGGGCGGCGCGCTGCTCGGCGCCGCGGGCGCCGTGCTCGCGCTGCCGCTCGCGGCCGCGGTCCAGTCCGTCGTCTCCGAGTTCGCACGGCGCCCCGACGGCAGCCGCGCGGGAGCGGCGTCGTGAGGACGCCGCGTCGCCCGCTCGCGGCGCTGCTCGCGGCGGCGCTGCTCGCTTCGCTCGGCTTGACGGGCTGCGGCAGGAGCAGCAGCTCGACCGCGCCGACGCCGACCAATGGCACGCTCGCCGACCTGCTCGCGCTCATCCACTCCGCCTACATCCCGGGCGCGGTGCTGCCGCCCAACGTCGACGCTTCGGCGAGTCTGCTGGCGACGATGGAGCTGGGTGGCGTGCGCGCGGCGTCCGCGCTGTTCGTCTCCGGCACGACGTTGCTGCCGGCGGGCACGGTCGACGTTCGGGTGCCGCTCGTGCCGGGACCGGGCGTCGCGCAGCTCGCGCTCGATCAGCTCTCGACGCCCTACCTGGGCGTCCCGCAGTACGCCTACACGACGCTCGTCTCCAACCCGGCGGGCGTAACGCTGCCGTTCGACGGCGCGAGCTTTCACGCCTTCAGCGTGCAGGGCTCGGGCTCCTTCCCGGCGTTCAGCGACAGCGTGCAGTCCGTGACGCCGATGTCGCTCACGCTCCCCGCCGACATGGCGACGGTTTCGCGTGCGAGCGATCTCACGGTGACCTGGACCGCGGCGGGCGCCGACACGAGCGTCTACGTCACGGTGCTCGTCACATCGGCCGCCGACTCGACGCGGACCGCGGCGGGCGTGCTGGTGCGCGACTCGGCCGGCTCGACCACGGTGCCGGCCGCGCAACTCGGGCTCCTGCCCGCGGGCGGGGCGAAGCTGGGCGTCGCACGCTACCGGCTGCGATACGCCGTGGTCTCGGGCCACCGCGTCGGGCTCGCGTGCGAGAGCACGAAGCTCCAGTCGCTGACGCTCGATTAGGCCCGCGGGCCGCGTTTCCGGCCCCGAATCCTGGTCCTCAACCGCGGGCCCGCTGCGACCGATAACCGCGCCGGAAGATCCCGGCGTCGCCGGAGGGCGTTGACCCTCCGCCGGCCGCTCTGATACGGTCCCGGTGTCGCGGTCCGCCTGCGTGACGCCGAGACGCCCACCTTTTCGGGGGCGGCGTCCGTTGAATCGAGACCCAGGGCACCCAGGGTTGCACCTGCACCTCGCCGACCATCGAACGGAGTTCACGAAACTCTTGACCCGGCCCGCCGTTCGAGGCCGATCGGGTCGGGAGTTTTGCGTTTTGAGGGCGGGTCTCCCTTCGAGCACGCCCCGGGGCGCTGCACGGTCCGCATCGGACCGAGCCAAGTGAGGCATCACGTGACCGTTCGCAAGCTATCCATCGATCATCTCGACCCGGTTTCGCTGCTGGGCCAGAACGACTCGAACCTGCGCCAGATCGAAAGCGCGCTGCCCGTGCGCATCACGCTGCGCGACGGCACGCTGACCGTGGCCGGAGACGAGGCCGACGTGCGCCCGGCAGCCTCGACGCTCGAGGAGCTGATCGAACTGGTCGAGCGCGGCAAGGTGATCGAGGAGGCGGACGTCGCGACCGCACTCGGTCAGCTGCGGCACGATGGCGAGGCGCACGCGAACGGCAACGGGAACGGCAACGGCCGCGGGCGGCTCGCGGAGGCGTACGACGGCGCGCCGGGCTACACGTTCGATCGCAAGGCGGTTCGCCCGCGCACGCCGACGCAGGCGCTGTACCTGAAGGCGCTCGAACAGCACGACGTCGTGTTCGGCATCGGGCCCGCCGGCACGGGCAAGACCTACCTCGCGGTCGCGGCGGCGGTGGCGGCGCTGCGCAGCAAGCGCGCCGACCGCATCGTGCTCGTTCGCCCGGCGGTCGAGGCGGGCGAGAGCCTGGGCTTCCTGCCCGGCGACATGCAGGAAAAGGTGGATCCGTATCTGCGCCCGATGTACGACGCGCTCGCGGATCTCATGTCGTACGACAAGATGCGCCGCTTCCTCGAGACCGGCGTGATCGAGATCGCCCCGCTCGCGTTCATGCGCGGCCGCACGCTGCACAGCGCGTTCGTGATTCTCGACGAAGCGCAGAACACGACCGTGCGGCAGATGAAGATGTTCCTTACGCGCCTCGGCGTGAACTCGCGCGCGGTCATCACGGGCGATCTCACGCAGATCGACCTGCGCGTGCCGGATCAGTCGGGGCTCGTCAAGATCCAGTCGATCCTCGGCCACGTGCCCGGCATCCAGTTCGTCTACTTCCATCCCGAGGACGTCGTGCGCCACCGGCTCGTGCGCGAGATCATCCACGCGTTCGACCTGTGGCACGCACAGCACGAGGAGACGGCCGAGGATGGCGTCGGCCGCACGCTCGACCCGCACGACGCCGCGCCCGCAACGGACGGCAGTGCCTCGAGTTCCGCGCCGCCCGCCGCGGCCGCGGGTGACGAGCACCCGCCGCAGGCGTAGCCTCGCGCGACGAACGCCCCGCGATTGCGCGGGCCCCGCCCGTTCCGGAGATTCCCACTGAGCACATCGGATTCGCCGCCCGTCCCCGCGTTGCCGGGGCGCGCCCGCCCCATCCGCTGGGGCTACTACGGCGCACGATTCGGCATGGTCGCGATCCTGCTCGCCGCGGCCGCCGCGCTGCCGGTCGGGCGGAACGCCTGGGACCGCTACGGGCTGCGCGAGGGCGAGATTTCGCGCGAGCGCATCGTCGCGCCGTTCGACTTCCGCGTGCAGAAGGACGAGGCGACGCTGCGTCGCGAGCAGGAGGAGGCCTCGCTCGCCGTGCCGCCGGTGTTCGTGGTCGATCCGCACGAGCAGGCCGACGCCGCGGACCGCTGGTCTGCGTTCCGGGACCGCGCGCTCGCGCTTGTCTCCGACGTACGCATCACGCCGGGCGAGCGCGCCGTGAAGCTCAAGGCGCTCGGCGTCCCGATCGACGACGACGCGGCCGAGGCGCTCGCCTCACCGGGCCGCGCGCGCCGCGCGCTCGAGGCGCTCGGGGGCTGGCTCGGCGAGGTGTCGCAGGCGGGCGTGGTCGCCGAGAAGCGCAACGGCTTCGTGCTCGGCTATCGCACCGTGACGCTGCGACCGGCCAACGGCGAGGCCGAGACGCTCGTGCCCGCGAGCCGGCTCTACGAAAAGCGCGAGGCGCTCGACCGCATCGGCGCGCGCGCGGGGGAGATGTTCGCGAGCGATCCGCGCGCCGTGCACATGGTCGTGCAGCTCGCACAGCCGTTCGTCACGCCGACCGTCAACTACGACCGCGCCGAGTCGGAGTGGCGGCGCGTGCAGGCGCAGGGGGCCGTGCCGGGCGTCGTCGGCTTCGTCAAGAAGGACGAGCTCATCGTCGACGCGAACGAGCGCATCACGCACGACGCCGTGCTCAAGCTCCACTCGCTGCGCAACCTCGAGCTCGCGCGCAGCGCGCAGAGCGAGTTCATCGATCCGCCGGTCGCGCGCATGCTGCTCATGCTGCTCTTTATCGCGGCGTTCGCGACCTACCTGCGCATGGAGCTGCTGGCGGTCTATCGCGACAACGGCATGCTGGCGATGTTCACGCTGCTCACGCTCGCCGTGATGGGCGCGGCGGTCGGGCTCGTGGCCCTCGCCGGGCTGTCGGAGTTCACGGTGCCGCTCGCGCTGGCGCCGCTCGTGGTCGCGTCGCTGCTCGAAAAGCGACCGGCGCTCGTCTTCACGCTGATGGTCGCGATCCTCGTCACGACAATCGCCGAGCTCAAGGCGCCATTCGTGCCGGTCGCGATGATGGGCGGCGTGACCGCGGTCTACTCGGTCGCGCGCCTGCGCCACCGCTGGCACTTCGTGCGCGCGTTCTTCGCGATCGCACTCGCCAACCTCGCGGCGATCCTCGCGTGGGACCTCGCGCGCGTCGCGCCGCCGGCGACGCTGCTGCGCGACACCGGCTGGGGCACGCTCAACGCATTCCTCGCGACCACGCTCGCGTTCGCACTGCTGCCGATCGTGGAGACGCTCTTCCGGCTGACGAGCGACGTCACGCTGCTCGAGCTCTCGGATCTGAACCGCCCGCTGCTGCGCCGCATGCAGCTCGTCGCGCCGGGCACCTACCACCACAGCATGGTCGTCGGCTCGCTCGCCGAGGCCGCGGCCGAGGCGGTCGGCGCGAACTCGCTGCTCGCCCGCGTGTCGGCGTACTACCACGACATCGGCAAGCTCGCGAAGCCGGAGTACTACGCCGAGAACGAGCCGGCCTCGTCGCGCTCGCGCCACGAGAAGCTCACGCCGTCGATGAGCGCGCTCGTGGTGAAGTCGCACATCAGCGAAGGGCTCGAGCTCGCGCGCAAGCAGCGCCTGCCGCGCGCGGTGCGGGATTCGATCCCCGAGCACCACGGCACGATGGTGATGGCGTTCTTCTACCACAAGGCGCTCGAAGCCGACCCCGGCGCCCGTCGCGAGGACTACAGCTATCCCGGCCCTAGGCCGCGCTCGCGCGAGACGGCGCTGCTCATGCTCGCCGATGGCGTCGAGGGCGCCTCGCGCGCGCTCGCCGAGCCGACGCCGAGCCGCATCCGGGGCCTCGTGCAGCGCATCATCGACGAGCGCGTGCGCGACGGGCAGCTCGACGACTGCGGGCTCACGCTCCAGGAGCTGGCGAAGATCCGCGAAGCGTTCATCCCGGTGCTGACCGCGATCTTCCACGTGCGCGCGCCGTATCCCGAGGCGCCCAAGCGCATCGAGGCGCGGCGCGAGAGCTGAGCCGGACGGCACGCGCGGCATGACCCGCGGCCCGGCCGCGGCTTGCACCCCGGCGAGCCCCGCGCGCACGATGAAGGGCGATGGCCGTCACGATCTCCACCCCGGCCGCCCGTCGCCGCTGGACGGCGCCGCTTCGCGCGCTCGTCACGCACGTGCTCCGGCGCGAGGAGCGGCGGGCCGGCGAGATCGGCCTGCGGCTCACCGATGACGCCGAACTGCGCGCGCTCAACCGCCGCTGGCGGCGCATCGATCGCGCGACCGACGTCATCAGCTTCGCGTACGACGAGGACGCTCCGGACGCGGCGACGCGGCCGGTGGCGGGCGATCTCGTCGTCTCGCTCGACCGCGTGCGGGAGCAGGCGAAACGCTACCGCGTGAGCGAGGGCGCCGAGCTCGCCCGGCTCGTGATCCATGGCGTGCTGCATCTCGCGGGCCACGACCACGCGCGCGCGGCGGAGCGGCGCGCGATGCGCGCGCGGGAGGAGTCGGCGCTGCGGAGCGCGAAGCCGATCGTGCGGCGGATGGAGGGGGCGGGACGGGGAGCGAAGGCCGTGAAGCCGTTCACCCGGAGGTCGATGCGCACGGTCCTCTGGCTCGGGGCGGCGCTCGCGTTCGTGCGCGTGGCGGCCGGGTCGCAGGTCGGGGGCTCGCCGCGAATCGACTCGCTGCGCGCCTCGATGCTCGCGGCCGACAGCGTGGAGGTTTCGCGTCTCGAGCTCGGCGTCGTGTCGAGCCCCTATGCGAGCATGCCGCGGCCCGAGCGCGCGATGACAAGGCCCGCTTCCATGGCACATCCCGATCGGGCGTGGATGACGCGTTTCGTTTCGGCGCTGCTGCCGCCCCAGGGCGTCGTGCCGGGTCCGCCCTGCAATCCCGGGATGAACGCGCCCGAGGGCGAACGACCCTGGTTCATCGCCGTGCGCTGGCGCGGCCCGGAATCCGATGGCAGGTTGATCGTCGACATGGAGTCGGGCTGCGCCTCGGGTGGTCGGGCCGCCGATCGGGTGGTCAGCTTCTGGCTCATGGATGAGCAGAGCGAGGTGTTGCTTGCGCTGCTCGAGCGGGCGCTGCCCACCGACGCGGCTCTCGCGCACCTGCGTCCGAGCCTGACGATCGCGCCGATACCGCGGCCCGCGCGACCGTTCGACGAGGGCGGGGCGTACGTCGACGTCCTGCCGCAACCCATCACGAGGGTTCCGCCCGACGATCCCGATTCGGCGCGAGCCGCGGGCATCGAAGGGACGGTGCAGCTGCGGGTGCTCGTCGACCGCGACGGCAAGGTCGTGGACGCGAAGATCGTGAAGAGCATTCCGGCGCTCGATTCGGCTGCGCTCGCCAGCGTGCGCAAGTGGACGTTCAAGCCCGCCACGTCCAAGGGCACGCCCGTTGCCGTCTGGATCGTGATCCCCGTCGAGTTCCCGCCGCATTGAGCGGGACGGGCCCACCGCCCTCGCGGACCGCACGGAGGCCGCCTTCCGCGCCCGACGCGCACCGCCCGCCGCGCTGCGACATCCCGAAGTACTCTCCTGTCCATGGCCATCGTCCAGTCCGAAGGCGTCGTCCTGAAAGTCCACGCGCTCGGCGACACGAGCCGCATCGTGGTCGCGTACACGCGCGATCAGGGGTTGCTCAAGTTCGTGGCCAAGGGCGCGCGCAAGGCGCCGAGCCGGTTCGGGTTCGCGCTCGAGCCGCTGTCGCGCTCGCGTTTCGTGTTCTATCTGAAGCCGGATCGCGACCTGCACCTGCTCTCGCAGGCCGAGGTGCTGGACCCGCTCGGCAGCCGGCTCGCCGACCTCGTGCGCCTCGCGCATGCGCAGGCGGCGCTGGAGCTGGTGGACCGGCTGGTCTGGGGCGAGGAACCGCACGCTGAGCTCTACGCGCTGCTCGTCGCGGCGCTCGACGGCTGCGAGCGCGCGCCCGTCCCGACGCTTCCCGCGGTGACGCTGGCGTTCCAGCTCCAGCTCGCGGGCGAGCTGGGCTACCGGCCGCGGCTCGACGCGTGCGCCTCGTGCGGCCGCGCGGTCTCGCAGCGTCGCGTGTTCTCGCCCGTGCGCGGCGGGCTGCTCTGCGACGCGTGCGCTTCGCGCGAGGGCGGCGTCATCGTGCTGTCGGCCGAGGCGCTCGCCTCGTTCGCGCTGCTGCTCTCGCGCCCGCTCGTGCAGGCCGGCGAGTTCGTCGAGATCCCGCGCAGCGCCGAGCTCTTCCGCGTGGTCGAGGACTTCCTGCGATTGCACTTCCAGCGCTTCCAGGGTTTGCGCTCGCTGGACGTGCTGAGATCGCTGGAGGGGCAGGGAGAGCCGACGCGAACGTCCCAGCCCGCGCCGGGACTCAGGGAGGGGCGCGACGCGCGGTGATTTCGCGTCGGCAGGCCGCGCCCGGAGGCGCGTGTCCGGACTCCAGGTGCCATCGGCGGGCCCTCGAAGCTCGAGGCTCGCGCGCGTTTGCCGACGACATCGCGCATTGCTCCGGGCGCGCCCTCGATTCGAAGGCGGGTCGCGCTGCAGGGTAAGGCCCGGCGTCTCACGCCGGGGCGATCCGGCGTGCGCTCGGCGGTCCGAGCTGCTGGACGGCTCGCCGCACGCGGCCCTCGAGCGTCGCGCCCGTGCGCACGCCTGGAAGGCTGGCGATGCGCTTGGCTTCCGCGGCGGTAACGCCCAGCGTTCGCAGCGCCGAGGTCACGTCCTCGGTCATCTCGCGCTCGGCGAGTGCTCGATCTTCAAGGCTCGTGCGCGTGGACGACACCATCGCGCGTCGCTCCGGGCGCGCCTTGGCCGGCACTCGGCATGCGCGATGCTCGCTGGGTCCCCGTCACTCCCCACGCCACCCGAGCGTCCCTCCGCCTCGCTCTCGCCCCAGCGGTGCGTCGCGCACGCCTGCGCACCGGCATCGGCGCGCCCTGCATTCGCAGCCGGGCCGCGCCCGGAGGCGCGCACGCGAAGTGCGATGAGTCCGCGAGCCCGAAGCCAGGGAGGGCGGGAGGGCGAGCGGCCTCAGCGAGCCGAGCAGGAGGCGAGGCAAGCGTGTCGCAGCTTCGCGTGCGCGTCGCAGGGTAAGGCCCGGCGTCAGTCCCCGAGTGCAGC
>DATJXF010000156.1:0-18680 GCA_035500415.1 Candidatus Acidiferrales bacterium | reverse complement strand
TCGCCGCCGGCGAGGAGCCGCGTGCGCTCGCCTTGCTCGAGCGCGACGCTTCGCTCGCGCACGCCTGGTCGGCCGACGGCTTCACCGCGCTCCATCTGGCCGCGTTCTTCGACCGGCCCGCGCTCGCGGCGCGGCTGCTCGCGCTGCACGCCGACCCGCGCGCCGAGGCGCGCAACGCGACGCGCGTCGCGCCGCTCCACAGCGCGGCGGCGAGCCGCTCGCTCGCGACCGTTCGCGCGCTGATCGCGGCGGGGGCGGACGTGAATGCGCGCCAGAGCGGCGGGTTCACCGCGCTCATGTCCGCGGCGCAGGCCGGCGATGCCGCGCTCGCGGAAGCGCTGCTCGCCGCAGGCGCCGATCCCTCGCTCGCGACGGACGACGGCCGCACCGCGGCGTCACTGGCCCGCGCGGCGGGGCACGCGGGGCTGGCCGCGAAGCTCGAGGCCACCGGACGCTGACCGGGGTCCGCGCGCCTCGCGGCCCGCTTCAGACCGCGCTGCCCTCCATCGCCATCTGCTCGGCCATCTCGCGCCACCACGTCCATCGCGGATCGGTGAGGAGCGCGACCGGCAGCACGGCGCGCTGCTCGCGCTGCTCCTCGCTGTCGGTGACGTCGTGCGCGAGGCGGTCGGCGAGTGCGACCGCGCGCGAGGGATTGAGACGGTGCGGCACCTCGAGCGCGAGCCCGTGGTGGCCGTTCACGGCCTCGAGCACGACGCTCGGGAGCCCCCACATGCCGAGCAGGCATGCGCCGACGGTGCCGTGGTTCGCGCCCAGCCGCTGCATCTCGACGTCGGTGAGCTCGCGGCCGGTCTCGGCGGCCTCGCGCTCGACGCCCTCGTAGCGCACCGGCAACCGCGACATGAGCACGAGCTTGCCGACGTCGTGCAGCAGTCCGGCCGAGAACGCGTCATCCTTCCACGCCGCTCGCGGCTCGAGGCTCGACGCGATTCGCGCCACCAGCGCCGCATGGCGCTGCAGCTCCTCGTGACGCCCGGCGAACTGGCGCGGCATCGGGAAGCCGCCGTAGAGCTCGGCCGTGAGCACGAGGCTGCGCAGCAGCCGCGTGCCGAGCCGCGCGGCGGCGTCGCTCAGCCGCGTGACGCTGCGCTCGCGCCCGAAGTACGCGCTGTTCGACATGCGCAGCACCTGCGCGGCGAGCGCGACGTCCTCGGAGACGAGCTCGGCGAGCTCGAGCACGGAGACGGAAGGGTCCTCGAGCCGGCGGCTGAGCTCGGCGTAGATGCCCGGCAGCCCCGGCAGCTGGCCGACCTCGCCGAGCAGCGCGCGCAGTTCGGCGGGCGAGACGAGGTCGCGCAGCAGCAGCGAACGGCGCAGCGTCTCCACGAAGTCGAGTGCGTTGATGTTCTCGGGCACGACGCGGTGGGCGATCTTGAGCGAGCGCAGGCTCGCGTCGGAGAGCTCCGGATCGCCGACGGCGATGCGAACGGTCTCGGCGTGTTCGTCGCGCACGTTCATCAGCAGCTCGACGCCGTCGACGGCGGGCGGGCGGATCGCCGCGACGACCGCGTCGGCGCTCCAGCTGTGGAACGCTTCGAGGCCCGCGGTCGTGTTGCGTTCGAGCCGCACGTTCCACGTGCTCTGGCGCTCGAGCAGGAAGCGGCGGAACTTCTCCAGTGCGCCGGCGTCGTCGTGGACAACGAGGATGCGCATCGTGCGATCTCCCGCGTGGTCCGTGAGCTGCAGTCGGCCGTGCGCGCGCGGCGCGGGGACGGCCCGGGGAGCGGTTCCGTCCGGGACCGCTTGTGTCCCTAGCATCGGCAGAGGTCCCAAACGCTTGACGCCACCAGCCCCGGGCGCCAGCGGCGAGCGTCGATTCGCATTACCACATGCGGGGCAAAGGCTTGTGGCTTCGGGCGACGAACGTGCGAAGGCGTTGCTAGGCTGCACCGCCCGACTCGAGTCCCCGCAAAGGAGCGTTTCGAGATGGCAGCAAGTGCATCGAGCTCGACGAGCCGGGCCGCGACGTTCCACCTCGCGGTGCGCCTCGGCCGCCTCGCGATCGGGCTCGTGCTGCTCGTCGCGGCGATCGACAAGGCGGCGGACGTCGCCGCGTTCGGGCGCCAGGTGCACGACTTCCGCATGCTGTCCCCGTGGCTCGAGCGTGGAGTCGCGGTCTCGCTGCCCTGGCTCGAGCTCGCGGTCGGGGCGGCGCTCGTGCTCGGCGTCGCCGAGCAGCCGGCGGCGGGCGTCGCGCTGCTCCTGCTAGCCGCCTACACGCTCGCGGTCGCGTTCGCGTGGGCGCGAGGGCTCGACTTCCGCTGCGGCTGCTTCGGCGCCGCGGACGCGGGCCGCATCGGCGCGACCAAGTTCGCCGGGAACGCGGCGCTCACGCTGCTCGCCCTGCTCGCGGCACAGCCGCTCCGCGGGCGCGCGGCGTTTTCAGAGAGAACCTAGGCCCTCGCGAGCGGGCGGTACTTGATGCGGTGCGGCTGGTCGGCGTCGGCGCCGAGCCGCTCGTGCCGGTTGCGCTCGTAATCCTGGTAGTTGCCCTCGAAGAACACCACCTGCGAATCGCCCTCGAACGCCAGCATGTGCGTCGCGATGCGGTCGAGGAACCAGCGGTCGTGCGAGATCACCACCGCACAGCCCGCGAACTCGAGCAGCGCGTCCTCGAGCGCGCGCAGCGTGTCGACGTCGAGGTCGTTCGTCGGCTCGTCGAGCAGCAGCAGGTTGCCCCCGCTCTGCAGCAGCTTCGCCATGTGCAGCCGGTTCCGCTCGCCGCCCGAGAGATCCTTGACGCGCTTCTGCTGGTCCGCGCCGCGGAAGTTGAACCACCCGCAGTAGGCGCGCGAGTTCACCTCGCGCTTGCCGAGCGCGAGCAGGTCGTTGCCGCCTGAGATCTCCTCCCACACCGTCTTCTCGCCCGCGAGCGCGTCGCGGCTCTGGTCGACGTAGGCGATCTTCACGGTCTCGCCGACTCGCAGCGAGCCCGCGTCCGGTTTCTCCTGTCCGACCAGCATGCGAAAGAGCGTCGTCTTGCCCGCGCCGTTGGGGCCGATCACGCCGACGATGCCGGCGGGCGGCAGCTTGAACGACAGCTCGTCGATGAGCAGCGTGTCGCCGTAGCCCTTGCGCAGGTTCTGCGCCTCGATCACGACGTTGCCGAGCCGGGGCCCCGGCGGGATGTAGATCTCGACGCTGTCGAGCTTCTGCGTCCCCTCCTCGGCGAGCATCTTCTCGTACGCCGCGAGGCGCGCCTTGCTCTTCGCCTGACGCGCGCGCGGCGCCATCTTCACCCACTCGAACTCGCGCTCGAGCGTCTTCTGGCGGGCGCTCTCGGTCTTCTCCTCCTGCGCGAGCCGGTTCTTCTTCTGCTCGAGCCAGCTCGTGTAGTTGCCTTCCCACGGGATGCCGGCGCCGCGGTCGAGTTCGAGGATCCAGCCCGCGACGTTGTCGAGGAAGTAGCGGTCGTGCGTCACCGCGACGACCGTGCCGGTGTACTCCTTGAGGAAGCGCTCGAGCCAGGCCACCGACTCCGCGTCGAGGTGGTTGGTCGGCTCGTCGAGCAGCAGCAGGTCGGGGTGGGAGAGCAGCAGCCGGCAGAGCGCGACGCGGCGGCGCTCGCCGCCCGAGAGAGTCGTGACGGCCGAATCGCCGGGCGGGCAGCGCAGCGCGTCCATGGCGATCTCGATCTGTCGGTCGAGCTCCCAGAGGTTGCCCGCGTCCATCGCATCCTGGAGCTTGCCCTGCTCGGCGATGAGCGCGTTCATCGCGTCGTCGTCCATGGGCTCGGCGAACTTCGCCGCGATCTCGTCCCAGCGGCGCTTGATCGCCATCTTCCCGCCCACGCCGTCCGCGACGTTCTCGAACACGTTCTTCCCGGGATCGAGTCTGGGCTCCTGCTCGAGGTAGCCGACGGTGAAGCCCTTGCCCAGGAACGCCTCGCCGAGAAAATCGGGATCGATGCCGGCCATGATCCTGAGCAGCGAGCTCTTGCCCGCGCCGTTGGCGCCCAGCACGCCGATCTTGGCGCCGTAGAAGAACGACAGCCAGATGCCCTTCAGGATCTCGCGCTTGGGCGGAACGACCTTGCGCAGGTCCTTCATGGTGTAGATGAACTCGGGACTCATGCCGCTCCTCTCGGGGTCGATCGTGGCGCGCAGGGCGCGCGGCGCGCGGCGGGAAGCCGCAGCGGGTCAGGTCGGAACTCCCGGCGAGAATGCGCGACGGGCGCGGGGGGCGCAAGCGGCCCGCGGGCTCGCGCGGCGCGTCACTTCGGCGCGAGCGCCCACCAGTTGGCGACGACCGAGATGCTGCGCTCGGTCTGCTGCGCAGGCAGGACCACCAGCGCCCGCTCGCCATCCGGGCTCGGGGCCCAGCTCTTCATGTCCTGCGGCAGGCGGTAGAGCTCCCGCGGCATCCCGAATGCGGGCTCCGCACCGGGGGTCACCGGCACGCTCACGACCGAGTTGTCCGCGCGCAGGATCTGAATCTCGTTTCCGCCCTTGGTCCACATGGCGTAGACCGCGCCCGTGCGCGTGACCTGGGCCTTGTGGCCCGGCTCCGGAAACGACTGAACGTACTCCTGCGGGTTCCCCGACTCGTCCGACTGGTAGAGCAGCCACTTCCCATCCGGGGAGACCTGCGCGTACTGCTCGTTGAACGGCGTGACGAGATACGGCTTGGGGGGGCCGCCCGCGAGTGGCAGGAGCATCAGGTTCCAGCCATTGGCGTCGGCATTTTCCTGGAACACGAGCCACTTCCCGTCGGGCGAAACGTCGCACGGGTCCTTGAACAATACCGGTGAGCCGAAGACGAGCTGGTCCCCGCCCGAGCCGTCCGCAGCGCGCCGGTAGATGTCGCGCGGGCCGCGCCGCGTCGAGCTGTAGAGGATGTCGCGATCGTCCCACGACCAGAACGGGACCGTGTGGGCGCCGCGGTCGAACACCAGCCGGCTCGCCACCTCGCGATCCAGATCGGCGATCCAGATGTTCGACTCCCCCGAGGGCAGGTCCTGCACGAGCGTCGCCCGGTGGCCGTCGCGAGAGGGGAACGCGAAGCTCCAGCGATCGGACGGGATGCCGATCGCCCTGGCCTCGTGGCCCGTGCGATCGACCCACACGAGCCGCGTGTCGGGATCGCCGGCCCCCATCCAGGCGAGTACTCCGTTGCGCGAGGCGCTCGCACAGGGGGCGCCCGAGAGGATCGTGATGATGGGCTGCTCACCGACGCGGAAGGGCTCACCGAGCAGCGTGCGCCGGCCGGCGTCGAACCGTTGCGCCTCGAGCGCGCCGTTGCGGATGAAGACGAGGTAGCCGGGCGCGGCGTAGGTCGGCGCGCCGCCCGCGATCAGGAGCGAGTCGCGGCGGCTCGATCCCAGCGAGCCCACGTACGCGACGAACTGCCGGCCGACGCTCGGGAGCGCGACGAAGAGGAAGTGTTCGCCGTCGGGCAGGAAGCAGGGCCAGCGATGCGCCGTCTCGCCGCGCTTCGCATCCAGCGTGGTGACCGCGACCGGCGTCCCGCCGTTCGCCTGGACCTTGAACAGCGGGCCGCTCGACGCCCCGGCGAAGACGATCACGCCCTTGGGGCTCCAGCTGCCCCCGCGGCCGCTCGAGGCATCGCACACGGTCTCCGGATTGCCGCCATCGATGCCGACGACGAGCAGCTTGCCGTCCGCGAAGAACCCGACGCGCTGGCCGTCGGGTGACCAGAACGGCTGATCGGCGTCGCGCGTTCCGGGCAGCTCGCGCGCCTCGAAGCTCCCCAGCGGCCGCACCCAGAGCGAGTTCGAACCGGACGAGTCGCTGGCGACGAAGGCGAGCGTGCGGCCGTCGGGCGAGATGGCGTTCTCCGCGCCGTCCGCGACGAGCATCGCGCGCGCGGGTGGGTGCACATTGAGGCAGATCGGCAGGGCGGGCGGCGCGTGCGGCGCCAGCAGGCCGAAGCCGATCGCGCTGACCACGGCGCCCGCGGCGAGCCAGGCGACCGGGAGCGCGATGCGCGGCCAGCCGGCCGGCGCCGGGTTCGTGGCGAGGGGGCCGGACGCCGTGGCGGGGCGCGAGCCGGAGGACGACGGCGCGCGCAGCCCCTGCATCTCCTCGAGCGCGATGCGCGCCTCGCCGATGTCGCGCAGCCGTCGCTTCGCGTCCTTCTCGAGGCAGCGCCCGAGCAGCACGCGGAGCTTCTCGGGCGTCGCCGCCGGCAATGCCGACCAGTCGGGCTCGCGCTCGAGGATGCGCGCGATCATGTCCGAGACCGTCTCGCCCGAGAACACCTGCCCGCCGGTCAGGCACTCGTAGAGCACGCAGCCGAACGACCAGATGTCGGTGCGGCGATCGACGGGCTTGCCGCGCGCCTGCTCGGGGCTCATGTACGCCGCGGTGCCGAGCACGATCCCGGCGCCTGTGACGGCGTGCGGAACGGTCGGCGAGTGGGTCAGGTCGGAGCCCGAGTCGCTGCCGCCCGCTGCGCCCTTGGCGAGCCCGAAGTCGAGCACCTTCACCTGGCCGGCGGGCGTCACCTTGACGTTGCCGGGCTTCAGGTCGCGGTGGACGATCCCGGCCTCGTGCGCCGCCTCGAGCGCCGAGGCGATCTGTGTCCCGGCGTCGAGCACGTCCGGCACGGGGAGCGCGCCGCGCGCGATGCGCTCGGCGAGCGTCTCGCCCTCGACGTACTCGAGCGCGAGGAAGCGCACGCCGCCGTCGTCCTCGAGCCCGTAGATTCCGGCGATGTTGGGGTGGGTGAGCGCGGCGAGCAGTCGCGCCTCGCGCTCGAAGCGTGCGAGCCGCTCGGGGTCGCGCGCGAACGTGTCGGGCAGCACCTTGATCGCGACGGGCCGCTGCAGGCGCGGATCGCGCCCGAGGTAGACGACGCCCATGCCGCCGCGGCCGATCTCGCGCTCGATCGTGTACGGCCCCAGTCGGGTCGGGATCATGGGCTCACGATAGGCGGCGCGGCGCGAGCGCGCCAGCCCCGGAACGCGCCGGCCGCGTCGTTTGCCGCACGCGGCGGGCCGGATTCCGGGCGCACGAAGGGCGGCATTCCGGTTCCGGGCCGGAAGCCGCCCTCGTGATTCGCCCGGTCAGGCGAAGTTCGTTACGAGATCACCGAGGGCTGCGAGTGGCGCGGCTTGCGATCGTGGAACAGCCACCAGAAGAACCACGCGACGAGCGCGAGCGGCGCGAGCGGCAGGAGCGCGGCGCCGAACGTGAGCGCGCACGCGAGCAGCAGGAACGGCAGCGCGATCAGCAGGCCGAGCAGGCGCAGCGTCCAGCCGAGGATGCGAAACGGCAGCGTGATGACGAATCCCGCGAGGCCGATGACCGCGGCGAGCACGCCGAACACGATCAGGCCCGCGAACATCAGGGCGCCGAACACGAGCAGCGAGATCACGGAATCCTCCTTGAGCCGGTGGCCCGACCTCCACGCGCGCACCGCGCGGCGGCCCGGGCGAGCGCCGGCACGCACGTACTTACGCCCCGCCGCGCGCCAGGGTTTCAACCGCATCGCGCCACCGGCGCCTCGCTGCTAAGCTCTGCCCCGCAAGCCCAGCGTTTCCACAACCTTCCGGAAGGTGATCCCGATGGCGGCAACCCGCATCACGTTCAACCACAACGGTTCGATCCGGGTCGAGGGCGACTTCGAGCTGATCGACGGCAACGGTGAGCACATCGACGTCGGCGGGCTCACGCGCGTCTCGCTCTGCCGCTGCGGGCACTCGGCGAACAAACCGTTCTGCGATGCGACCCACAAGCAGATCGGCTTCGCCTCGATGATCGTCGCCGCGCAGACCAACCCACCGCGGCCCAAGCCCGCGACCTGACCCGGATGCGGCCGCGCACGCTGCTCGCCGGCCTCGTCTGCCTCGCGCTCGCGGGGGTCTGCGCGCGCCTCGGCTTCTGGCAGCTCACGCGCTGGAGCGAGAAGCGCCACGACAACGCCACGCTGACCGCCGCGCTGCGGGCGACCCCGGAGTCGCTCGCGGCGCCGCTTCCCCCGCTCGCGGCGCTGGCCGGCCGGCGCATCCGGCTCGCGGGCCGCTACGACGCGGGCTGGAGCGTCGTGCTCGACGACCGCTGGCGCGACGATGCGCCGGGCGTCGAGCTCGTGACGCCGCTTCGCCTCGCGGGCGGTGGCGCGGTGCTCGTCGATCGCGGCTGGCTCGCATCCGCCGACGCCGTGGGTGTCGCCGACTCCGCGATCGCGGAGCCGGGCGAAGTCGTCGTGACGGGCGTCGGCGAGGGATTCGGGCACGGCCGGGCTCCCGCGTGGTCGCGGCTCGTGCACACGCGTGCGGTGGCGTGGTCGGCGCGGCGGCTCGATTCGGATTCACTGCGCGCGCACCTGCCGTATCCGGTCGCGCCGTGGGCGCTGCACGCGCTGCCCGATTCGCTCGCGCCGCGGCGTTTCGTACGCGAGCTGCCGCTCGCCGGGAACGAGGGCATGCACCTCTCGTACGCCGTTCAGTGGGGGCTCTTCGCGGCTGCGTTCGTCGCGGGCGCGCTCTTCCTCGCGAGCCGCGATCGCGCCGCGAGACGTGCCCGCTGACCGCCGCCCGCGGATCGCACGGCGCCGTTCGCCGACAGCGCGCCTCCACCCGCCGAATCGCCCGCGCCGCGCCCCTGCCCCGGCCGTAGATTGCCTCACGAACAGCGGGGGACGGACGGACCGCCCGTCGCAAGGCAACGGAGGCGCTCATGAAGGTGATGTTCGTCGACGAATCGCGGACGCTCTCGCGCCTGCTCTGGGGGCTCTTCCTCATCGGGCTCGGCGTCCTCTTCCTACTCCAGTACCTCGGCGTGCTCGAGTGGATGAACGTCCGGGCGTGGTGGCCGTTCCTCGTCATCGCGCTGGGCACCGGCCAGGCGGTCACGGGCTGGAGCGCGAAGCGCATCTCGAGCGGCGTCTCGCTCGCGCTCATCGGCGTGTGGTTCCTGATCGCCGCGAACGGGTGGCACAGGCTCACGTGGGGCAACAGCTGGCCGCTCGCGCTCGTCGCGAGCGGCCTCGGCATGGTCCTGCGGGCGATCCTCGCCCCGCTCGATCGCGGCCGTGTGCGTCCGTCGCGCGGAGGAGACGTCCATGTCATCGAGTGAGCTCCGCTCCCGCGGGACGTGGCGGCGCGCGCGCGAGTTCGCGCTCGCGACGTGCGCCGCGTGGCTCGTCGTGCAGAACGCCGTGCTGCTCGCTGCGTTCTCGACGATGCGGCCGGATGCCGCGTGGCACGCCGCCGGATCCGTGCTGCGCGCGGCGCTCGCCGTGATGGCGCCGCTGTGGTTGATTCCGCTCATCCTGCTCGCCGGCGGCGCGATCGCGCTCGCCGCGCGTGCCGTGCCCGCGGCCCGAACCTGCGAGGAACGCCATGGATGAACATCGCGCCCCGCTGAACGGCCGGTTGATCTTCGGCGTCACGCTCGCCGGCCTCGGCGTGCTCTGGACGCTCGACAACCTCGGTGTCGCGAACGCCCACGAGATCCTGCGCTGGTGGCCCTCGCTGCTGCTCGCCTACGGCCTCATGAAGCTCACCGGCGTCGGCTTCGGCCGCCAGACGTTCTCGGGCGCGTTCTTCTCGCTCGTGGGCGGGCTGTTGCTCGCCGACCAGCTCCGCTGGCTGCACGTCGGGTGGGGCGTGCTCTGGCCGCTGTTCCTGATCGTGATCGGCATCCAGATCGTCACGCGCACCGCACGGGCGCCACGGCTCGAGGGCCCCGGCGGCGACTCGCAGGAATGGATCCGCGCCGCCGCGTTCATGGGAGGCGCGACGCGCCGGAGCCTGAGCACCGCGCTGCGCGGCGCCGAGCTCTCCGCGGTGATGGGTGGCATCGAGCTCGACCTGCGCGAAGCGAAGCCCGCCGACCAGCGCGTCGTCGTCGACGTGTTCGCGTGGTGGGGCGGGATCGAGATCGTCGTCCCCGACGACTGGCGCATCGAAGCCGAGGTGACGCCGGTCCTGGGCGCGTTCGAGGACCAGCGCGAGGCGGTCACGGCCGACGAGACCACGGGCACGCTCGTGCTGCGCGGCCTGGTGATCATGGGCGGGGTCGTGCTGCGCGACCGGCCCTCGGACTCGCACGTGAGGATCGGCGTTTCGCATCGCCGCGGCCGCCGCGACCGTGACGAGGTGCGCGAGGTGCACGTGACGCGCGAGGGCGTGACGGTGCGCCGCCAGAGCGCTTCGGGCGAGGAGCGCGAGGTGCGCGTCGGCACCGCGGGGTCCGGGCGCGGCTTCGTCTTCACGACGCGGCCGGCGTCGTCGGCGAGCGACGCCCCGCCCGCGGCAGGTCCGACCGCTCCGCCCCAGCCGCCGCCTCCGCCCGAGCCCCTGGAGCCCCGGTAGCGATGCATCCGCTCTTCGCCCACGTGCGCGGGCTCGCGCTCTACGCGCTGGCCTGGCTGCTCGCGGGCGTGGCGGGAGCGGAGATCGTGCGGCTCGTCGCGCCGCAGCCGTTCGGCGGGGCGCTCGCGTTCGCGGCGCCGCTCGCGCTTGTCTTCGGCTTCATCGTGCTCTCCGCGTGGTGGGTCTGCCGCGCGAACCCGCTCGCACCCGGCCGGCTCGGGCGCGCCGCGACCGTCCAGGCGGGCGCGGCGGTGCAGGCCGCGGCCTCGTGGGCGGTCGCGGGGCTGCTCTGGGCGCTGCTGCTCGCGCGCCGCGCGCCGGGGTGGACCGCGCGCCCGCTGATCCTGCGCGAGGCGCTGCTGCTGCTCGCCGCCGGGGTCCCGATCTACCTCGGCTCGGCGGTCGTCCACTACCTCGTGCAGGCGTTCGAAGCCTCGCGTCGCGCCGAGCGCCGGCTGCTCCAGTCTGAAGTCGCAGCGCGCGAAGCCGAGCTGCGCGCGCTGCGCGCCCAGCTCCATCCGCACTTCCTCTTCAACAGCCTCAACTCGATCAACGCTCTGGTCGGCTCCGATCCGGAAGCCGCGCGCCGCATGTGCGAGGGCCTCGGTGACTTCCTGCGCCGCACGCTCGCGCTCGGCGCGCGGGACCACGTCGCGCTCTCCGAAGAGCTCGAGCTCGTCGAATGCTATCTCGCGATCGAGCAGGTGCGCTTCGGCGATCGCCTGCAGGTCGAGCGCTGCATCGAGGATGGCGCGGGCGCGTGCCGAGTGCCGCCGCTGCTGCTCCAACCGCTCGTCGAGAACGCGATCAAGCACGGCGTCGCCGGGCGCATCGAGGGCGGCACGGTGTCGCTGCGGGCGCGGCGCAACGGCGACGTGCTCGTGCTCGAGGTCGAAAACCCCGTCGACGAGAGCGCGGTCGCGCGGCCGGGCGCCGGGCTCGGGCTCGAGAACGTACGCCGCCGGCTCGACGGCTTCGGCCCGCGCGCGGCGCGTCTCGACGCCGAGCGCGGGCCCGAGTACTTCCGCGTGACGCTCACGCTGCCGGCGCTCGGGGCCGGCGCGTGAACGCGCCCCGCGTGCTCCGCACGCTCGTCGTCGACGACGAAGCGCCCGCGCGCGCGCTGCTGCGCGAGTACCTGGGCGCGCACGACGACATCGCGGTCGTGGGCGAGTGCGCGAACGGGTTCGATGCCGTGAAGGCGGTGCCGGAGCAGCGGGCGGACCTCGTCTTTCTCGACGTCCAGATGCCGAAGCTCGACGGCTTCGAGGTGCTGGAGCTGCTGGATCCCCGCCCCGCGGTCGTCTTCTGCACCGCGTACGACGAGTTCGCGCTGCGCGCCTTCGAGGTGAACGCGGTCGACTACCTGCTCAAGCCCTTCGGGCGCGAACGCCTCGCCGAGGCGCTGGCGCGCGTGCGCGAGCGCCTCGCCGCGGGCACGCCCGCGCCCGCGCCGCCCGCGACGGCCCTCGCCGCCGCGGCGCGCCCGCCGGGTCGCTGGCTCGAGCGGCTGCTCGTGCGCGACGGCGCCAACGTGCACGTCGTGCCGATCGAGAAGCTCGACTACGTCGAGGCCCAGGACGACTACGTCGCGATCCACGCCGAAGGCCGCTCGTGGCTCAAGCACGAGCCGCTCGCGGCGGTGGCCGCCGCGCTCGATCCGGACCGCTTCGTGCGCGTCCACCGCTCGTACGTCGTCGCCGTCGATCGCATCGCGCGGCTCGAGCTCTACGCCAAGGACAGCCGGGTCGCGATCCTCGCCGACGGCAGGCAGCTCCCGGTGAGCCGCGCCGGCTACACGCGGCTTCGCGAGCTGATGTAGGTCGGGGCGACCCCCGCGAACGCGACGGGCCGCCTTCGGAACCGCCGACGACGCAGGCCGCGGCGATGGGCGAACCGACCGGGCAGTCCCGCTGCGGCTGGGGCCGCGCCGGTGTAGCGTGCGGGCTGTGAGCCGAAAGCCCACGCCATCGGAGCCCTCCCCGAGCCCCGTTCACGCGGGCGGCGCGCCCTCGCGCGGGCTCGTCGTGCTGCTCGCGGCACTGCTGGCCGCCACGCTCGCCTTCGCGCACTGGCCCGTGCTCCACGCCCAGGCCGTCGGGCTCGACGATCCGTCGTTCGTCGTGCAGAACCCGCTCGTCGCGCACCCGGGTGCGCAAGCCCTGCGCCGCGTCTGGACCGAGGCGCTGCACCCGTCGACCGTGAGCGCGTACTGGACGCCGCTCTCCATGACGTCGCTGATGCTCGACGTCGCGCTCGGCGCGCGCGCGGACCGGCAGCTGCTCTTCCACGCCACGAGCCTCGTGCTGCACGTCGTCGGCGTCGAGTTGCTGTTCCTGCTGCTCGTCGCGCTCGGCGCGCGGGCGTGGGCCGCGGCCGGGGCGGCGCTGCTCGTCGGCGTGCACCCGCTCATGGTTGAGGCCGTCGCTTCGGCCGGCGAGCGCAAGACCGTGCTCTCGACCGCGCTCGCACTCGCGGCGGCGCTCGCCCACGTGCGCTTCGCGCGCACGCGCTCGCGCGCGGCGTACGGCGCGACGCTGGCGCTCTTCGCGCTCGCGCTCCTCACCAAGCCGTCGGTCACGACGCTGCCGCTCGTGCTGCTCGTGCTCGATGCGTGGCCGCTGCGGCGCTTCTCGCCCGGGGCGATCCTCGAGAAGTGGCCGCACGCGCTGCTGGCGATCGCCGGCGGCGCGATCGCCTCGATCGCCGTGCGCAACACCTGGGAGTTCGGCGCGCCGCCGCCGCTCGCGCCCGGCCATCGGCTGCTCCAGCTCGGCTGGGTGCTGAGCCACGATGCGTCGAAGCTGCTCTGGCCGCTCGGGCTCTCGACCGTGTACGCGACCCCGGAGCCGCTCGCGCTCTCGCAGGCGCCCGTCGCCCTGGGACTGGCGGGCGCGCTTGCGCTGGGGGCGCTCGCGGTGGCGCTGCGGCGCCGCGCGCCGGAGCTGCTCGCCGGGCTCGCGATCTTCGCGCTGCTGCTCTCGCCGACGCTCGGCATCCTGCGCTGGGGCGGCGTCGTCACGTACGACCGCTACGTCGGCCCGCCGCTCGCGGGGCTCGCGCTCACGCTCGCGTTCGCGCTCACGCGCGCGGCGTCGGCGCATGCCCGGGCGATTCGTGCGGTCGCGGCAGGTGCCGTGCTGCTCGTCGCGACGGGGGAGGTCGCGGCCACGCGCGTCGCACTGCGCGCGTGGCGCGACTCGGTGGCGCTCTGGAAGCAGGCCGTCCGCATCTCGCCCGGCGCGCCCGAGGCGCACAACGGCCTCGGGGCGACCTATTCCGACGCGCACCGCCCGGCGATCGCCATCGCGGAGTTCGAGCGCGCGATCGCGCTCGGCCCCGACTACTCCGACGCCCACCAGAACCTGGGGCGCGAGCTCGTGCTCGCCGGGCGCGTGAGCGAAGCGCTGCCGCAGCTCGCGTTCGCGGCCGGGCACTCGCCGGGCAGCGCGTCAGCCGCGCTCCAGCTGGGCGTCGGCCTGCAGGCAGCGGGCCGACTCGGCGAGGCCGGGGCGCAGTACCGGCGCGCGCTCGCCCTGCGCCCCGGGTACGCGCCCGCGATCGGCCGGCTGGGTACCGTGCTGGTGCTCGAGGGCCGGGCCGGCGAGGGCCTCCCGCTGCTGCGCGAGGCCGTCGCGCTCTCGCCCGACGAGCCGCGCGCGCGCTACGCGCTCGCCGGCGCGCTGGCAAGCGTGCAGGGCCCCAACCGCGAGTCCGAGACGCTCATGCGCGACGTGACGCGGGCGCTGCCGGATTTCGCGCCGCCCTTCAACGATCTCGCCTGGATGCTCGCAACCGCGCCCGACCCCACGCTGCGCGACGCCGCCGAGGCGCTGCGGCTCGCGGCCCGTGCGGTCGCGCTCGCGCCCCCCGGCGATCCTGCGACGCTCGACACGCAGGCGGCGGCGCTCGCGTCGGCGGGGCGCTGTCGCGAGGCGGCGGCGCTCGCGAATCGCGCCGCGGCGCTCGCCGCGGAAGCGCACGCCGACACGCTCGCCGCGTCGATCCGCGGCCGCGCCACCCTCTATGCGACCGGGCGCGCGTACGTGCAGCCGGCGCGGCCATGAGGCGGCCGAGGCTCCCGGAAGCCGCCCGAGCCTGCGGCGGCCACTCGCGCTTCGCGCGGCCGCCACGCGCCTCGAACGCTGCGGCCGCGACCGGCCGCGCGGTCCCGGCCCTTCGGAGTTCCGCCCGCCCGGCCGATGATGTAATCTGGTTCTGTTCACGGGGCCCCTGTGCGGCCCCCGTTCTCCACGGCGGACCTGTGTGCCGCCCATCGGAAAGGACGCGTCATGAACGCCTCTTCCCGTGATCACTTCGGGACCCGCGCCACGCTCTCCACTCCCTCCGGCGCGGTCGTCATCCACCGCCTCGACCGTCTCGCCTCGCCGCTCGGCGTCGACCTCGGCCGTCTGCCGTTCTCGATCCGCGTGCTGCTCGAAGCGGCGCTGCGCACGTGCGACGGCTACCAGGTCAGCCCGGACGACGTGACCCGCCTCGCGCGCTGGTCGGCGACCGCGACCGATGCCTCCGAGCTGCCCTTCAAGCCCGCCCGCGTCATCCTGCAGGACTTCACCGGCGTGCCATGCGTCGTGGATCTCGCCGCGATGCGCGACGCCGTGCGCCGGCTGGGGGCCGATCCGGGGCGCATCAATCCGCTCGTTCCGGTCGATCTCGTGATCGACCACAGCGTCCAGGTCGACGTGTTCGGCAACGTGCTCGCGCTCGAGCGCAACGCGGAGATCGAGTTCGCGCGCAACCGCGAGCGCTACGAGTTCCTGCGCTGGGGGCAGAAGGCGTTCTCCAACTTCCGCGTCGTGCCGCCCGCGACGGGCATCGTGCACCAGGTGAACCTCGAGTACCTCGCGCGCGGCGTGCTCACCTCGACCGTGGACGGCGAGACGCAGGCGTATCCCGATACGCTCGTCGGTACCGACTCCCATACGACCATGATCAACGGGCTCGGCGTGGTCGGCTGGGGCGTCGGCGGGATCGAAGCCGAGGCGGTGATGCTCGGCCAGCCGCTCTACCTGCTCACGCCGCAGGTCGTGGGCTTCCGGCTCACCGGCCAGCTGCGCGATGGCGTCACCGCGACCGACCTCGTGCTCACGGTCACGCAGATGCTCCGCAGGAAGGGCGTCGTCGACAAGTTCGTCGAGTTCTACGGGCCCGGCCTCTCGGCGATGTCGCTGCCCGACCGCGCGACGATCGCGAACATGGCGCCGGAGTACGGCGCGACGATGGGCTTCTTCCCGGTCGACGACGAGACGCTGCGCTACCTCGAGCGGACGGGCCGTCCGGAGGCCGCGCGCCTCACCGAGGCCTACGCGAAGGAACAGGGGCTCTTCCGCAGCGACGCGACGCCCGATCCTCAGTTCACCGACACGCTCGCCCTCGACCTGGGCGACGTCGAGGCATCGCTCGCCGGCCCCAAGCGTCCCCAGGATCGCGTCGCGCTGCGCGAGATGAAGCCCGCGTTCCGCAAGGGACTCACCGCTCCCGTCAAGGAGCGCGGTTACGGCCTCACGGAGAACGAGGTCGCGCGCACCGCCACGGTCGCGGGCGCGGCCGAGCCGCCGATCGGTCACGGCGCGGTGGTGATCGCCGCCATCACGTCGTGCACGAACACCTCGAATCCCTCGGTCATGGTCGCCGCCGGATTGCTCGCGCAGAAGGCCGCCGCCCGGGGCCTGAAGCCCAGGCCTCACGTCAAGACGAGCCTCGCGCCCGGCTCGAAGGTGGTGACCGAGTACCTCAGGGCCTCGGGCACGCTGGCGTCGCTCGACGCGCTGGGGTTCGACGTCGTCGGTTACGGCTGCACGACCTGCATCGGCAACTCGGGCCCGCTGCCGGACGCGGTCGCGAAGGCGGTGGACGAGGGCAGGCTCGTCGCCGCGGCGGTGCTCTCGGGCAACCGCAACTTCGAAGGCCGCGTGCACCCGCAGGTGCGCGCCAACTTCCTCGCGTCGCCGCCGCTCGTCGTGGCGTACGCGCTCGCGGGCACGGTCGACATCGACTTCGAGCGCGAACCGCTCGGCCAGGGCTCCGACGGCAAGCCCGTGTTCCTGCGCGACGTCTGGCCGGGCCAGGGCGAGGTGCGCGAGCTCGTGGCGCGCAGCGTCCAACCCGCGATGTTCTCGAAGAGCTACGGCAACGTGTTCGACGGCAATCCCAGATGGAACGCCATCCCCGTGGGTGAGGGCGAGCTCTACCCGTGGGATCCCGCATCGACCTACATCCACGAGCCGCCGTTCTTCCAGGGGCTGGCGCTGACGCCCGAGCCCGTGCGCGACATCGCGGGAGCGCGCGTGCTCGCGATGGTGGGCGACTCCGTGACGACGGATCACATCTCGCCGGCCGGCGACATCGCGCTCGCGTCCCCCGCGGGCAGCTGGCTCGCCGAGCGCGGCATCGAGAAGAAGGACTTCAACTCCTACGGCTCGCGCCGCGGCAACGACCTCGTCATGGTGCGCGGCACGTTCGCGAACATTCGCCTGAAGAACCTGCTCGTGCCCGGCAGCGAGGGCAACGTCACGGTGCACTTCCCGAGCGGCGAGCAGATGCCGATCTTCGACGCGAGCGAACGCTACGCCGCGACGAGGACGCCGCTGCTCCTGCTCGCGGGCAAGGAGTACGGCACCGGCAGCTCGCGCGACTGGGCCGCGAAGGGCACGCTGCTGCTCGGCGTGCGCGCCGTGCTCGCCGAGAGCTTCGAGCGCATCCACCGCTCGAACCTGGTCGGCATGGGCGTGCTCCCGCTCGTCTACGAACCGGGCCGGACGGCGGAGTCGCTCGGCCTGACGGGCCGCGAGACGTTCGACGTGAGCGGGCTCTCGGGCGAGCTCAGGCCCCGCATGCGCGTCATCGTGCGCGCGAGGCGCGAGGACGGTTCGGTGCTCGAGTTCGGCGCGATCGCGCGGCTCGACACGCCGGTCGACGTCGACTACTACCGGAACGGCGGCATCCTCCAGACGGTGCTGCGAAACCTCGTCAAGAGCTGACGCGGCCCGGCCGCGCGCATCCGGAGGCCCTCCATGTTGCTGCTGTTTGCTCCCGCGTTGTTCGCGCTGACGCTGGCGACGACCGCTCCGGCTCCGACGGCGCCCGACGCGGCGGTGCTCGCCAAGCTGCTGAACGAGTTCCTCGCCGGAGCTTCGCGCGACGACCCCGCCGCGCACGAACGGTTCTGGGCCGACGACGTGATCTACACCGGCTCCGCGGGCCGGCGGCGTGGCAAGTCCGAAATCATGAGCGACGTGCGCGCGACGCCGCCGCACGAGCCCGGCGACCCCTCGACCGTCTTCACCGCCGAGGACGTTCGCGTCCAGCAGTACGGCGACGCCGCGCTCGTGGCGTTCCGGCTCGTCGCGACGACGACGTCACGCGACTCGACGCACGTCGCGCACTACCTCGACACGGGCTTCTTCGTGAAGCGGGGCGGGCGCTGGCAGGCGGTCGGCTGGCAGGCCACCGTCCAGCCCGAGCGCTGATGCGGTGCTCGCGCTAGACTCCGCCTCCATGCCCGCGACCTTCGCACCGCGCGACCCGGCCTACGCCGAGCGCGTTCGTCGGAGCTTCGAGCGCCAGCCGCTCATGGCGACGCTTGGAGCGACGCTCGACCGCGTCGCCCCCGGCGAGGTCGAGATCGGGCTGCCCTATCGTGCGGGCCTGTGCCAGCAGAACGGCTACCTGCATGCGGGCGCCGTCGCGAGCATCGCGGATTCGGCGTGCGGCTACGCGGCGTTCACGCTCTCCGAGCCGGACACCGACGTGCTCGCGGTCGAGTTCAAGATCAACCTGATGGCGCCGGCGCGCGGGTCCCGTTTCGTCGCACGCGCGCGCGTGCTGCGCTCCGGACGCACGCTGAGCGTCGTCCTCGCGGACGTGAGTGCGGACGGCGTCGATGCGCCCGTCGTCGCGACCATGCTGTCCACCGTCATCATCCGGCCGCGCGCCGACGCGGCGGACGGAGCGCGGGAAGCGTGAGCCCGGAGACCTGGACCGCGGTCGATCGCTATCTGCAGGCGCAGCTCATGCCGCACGACGCGGCGCTCGAGCAGGCGCTGGCCGACAGCGACGCCGCGGGGCTGCCCGCGATCCACGTCTCGCCGCTCCAGGGCAAGTTCCTTCACCTGCTCGCGCGGCTCGTGGGGGCGAAGCGCGTGCTCGAAATCGGCACGCTCGCCGGTTACAGCACGATCTGGCTCGCGCGTGCGCTCCCCGCGGGCGGGCGCGTCGTCACGCTCGAGGCGGAGCCGCGCCACGCCGAGGTGGCGCGCCGCAACCTCGCGCGCGCCAGCGTCGCGGATCGCGTCGAGATCCGGATCGGGCCCGCGCTCGAGACATTGCCGAAGCTCCACGCCGGGAACGCGGGTCC
>DATJXF010000155.1:0-32075 GCA_035500415.1 Candidatus Acidiferrales bacterium | reverse complement strand
GCCTGCCCGAGCGCTGCCAGCGCTTGTTGCGCGCGCTCTACTACGAGGATCCCCCGCCCGCCTACGCCGATCTCGCCCGCCGGCTCGGCGTGCCGGTGGGCTCGCTCGGGCCCACTCGTGCACGTTGCATGGAGAAGCTGCGCGAACGGCTCGGGTCGCAGGACGCGCGGAGTATCACCAGCGGGCCCGGCGGCACCTCTCGTGCCGAGCCCGGACGGCGCGGAACGCCGCCCGGGGATCGTCGCGACCCTCCCGCGAAGGACTCCCCATGAAATCCCAGCGCCTCCACGAACGACATCTCGACCTGCGCCTGGTGCTCGACTACGTCGACCAGCGGCTCGACGCCGCGGGGCGCGCCGCCGTCGAGGAGCATCTCGGCCGGCCGTGCCCGGCATGCCGCGAGCGCGTGCGCGTCGCTGGCGAACTCGTCCAGCTCATGCGCTCGGACCGCGCGGGAGAGGTGCCGGCGTGGCTGCACGAACGCGCGCTCGGCGTCTTCGCGCCTGTCGCGGACGCATCCGCGTCGCCGCGCTGGACCGAGGTGCTGGCCGAGCTCGTGTTCGACTCTCTCGCCGCGCCGCTCCCGGCGGCGGCGAGGCGCTCGGTGGGCGAGGCGCGGCGGCTGCGCTACCGGATCGGTGCCCACGCGGTCGAGCTCGAGCTCGAGCCCGAGGACCGCGGCACGCTCGGCCTGCGCGGCCGGCTGCACGCGCCGGATTCCGCGCTCTGGACGCTGCGCCTCGCATGCGGCGAGGAACGCTTCGAGAGGCGGCCCGACGCCGTCGGCGCATTCGCCTTTGGCGGCGTGCCGCGTGGGCGGCTCGATCTCGTGCTCGAGGCCCCCGACGCTCGCTTCCGTTTGCCACCGATCACGAGCTGAGAATGCAAGCCTCGCTGATCGAGCGCGTCGAGGCCCTGCGCCGGGCGGAGCCGGCGCAGGCGCTGGCCGAGCTCGACGTCGGTTTCGCGGACGCGCTGCGGCGCGCGAGCGCGGCGGAGCGGGGGGCGCTCTGGCGCACGCGCGCACACGTGCTGCGGGCGCTCGCGCGCTCGCGCGAAGCCGTCGCGTGCTACCGCCGCGCCGCGCGCGCGTTCGTGCGCGCGGGCGATACGCGCGAGGCGGGGCGCTGCGACATCGGGCTCGTCGACGCGCTGATGGTGCTCGGGCGCTACGCCGAGGCGCGCCGTGCGGCCGCGCGCGGCCGCCGCCGGCTCTCCCGCGCGCGCGACCGCGCGGCACTGGCGCGGCTGCTCAACAACGAGGGCAACCTCTGGCACCGGCTCGACCTGCCCGAGCGCGCGCTCGACTGCTACCGGGCCGCGATCGCGGCGCTGCGCCGCGCCGGCGACGAACGCAGCGCGCGCATGATCGGGACGAACGTCGGCAACTGCCTCTCGCTCCTCGGGCGCTGCGACGAGGCGCGCGCGCACTACCGCGAGGCGCGAGGCGCGCAGGCCGCCGCGGGCGCGGTTTCCGAAGCGCTCACCGCGGCCTACAACCTGGCCTACCTCGACTTCCTCGAGCACCGTCACGAGGCCGCGCTCACCGGGCTCGCGCGCGTGCGCGAGGAGGCGCAGCAGCGCGGGCTCGCCGCGCTCGCCGCGCTCGCGCTGCTCGATCGCGCCGAGATCTTCCTGCGCCTCGGCGCACACGGCGAAGCGCTCGACGAGGCGGAGGGCGCGTGCGCGGCGTTCGCGCCGCTCGGCATGCGCTACGAGCACGGCAAGGCCGAGCTCTTCGGCGCGCTCGCGCGCTACCGGCTCGGTGCGCCGGCGGCGGCGCGGCGCGGCATCGAGCGGGCGATCGAGCGCTTCGCCGCGGAGGGCAACCTCGTCTGGGCCGGCGAGGCGCTGCTCGGGCTCGCGACGGTGTGGTGGCACGACGGCAACCTGCCGGCGGCGTCGGCGCTCCTCGCGGCGGCGCGCCGGCGCTTCGCCTCGGCGGGCGATCGCGAGCGCGAGGCGTGCGCGCTGACGCTCGGCGCCCGCGCGAGCCTCGGTTCGGGCGACGCGCGCACGGCGCGGCGGCTGCTCGCGGCTGCGAACGCCCGGCGCGCGACCTCGGCGCGCCTCGAGCACCTGCGGCTCGCGGCCGGGGCGGCGCTCGCGCGCCATGACGGCGATGTGCCGCGCGCGCGCCGGCTGCTCGCCCGCGCGGCCGGAACGGCGGAGCGGCTCGCCGCGCGCATCCTCGACGAGCAGTGGCGCGCGACGTTCTGGGGCGAGTGGGGCTGGCCGCACCGCGAACGCGCCGCGCTCGAGCTCGCCGCGGGCGATGTGGCTGCGGCGTTCGAAGCGCTCGAAGCGGGACGCGGGCGCGTCCTCGTCGGTCGCGCCGCGCGGCGGAGCGCGCGCGGCGCCGCGCTGCCGGCGAGCGTACGGCGCTGGGCGGCGGCGACGCAGGCGCGCGAGCGAGCGCGGCGCGCGGGCGAGACGGTGGCGGGTGCGAGCGCCCCGCTCGTCGATCGCGCGCTGCGCCGCGCGCTCGCGGTGCAGCCGCCCCGCCGCATCCGCGCGGGCGCGCTCCAGCGCGTGCTGCCCGAGGACGCGCTGTTCGTCGACTACTTCACGCACGATGGGTTGCTCGGCGCGCTGACGCTGAGCCGCGGGGCTCTCCGTGGCCGCGCCTCGCTCGTCGCGGCGGGCCGCATCGAGCCGCTGCTCCAGGCGGTGCTGTTCTCGCTCCGCGGCGCGGCGTTCGCGCCCGCTGCCGAACGCGGCGCCGATCCGCTGCTCGCGACGCAGCTCGCCGAGCTCGCCGCGCTCGTGCTCTGGCCCGCGCTCGACGGCCGAACGCCGCGGGGGCTGGCGGTCGCGCCGACGGGCGCGCTCGCGCGCGTGCCATGGGCGGCGCTGCCCCTGCCCGACGGGCGCGCCGTGTGCGAGTGCTGCGAAGTCGTCGTGGTGCCGGGTCTTCGCCTCGGGCTCTCGCGGCGGAGCGCGCGCGCGGTGGCGGGCAGTCCGCTGATCGTCGCCGCGGCCGCGGGCGAGTTGCAGGCGGTCGCGTCCGAGACCGATGCCGTGCTCGCCTCGGCGCCGCACGCCATGCTGCTCGCGGGCCCCGAGGCGACGGCCGAGCGCTTCCTCGAGCTCGCGCCGCGCGCGGACTGGATCCACTTCGCCGGTCACGGCGGGTGGCGCGCGGATGCGCCGCACGAGTCGGGACTGCGCCTGCACGACCGCTGGCTGCTCGCGGGCGAGCTCGCCGAGCACCCGCTGCTCGCGCGCTGGGTCACGCTCTCCGCCTGCCACACCGCTCGCGCTCTCGTGCGACCCGGCGAGGAGTGGTTCGGGCTCGCGCGCTCGTTCCTGCTCGCCGGAGCGGGGGCGGTGGTCGCCGCGCAGTGGGACGTCGAGGACGCGCCCACCGGCGCGCTCATGGCCGACCTCTATCCGCGCCTCGCGGCCGGCGTCGGCCTCGCGCGGGCGCTCGCGGACGTCCAGGCCGCGAGGCACCTCGCCGCGGCCAACCCGCTGGACTGGGCGGGTTTCGCAGCGCTCGCCGGACCGGGGGCGCTCGGGGGCTCGCGTTCCGGCGGCGGGGTCGCGGCAACCCGGCGAACGCGCCCGCGCGCCACCTCGTCCCCCGTTTCGACCGCGTTTTCGAACGTTGTTCCAGGCGACAGGACTGCCGCGCCGGAGCGAATTGCGGGTGCCGGGTTCCGGATTCGTCGGTTAGAATCATCTGCCCCCGGAGGAAGCCGGTCATGAGAGCCCTCGCCGCTGCCCGCATCCTGCTCCTCGCTCCCGTCGTCGCGCTGCTCGCGACGTCGTGCTCGCGCGAGCTCCCGACGGCGTCGCGCGGCACGGCGCAAGCGACCCCGCGACTCGTCTCCAAGCGCTTCGGCACGCGCGAGGTCGGGGGCGAGGTCGTCATCACGCTCGCGAACGCAGCTGAGGCGGACCAGATCGCCGCGAGCTACGGGGCGGAGATCGTGGCGATCGACTCCACCGACGGCGTCGTCTCGATCATGCCGGGCGGGAGCGACACCCAGGCCTCGCTGCTCGCCAAGCTGCACGGCGATCCTCGCGTCGAGACGTCGGAGCCGAACGAGTACTTCGAGCCGGCCGAGGCGAGGCAGAAGAGCTTCGCGTTCGACGACGGGATCGAGCTGCAGTCCGCCTACGTCTCCCAGCCCGCGGCGACCGCGATGCACTTCGACCTCGCGCACCAGATCTCGTCGGGTTGGGGCGTGCGCGTGGCGATCCTCGACACCGGGATCGACCCCGCTCATCCGCTGTTCGCGGGCCGCATCGCGGACGCGTGGGACTTCATCGACGATCAGCCCGGCGCGACCGACGTGGCCGAGGGCGTCGACACGAACGGCGACGGCGTCGTGGACGAGGCGTGGGGTCACGGCACGCACGTCGCTGGCATCGTCACGCTCACGGCGCCCGGAGCGCGCCTGCTCGTCGGGCGCGTGCTCGACTCCGACGGTCAGGGCGACGTGCTCACGGTCGCGGCCGGCATCCACTGGGCGGTCGACTCCGGGGCGCGCGTCATCAACCTGAGCCTGGGCTCGTACTCCGACAGCCCCGCGATCTCGAGCGCGCTCCAGGAAGCTGCCGTGCACGGCGTGGTCGTCGTCGCCGCGGCGGGGAACATGGGCGCCGAGCAGCCGGTCGAATACCCGGCGGCCTACGCGACGCCCGAGGCCGTCGCCGCGAGCGACGTGAGCGCGGATCCCGCGCCGTGGACGAGCTACGGCACGTTCGTCGACATCAGCGCTCCGGGCATCGCGATCCGCAGCGCCTATCCCGGCGGCCAGTACCGGCTCTGGAGCGGCACGTCGATGTCGACGCCTTTCGTCGCCGGCACCGCGGCGCTTTTGCTCGGGCTGCATCCGGGCTGGGGCACCGCGGACGTCTTCGCGCGGATCGCCGCGACCAGCCAGCACCTGAACAACGTGGCGGCCACCGAGGCGGGCAAGCTCGGCGCGGGCATGCTGGACTCGGGTGCCGCGCTCGCGCCCGATGCGCCGAGCGACTTCAACCCGATCGTGCAGCCGCACCACTAGACGGCGTCTGGAAACACCGCACGACGTCGCGGGCTGTTTCCAGACGGAGCCTGTCGCTCGCCCGGGGACGACGCGCCGATGCCTCGCGCCTCCGCACGCGCCGGCGGCGCGCGCGGTTTTGCCGCTCCGCGCGCGGGCGTTATCCTGCGCCGCTCACGCTGCGATCCGCGACCCGAACCGAGGCTGCGCATGAGCTCCGACGACCGGACGTCCCACCGCTACCTGCGCGGAAGCCGCATCTCGCCGCCGCCGATCACCGGGCAGGAGAGCGCGGCGGATCTCGTCGACCGCGCGTTCCTGGCGTACAACGGCGCGCGGTTGCGCGAGGGCGCGCGACTGCTCGTCGATCGCATGCTCGCCGAGGACTCGACCGTCGCGCTCTCGATCACCGGCGCGCTCACGCCCGCCGGGCTCGGGATGAGCGCGATCATCCCGCTCATGGAGGCGGGTTTCGTCGACTGGATCGTTTCGACCGGCGCGAACCTCTACCACGACGCGCACTTCGGGCTCGGGCTCGCGATGCACCAGGGCACGTTCCAGGTCGACGACGTCGAGCTACGCGACAAGGGCGTCGTGCGCATCTACGACATCTTCTTCGACTACCACGTGCTGCTCGACACCGACGCGTTCTTCCGCGAGATCATCGCCGGCCCCGAGTTCCAGCGGACGATGAGCACGGCGGAGTTCCACCACCTCTGCGGCCGCTACCTGCGCGCGCGCGAGGAGACGCTCGGGCTCACGCGGCGCTCGCTGCTCGCGGCCGCGTGGGAGTTCGGCGTTCCGATCTACACGTCGTCGCCCGGTGACTCGTCGATCGGCATGAACGTCGCGGCCAAGGCGCTCGAGGGCAACCGGCTGCTGCTCGACGTCAACGCCGACGTCAACGAGACCGCCGCGATCGTGTGGGACGCGAAGGCGCACGGCGGCAAGAGCGCCGTGTGGATCCTTGGCGGCGGCAGCCCGAAGAACTTCCTGCTGCAGACCGAACCGCAGATCCAGGAGGTGCTCGGCATCGCCGAAAAGGGGCACGACTACTTCCTCGCGGTCACGGACGCGCGCCCGGACACGGGCGGGCTCTCGGGCGCGACGCCGGCCGAAGCCGTGAGCTGGGGCAAGATCGACCCGGAACAGCTGCCCGGCACGGTCATCTGCTACGCGGACTCGACGATCGGACTGCCGCTCCTGACCGCGTACGCGCTCGCGCGGCGCGCGCCGCGGCCGCGCAAGCGGCTCTACGAGCGGCGCGGCGAGCTGATGACGCGCCTGCGCGAGGCGTACTTCGCGCACGGTCGCGCGGGAGAGGGCGCCGCGCGCGGCTGAGGACGCCGGTGACGGGGTGCCTGGTCGTTCCCCGCTCCGACGTGTCGCGAAATGCGCTCCGCCCGTTGCTTCCCTCGCGCCCCGTCGCGCGGCTACCGCCGCGTGTCCGAGGGCCGGTGCGTCGGAGCCGGCGCGACCGGCCGCTGGAAGCGTGCGTCGGCGAGCGGCACGTCGAGCTCGATCCTGCTCACGATCATGACCTGCCGGCGCGTCGAGCCGTGCTCGCCGCCCGTCACGCGAAACGGCAGCAGCACGCCGCCCACGTCGCGATAGTCCGACAGCGAGGTTTCGTCATCGGATTCGCCCGTCCGCCGCGTGTGCCAGCTCTCGATGCGATCGAGCAGCCCGGTGCGCGTGTCGATGAAGTACGCCTCGTCGAGACCGGCCGCGTCCGTCACCTTGAGCTTCCAGGTGTCGACGCCGCCCGTCGAGTCGCGCCCCAGGTACTCGATCGTCTCGCCCTTCGCCTTCCAGTCGACGAGCGGGCCGTCGAAGTCCGCCTGCTCGGCCATCTCGTGCTCGTCGTCGGGCGTCACGGCATGCGCGCTGTCGCGCCCGGTCGAGTGATCGGACTGCCAGCCGTGGCGGCCGTCGTAGCCCTGCACGGTGCGCAGGCTGTCGCGCCCGAACTCGGCGCGCCAGAGCGCCGGGCGCTTCTTCTCCATCACGAAGCTCATCTCGGTGCCCGGGCCCTGGCTCACCGTGCCCGTGAGCCGCATCGAGTGCACGGCCTTCATGCGCTCGAGCCCGCCCGAGGCGCGGTAGTGACGCGCGAGGATCCCGTCAACGGTCTCGGCGCGCGCCAGCGGCGGTGCGAGGACGAGGAGCGCGAGGACGACGACGAGCGGTCGGGACATGATCGATCCTCCGGCGGGCATCGGCAGCGGACGAGCTTACGGTGTGCGCGCGCCGAGCGCGAGCGCGGGCGGATGGGATAGATTGGGCCGCCATGACGATCGCCACGGACTTCCGGATGCCCGATCTGCGCTTCGTGCCCGTCGAGGCCGTCTTTCCGCACGAGCGCCACGACAACCAGCGCACCGGTCCGCTGCTCGCGCGCATCGAGGAATCCGGCGTGCTCGCGAACCCGCCCATCGTGACGCAGCTCGGCGACGGCCACCGCGTCGAGCCGCGCTACGTCGTGCTCGACGGTGCGAACCGCGCGACGGCCGCGCGCGCCGCGCACTGGCCGCACCTCGTCGTGCAGGTCGTGCGCTACGAGGCGCCGGCCGTCCAGCTCCACACCTGGTACCACGCGCTCACGGCCGACGCGCACGACGTGCTCACGCGCGAGCTGCCGGCGCTCGCCGGTCTCGTCGTGAAGCGCGAGACGCGGCTCCATGCGCGGGCGATGCTGGCGCGGCGCGAAGCGCTCGCGGTCGTGATGCTCTCCGAGGACGAGGCACTCGTGCTCGAGGGCGGCCGCTCGCTGCGCGAGCGCAACGCGCTCCTCAACGAGATCGTGCACGTCTACCAGGATCGCGTGCCCTACGTGCGCGTCGCGACCGACTCGCTCGCACAGGCGCGGATCGAGAACGCCGACATCGACGCGCTCGTCGTCTTCCCGCGCTACGATCCGGCCGAGGTCGTCGAGCTCGCGGGCTCGGGCGAGCACCTGCCGGCCGGCATCACGCGCCACCTGATCCAATGGCGCGCGCTGCGGCTCAACATCCCGATCGCGCACTGCCGCGACGCGACGCGCTCGCAGGAAGAGAAGAACGCGTGGCTGCGCGAGTGGATGGAGCAGCGCCTGCAGCAGCGGCACATGCGCTTCTACGAAGAGCCCACCGTGCTGTTCGACGAGTGACGTGCGCGCCGTCGCCTTCGATCGCACCGGCGGTCCCGAGGTCCTCGAGGAGCGCACGCTGCCGGACCCCGCGCCTGGCCCGGGCGAGGTGCTGGTCCGCGTGCGGGCATGCGGCATCAACCATCTCGACCTGTGGGTGCGCGCCGGGCTGCCCGGGCTCGAGCCCGTCCTGCCTCACGTGCTCGGCAGCGACGTCGCGGGGGAGATCGAGGCGCTCGGCGCGGGGGTGAGCGGGCTCGCGATCGGCCAGCGCACGCTCGTCAACCCGACGCTCTCGTGCGGCCAGTGCGCGGCGTGCCGGCGCGGCGACGACCACCTTTGCCGGCAGTACGACGTGATCGGGCGCCGCAGCCAGGGCGGCTACGCCGAGCGCGTCGTCGTCCCGGCCGCGAACTGCCTCGCGTTCCCGGAGCGGCTCTCGTTCGAGCAGGCGGCCGCCGTGCCGCTCGTGTTCCTGACCGCGTGGCACATGCTCGTGACGCGCGCCGGGCTCGCCTCCGGCGAGGACGTGCTCGTGATCGGCGCGGGCAGCGGCGTCGGCAGCGCCGCGGTGCAGATCGCGCGCCGCCGCGGCGCCCGCGTCATCGCGACGGTCGGCGACCCCGCGCGCTTCGAGCGAGCGCGGGCGCTCGGCGCGCTGGAGGTGATCGATCACGCGCACGAGGACGTCGCGGCGCGGGTGCGCGCGCTCACGCAGCGCAAGGGCGTCGAGGTCGTCTTCGAGCACGTGGGCGGGCGGATCTTCGAGGCCGGCGTCGCGGCGCTCGCGCGCGATGGACGGCTGGTGACGTGCGGTGCGACGATCGGCGGCAGGGTCACGCTCGACGTCAACGTGCTCTTCGGGAGGCACCTCACGCTCATGGGCTCGTGGATGGGGCGTCGTTCCGACATGATCGCGGTGCTCGCCGAGATCGCATCGGGCGCGCTCGAGCCGGTGCTCGACCGCGTGATGCCGCTCGCGGAGGCGCGCGCCGCACACGAGCGGATCGAGGCGCGGCAGCAGTTCGGCAAGGTGGTGCTCGTCCCGTGAGCCATCGCAAGCGCAAGTGGCACGACTTCGAGCGGCGCCACGAGCCGCTCGCACCGCTCCCCGTGCTCCGGCAGCGTCTGCTCCACAGCGCCGCAGTGGCGGGCTCGCTCATCAGCGTCTCGCTCGTCATCGGCGTCGTCGGCTACCACTGGATCGGCGGCCTCCGGAGCTGGGTCGACTGCCTCTACAACGCTTCGATGATCCTGGGTGGCATGGGGCCGGTCGACGAGCTGAAGAGCCGGAGTGCCAAGGTGTTCGCGTCCGCGTACGCCATCTACAGCGGCGTCGTGCTGCTCGCGAGCGTGGGCGTCATGATCTCGCCGTTGCTCCACCGGCTGCTTCATCGCTTCCACCTCGCGACCGACGAGGAAACGAAGTCGTGAGCGCCGAGCGCGGCGCGCCGGCCGCCGGCTGGTTCGACGCCGCCGACGCGCCGCAGCGGCGCGACCTCGACACCTGCATCCACTGCGGCCTCTGCCTCACGGCCTGCCCGACCTACCGCACGCTCAAGATCGAACCGGATTCGCCGCGGGGACGGCTCTGGCTCATGCGCGGGCTCGCGGACGGCCGCATCGATCCGGGCGACGCGCTGGTCGAGCACCTCGACAACTGCCTCGACTGTCGCGCGTGCGAGACCGTGTGCCCCGCGGGCGTGCCGTACTCGCGGCTGCTCGAGGCGACGCGCGGGCAGCTCGAGCGCCGCGTGCGCCCCGCGACGCCGCTGCGCCTGCTCGGGGGCTGGGTGCTCTCGCAGGTGCTGCCGCGGCCCGAGCGCGTGCACGCGCTCGCCGACCTGCTGCGGCTCGGGCAGCTCGGCCCGCTCGGCGCGTGGCTGCGCGGCGCCGGCGCTCGTGGGCTGCCCGGCTGGATGCGGCGCGGCCTGGCGACCACGCCGGCGCTCGCGCCGCGCGCCGAGCGCGCGCTCGAGCGCGTCGCGCCCGGCCTGCCCGCGGGCGCGCGGATGCTCGAGCGTCCCGAGGCGCTCGTCTTCTCGCCCTCCAGTGAGGTGCGCGGCCGCGTCGCGCTCCATCCCACGTGCGTCATGGAGGCGATGTTCCCCGAAACGCACCGCAACACCGTGCGGCTGCTCGTGCTCGCCGGGCTCGAGGTGACGGTGCCGCGCGGGGCGACGTGCTGCGGCGCGCTCCACGCGCACGCGGGCCGGCGCGCCGAGGCGAAGGAGCTCGCGCGGCGCAACGTGCGCGAGTTCGCGGGCCCGTTCGACTTCGTGATCTCGCACTCGGCGGGCTGCGGTGCCGCGCTGCGCGAGTACGGCCACCTGCTCGGCGAGCCGGAGCCGGAGGCGTTCGCCGCGCGCGTTCGCGACGTCTCCGAGGCGCTCGCGCACTACGGGCTGCCGGCCGCGACGAACCCGCTGGCGGGGCCGCGCGGCGGTCCGCTGCGCGTCGCGGTCCATGACGCCTGCCACCTCGCGCACGCGCAGCGCGTGCGTGAGGCGCCCCGCCGCCTGCTCCGCCAGCTTCCCGGCGTCGAGCTCGTCGACCTGCCGGAGAGCGACTGGTGCTGCGGCAGCGCCGGCATCTACAACCTCACGCACCCGGCGATGGCCGACGCGCAGCTCGAGGGCAAGCTCGACCGCATTGCGCAGGTCGCGCCCGACCTCGTGATCGCCTCCAATCCGGGCTGCCTGCTTCACATGCAGCGCGGGCTCGTCGAGCGCGGCCTGAACGTGCGGCTCGCGCACCTCGTCGACGTGCTCGCGCTCGCGCATCCGCCCGCGACCGCCGCGTCGTGAAGCCGCGCGCGATCCCGCGCCGCGCGGTCGCGGCGCTGTTCCTCGAGCGCCAGCAGCTCGACCGGCCACGCGCGCGAAGGCTCACAGCCGCCTCGCTCGAAGCCTTCGTCTCGGGCGTCTGCGGGTTGCAGATCGACAGCGTCAACGTGCTCGATCGCGCGCACCACCTGACGCTGTGGAGCCGCTTCGGGCCCTACGATCGCGCCCGGCTCGAACGCCTGATCTACCGGCGCCGGGTCGTGTTCGAGTACCTCTCGCACGTCGCGTGTTTCGTCGCGACGCGCGACCTGCCGATCTGGCGCGGGATCATGGCGCAGATCCCGGAACGCTGGCGGAAGCACTACGGCCGGCTCGTCAGCCGGCTGCCGCTCGACGAGGTCGAGCGGGCGATTGCCGAGGCGGGCGTCGCCAACAAGGCGGAGGCGGATCCCGACTCGCGCAAGGGCTCGGCGGGCTGGTGGAACTGGACGCCGACGCGCCGCGCGCTCGACTACCTCTGGAAGAGCGGACGGATCGCCGTCCACTCGCGCCATCACTTCCAGAAGCGCTACGCGATCCTGTCGCGCGTGCTGCCGCACGCGGCCGGCGTCGCGCCGCTGCCGCCCGGGGAGATCGCGCGCGAACGCGTGCTCCGCTCGCTCGCGGCGATGGGCGCGGCGACGCGCGACGACCTGCGCGGCTACTGGACCTGGCCGCGGATCGGCACCGACCAGGCGGCGGCGCTCGCCGCGCTGCGGCGCGAGGGCCGCGTCGTGGAGCTCGCCGTCGAAGGGCTCGCGCAGCCGTTCTTCGCGCGCGCCGAGGACGTCGCGGCGCTCGATCGCGCCGCGCGCGTGCGCCGGCCCTCGCGCGGCACGACGCTGCTCTCGCCGTTCGATTCGTTCCTGTGGCACCGCGAGCGCGTCCATCGCCTCTGGGGCTATCACTACCGCATCGAGATCTACGTCCCGGCGCAGCACCGCACGCACGGCTACTACACGCTGCCGTTGCTCCACGAGGGCGTCCCCGTGGGCCGCGTCGACCTGAAGCTCCACCGCGAACGCGGCGAGCTCGCGGCGCGGCACGTCCACTTCGAGCCGTGGCTCGCGCGCGGCGTGGCGCCACCCGGCGCCCACTGGGGCGTGCCGGACCGCGACGCGGTGCTCGCCGGGCTCGCCGAGGCGCTCGGCTCGCTCGCGACCTTCACGGGAGCCGACCGCGTGACGCTTGCCCGGGTCACACCGGGGGCGTTCAAGCGCGGCCTCGGAGAGGCGATGCGCGCCTAGCGCAGCCGTTGTGTCCGCCGGCTCCGGGCCCGTACAATTGGCGGTCGCGGCCGCGCCCGCCGATCCCCCGGAGAGCCTCGCATGTCCCGTCCCCGCATCCCGCCGGCCGTCCTCCTCGCCGCGCTGCTCGCGCTCGCGATCGGAGCCGGCGAAGCCGTGCGACGAGGTGACGCGGACCGCCCGCGCGAACGCCCCGCGGCCGGAGAGGCCGCCGAGCACGCACCCGAGGACTGGTTCTACCGGCAGCGCGTCCGCCCCGACGGAACGTTCCCCCAGGATCGCTACGAGGCGTCGCGCCACCAGGTGCTGGCGACACGCGCGCAGACGCTCGGCACGAGCGCGAGCCCCTACACCTGGCAGGCCGTCGGGCCGTACAACATCGGCGGACGCGTGACCGCGCTCGCGGTCGATCCCGCCGGCAGGATCTACCTCGGGGCCGCGAACGGCGGCGTGTGGAAGTCCGTGGACGGCGGCGTCAACTGGTCGAGCCTCACGGATGGGCAGTCCTTCGTCGCGGTCGGCTCGCTCGCCATCGATCCGAGCAACGCGAACACCATCTACTGCGGTACGGGCGAGGCGAACGCGTCGGCCGACTCGTACGACGGCGACGGCCTGTGGCGCTCGCCCGACGGCGGCGCGACGTGGCAGAACCTCGGGCTCGCCGATGCGGGACGGATCGGGGCGGTGTGGGTCGATCCCGGCGATCCCAACCACCTGCTCGTCGCGGCCGAGGGCCACCTGTTCTCGACCGGTCCCGACCGCGGCCTCTATCGTTCGCACGACGGCGGCGTCACGTGGGAGCAGGCGCTCTACATCAACGACTCGACCGGCGTCGTCGACGTGAAGGCGAATCCCGTCGACCCCGACACGATGTTCTGCGCCAGCTGGACGCTCATCCGCCGCCCGACCTACCGCCGCGCCTCGGGCGCGGGCTCCGGCATCTGGCGCAGCGTCGATCGGGGCGAGACGTGGACGCGGCTCTCGAGCGGCCTGCCCGCGGCGAACGACTCGCTCGGCCGCATCGGGCTGGCGATCGCGCCGTCGCGCCCCTCGACCGTGTACGCGCAGATCGGCAGCGGCTCGAACCTCGGCTACGTCGGCCTCGGCTTCTATCGCAGCCAGGACGGCGGCACCACCTGGGCACGCCGCGACGTCGGGACGACGTTCAGCGGCGACTTCGGTGGATTCTGCTGGTACTTCGGGGCCGTGGGCGTCGATCCGCAGAACGCCGACCACGTCTGGGCGATGGGCGTGGACATCGACGTCTCGACGAACGGCGGCTCGTCGTGGTCGGACGTGAGCAACGGGATGCACCCCGACCAGCACGCGATCTGGGTCGATCCGACGAACGCCAACCACATCTACGAGGGCAACGACGGGGGCTTCTGGTCGACGACCAGCGGCACGTCGTGGACGCACAGCACGACGCTCCCGATCACGCAGTTCTACGACGGCGCCGTCGACGCGAGCAACGCCGCGAACGTCTACGGCGGCTGCCAGGACAACAGCACGATCAAGACGACGAGCGGCCCCTCGAGCTGGACGACGATCCTGGGCGGCGACGGCTTCCACGTCGTGGTCGATCCGGTGAGCACGAACGTGGTGCTGATGGAGTACCAGTACTGCTGCTCCAACTCGGGCTTCCAACGCTCCGTGACGTCGGGGGCCTCGTCCTCCGCGACCAGCGGCTGGACCACCTCCGACCGCTTCGGCTGGGACACGCCGATCGCGATCAATCCGCGCAACCACAACGTGCTCATCGCGGGCAGCCAGTACGTCTACCGCAGCACCAACAACGGCGTGAGCTGGTCGAAGTCCAGCGCGCAGGACCTGACCACGGATCCGGTCGCGCAGGTGGTCTACGGCACCTGCACGACGCTGTGCATCTCGAACGCCGACACGACGCTCTACTACGCCGGCACCGACGACGGCAAGGTGTGGCGCTCGAACAACCGCGGCGCGAGCTGGACCGATGTCTCCGCCGGGCTGCCCGGGCGCTGGGTGACGCGCGTCGTGGCCGACCCGTCCGATCCGCAGGTCGTTTACGTGACCGAGTCGGGCTTCACCCAGGACTCGCACGCGGCGCTCGTTTTCCGCAGCGCCAACCAGGGCGCGGCGTGGAGCAACATCAGCGCGAACCTGCCCGACTTCCCCGCGGACGCCCTGGTCGTCGACCCGCTCGCGACCTCGACGCTCTACCTCGGCACCGACTTCGGAGTCTGGTTCAGCACCAACACCGGGGCGAGCTGGGCCGAGCTCGCGCCGGGCTCGATGCCGTTCCAGGCGATCGACGACCTCGTCCTGCACGCCGGCACCCGGCAGCTGTTCGCGTTCACGCACGGGCGCTCGGCGTGGAAGCTCGATCTCACGACGGTGCCGGCTTCCGCGCCCGTCGCGGCGCTCCCCGCGCGGTTCGAGCTCTCCTCGCCGTGGCCCAATCCCGCGCGCGGCGCGGTGCGTCTGAGCCTCGAGCTGCCGCAGCCGACGCACGCCGAAGTCGCGATCTACGACGTGGTTGGGCGCCGCGTCGCGACTTTGCTCGAAGGCGCGATGGACGCCGGCCGGCACGATCTCGCGTGGGATCGGCGCGTGAGCGGAGGCCGTCGCGCCGACGCCGGCGTGTACTTCGTGCGCGCCGTCTCCGGTGGTACAACGCTCACCCGTCGCGTCGTGCTCGCCGACTGAGTCGCGACGCGCCATCGCCGCCCTGGCGACGCACCGGCTCGGCCACGGTTTCGACCGCATCAGTCGCGGCCCGAATGTTGCGAGCACTTCCACCCGCTCCAGACGGGGCGAAATCGTCGCCGCTCGACGATTCCCCTTTGAAATCGCGGTTGCGCTTGATATACCAAGCAGCGGCGCTGGCGCTCGACTCGCGTCCGCCCGAGTTCGCGGTTTTCAACGTCACAGGAGGAAGGATCCCCATGGGCAAGATGATGACGAAGACGCAGGTCGCCGGGCACATCGCGACGAAGTTCGAGATCAGCAAGAAGCAGAGCACCCAGATCCTCGAAGAGCTCGCCATGCTCGCCGCCAAGCAGGCGCGCAACGGCTTCGTGTTCCCGGGCGTCGGCAAGCTCGTCGTCGTGAACCGCAAGGCGCGCCTGGGCCGGAACCCGCAGACCGGTGAGCAGATCAAGATCCCGGCAAAGCGCGTCCTGAAGTTCCGCATCGCGAAGGCGATGAAGGATGCGGTGCTGAAGTAGATCGCCCTTCCGACTTCGGCCGCTCGACGGACCCCGGCGCTGGCGTCGGGGTCCGTCGTTTGCGGGCCGCGCGGGCGCCCGTCCGTCTGCTCTCCGCGGCCAGGGCGGCCCGTGCGGTCCGCCCGGCGCGACGTTCAGGCACCGTGTCCGAACGCCGATAACTTCGTGGATATGGCCGACGACTTCTCGTTGCTCGACCAGCTGCCCGATCCCGTGCTGCTCGTGCTCCCCACCGGCGCGACCCAGTTCGGCAATCGCGCGTGGCGCGAGCTGGTCGCAGGCCTCGGGGCCGGGACCGAGCTCGCGTCGGCGTTCGGCCCGCAGGTGCTCGCCGTGCTCGACGAAGCGCGACGCTCGGGGCGCGCGAGCACGTTCCTGCCGTTCGTGCTGGGCGGCGGGCAGCGCGGCTGCCGCGTGACCGCGCTCGCGGGCGCGCGCGGTGGAACGCTCGCCGTACAGCTCACCGACCTCTCGCAGGAAGTCGCGTGGCGCCACCAGCTGTTCCTGCGCAACAGCGAGCTCACCGTCCTGAACGACGTGGGCACCGCGCTCTCCGGCACGCTCGAGTTCGAGGCGCTCGCGCGTCGGATCTGGGAGCAGACCGGGCGCATCATGGACAACGCGCACTTCTTCCTCGCGCTCGCCGCGGATCCGCAGCACCCGGCGCAGCTGCTGCTCTGGATCGAGGGCGGCCAGCCCGCGCCGTCCGCGGATGCGGGCGAGTTCGCGCTCGCGCTCGCGCGCCACGTGCAGGCGGCCGGCGGACCGCTGCTCGCCAACGGCGACGTGGCCGCCGAGCTCGCCGCGGCCGGGCTGCCCGCGCCCCGCCGCGCGTATGCCTCGCTGCTCGCGATGCCGATCCTCGCCGACGGCGAGCCGCTCGGCGCACTCGCGCTCATGGACGAGTCGCAGCCCGAGCGCTACGGCCGCCACGAGCAGGGCGTGCTCGCGATCGTCGCGATGCAGGCGGCGACCGCGATCCGCACCGTGCGCATGTTCCAGGCGATGCGCGCCGCCTACGAGGAGCTCTCCGGCGCGCAGTCGCGGCTGCTCGAGTCCGAGCGCCTGCGCGGCGTGACCGAGACCGTCGGTGCGCTCAACCACGAGGTCAACAACCCGCTCGCGACGATCGTCGGAACCGCCCAGCTGCTGCTGCGCGGGGCCGGGCTGCCGCAGGAGACGCGGCCCCGGATCGAGCGCATGCTCGAGGCGGCGAAGCGCATCCAGTTCGTCACGAACCGCATGGCGACGCTCATCCAGGCGACGTCGCGCCCGTATCCGGGCCAGACGCAGATCCTCGACCTGTCGCGCTCGCTCGCGCGCGCCGAGCACGATCCCGTGCGACGCTCGGAGAGCGTCTCGCAGATCATCCGCATCATCCGCGAGCAGGTCCCCGGCCGGCCGCCGGCCGCGCCGGAGTCCGACGCCGCGTAGCGCCTCGCGCGCGCCTCTGGCACAGTCCGGCGGTCCACGCTGGTCCACCCTGCCGGAGGTGCCGTGCGCCGATCCTTCCTGCCGATCCCGTTCCTCGCGGCCCTGCTCTGCGCCGCCGTTCCGTCCGTCGCCGCGCGATTCGCCGTACGCGCCGCGCACTTCGTCGACGTGAAGGCCGGGGTCGAGCGCGGCCCGGTGTGGGTCGTCGTCTCGGGCGACACGGTCGAATCGGTGCAGTCCTCCGCGCCGGCGGGCCTGGGCGTCACCGATCTCGGCGACGCGACGCTGCTGCCCGGCCTCATCGATTGCCACACGCACCTGTCGGCGCGCGTCGGCATTTCGGCGCTCGAAGGCCTGAAGAGCAGCATCGGCCGCAGCGCGATCACCGGCGTCAACAACTGCCGCGCGACCGTCATGGCCGGCTTCACGAGCGTGCGCGACGTGGGGGGCCGCGGGCTCGTCGACGTGGCGCTTCGCGACGCAATCGACGAGGGCGAGATCGTCGGGCCGCGCATGCAGTGCGCCGCGTTCGCGCTCTCGATGACCGGCGGCCACGGCGATCCGACGAACCGGCTCGACTACCACTGGCAGTGGACCGACGAGAACGGCGTCGCCGACGGCGTCGACGCGGTGCGCAAGAAGGTGCGCTTCGACGTCCAGCAGGGCGCGAGCGTCATCAAGATCCTCGCGACGGGCGGCGTGCTGTCGGCGAACGACGATCCGCAGCACACGGGCTACACGATGGAGGAGCTGCGCGCGATCGTCGACGAGGCGAACCGTCTCGGCCGGCGCGTCGCGGCCCACTGCCACGGCAAGCAGGGCATCATCTGGGCGAGCAACGCGGGCGTGACGTCGGTGGAGCACGGCAGCTACATGGACGAGGAGGCCGCCGCGGTCCTCAAGAGGAACGGCACCTGGTACGTGCCCACGCAGTACGTGGTCGAGAGCATCCTCGAGCCCGGCAATCCGCTCCACATCACCGAGCAGAGCCTGCAGAAGGCGCGTGAGGTGCGCGACGCGGCGCACCACGCGTTCCAGGTGGCGCTCAAGGCGGGCGTGAAGATCGCGTTCGGCACCGACGTCGGCGTGTTCCCTCACGGCACGCAGGCGAAGGAGTTCGCGCTCTACACCCGGCTCGGCATGACCCCGATGCAGGCGATCCAGTCGGCGACGACGAAGGCAGCCGACCTGATGGGCTGGAACGGTCACGTCGGCGAGGTCTCGCCCGGCGCGTACGCCGACCTGATCGCGGTCACGGGCGATCCGCTCAGGGACATCACGGAGCTCGAGCGCGTGCGCTGGGTGATGAAGGGTGGCGCGGTGGTGAAGGACGAGCTCAGGCGGTGACCGCCGCGATCCAGGTCGAGGGCCTGAGCAAGACGTACCGCGCCGGCGCCGTGAAGGCGCTCGACGAGGTGTCGCTCGAGGTCCAGGCGGGTGAGACGCTGGGCATCATCGGGCCGAACGGCGCGGGGAAGACCACGCTGCTCGGCTGCCTGCTGGGATTCCTGACGCCGGATGCGGGCGGCGTGCGCATCGAGGGGCGCGCCCCGGACGACCTCGCGGTGCGCGCGACGACCGGCTACCTGCCCGAGCGGCTCGTGCTCGACCGCTGGATGAGCGGTCGGCAGTACCTGGGCTTCCACCACGCGCTCGCGCGGCTCCCCGTGGCGCGCCGCGACGCGGACTGCGACGAGGCGCTCGAACGCGTCGGGCTGGACGCCGCCGCGGCGGACCGGAACATCGGACGCTACTCGCGCGGCATGCTCCAGCGGCTGGGGCTCGCGCAGGCGCTGCTCGGCGCGCCACGCATCCTCTACCTCGACGAGCCGATCTCGGGCGTCGATCCGGCCGGGGTGCTGCTCTTCCGGCGCCTCATCACGGAGCGCGCTGCCGGCGGCGCGACGATTGTCATCAATTCCCACCAGCTCTCCGAGGTCGAGCGCGTCTGCACGCGCGTCGTGTTCGTGCAGAAGGGCCGCGTGCAGTCGATGGAGACGGTCCGAGCCGGCGAGTCGCAGGCGCGCGTGCTGCGCGTGCGCCTCGCGGGGGGCTGGACTCCGGCGGGTGGCGATGCCGCGACGCGGCTCGCGCAGCTCGCCGCCGAAGCGGGCGCGGCGTTCCGCGAGCTCGCCGCGCCCGATGCGCGCTTCTCGGTGGCGGACGACGCCGGCGCGACGCGGCTCCTCGCCGCGCTGCTCGCGGGCGGCGTGCCGGTGATCGAGGCCGCGCCCGAAGAGGGACGGCTCGAGCGGCTGTTCGTCGAAGCGCCCGGGTCTCCATCGTGAACGCCGCGCTGTTCGTCGCGTTCCTGAGCCAGCGCGCGACGAGCCCGATCCGCATCGCGCTCGCCGCGCTCGTCACGCTGCCCGGCATCGCGATTGCGGCCTTCAGCGGATCGCTGGCCGCGCTCGCGGGCTCGGCGGGCTTCCTTGCACTGGTGTTCGGGGCGGGCGCGATCGGCCAGGAGGTCTCGAGCGGCGTGCTCCAGCTCACGTTCGCGCGGCCCGTGACACGTTCGAGCTACGTGTTCAGCCGCTGGCTCGCTGCGGGAACGATGGCGGTGGCGCTCGCCTGGATCCAGCTCGCGGCGGGCGCCGCGCTCGTTGCCGCGCACGCGACGAGCGGCGCGACGGCGGGCGCGGTCGCCGCGGCGGCGTGGCCGCTCGCGCTCGAGCACGTGGTGCAGGGCTACGCGCTGGCCGCGGTGATCGTCGGGCTCTCCGCGCTCGCGGGCGGGCTCGGCGACGTCGCGCTCTACGTGCTGGGGATTTTCGGCGCGCAGATCCTGAAGGGCTACGCCACGTTCAGGCAGTGGGCGGGGATGGAGCGCTTCGCGGACGAGCTGATCGGCACGCTGCAGGGGCGGCTGAGCCTCGCGTGGCTCGCGGGCACGGGCCCGCCGCACCTCGCCGACCTCGTCGCCGCGCTCTCCACGACCGCGCTCGGGCTCGCGCTCGCCGTGATCGTCCTCAACCGCAAGGAGCTCTCCTATGCCTCGGGCTGAGCGGCCGTGCGGCGACACGCGCCGCGATCCGCTCTGGCTCGTCGTGCTCGCGGTGCTGCTCCTGGCCGCGCGCGTCGGCGTCACGCTGTACGAGGACCAGCACCCGCCCGTCGCCCCGGCGCTGACCGCTCCGATGCTGCCGCTGCCCTGACCCCGGCCGCGCGGCGGCCCGCGCGTCCCCAGGAGGAACCATGTCGCTCGTGTGGATCTCGCTGATCGGCCTCTTCGCCGGCGTACTGTCGGGCATGTTCGGCATCGGCGGTGGCGTCGTGATCGTGCCCGCGCTCGTGCTGTTGCTGCACCTCTCGCCTCAGAAGGCGACGGGCACGTCGCTCGGCGCGCTGCTGCTGCCCGTGGGCCTGCTCGGCGCGCTGCAGTACTGGAAGCGCGGCGACGTCGACATCCGCTTCTCGCTGATCCTCGCGGCCGGACTCTTCCTCGGCGCGCGGTTCGGCGCCTCGGTCGGGCTCTCGCTCGCGCCGGCGACACTTCGCCGTGCCTTCGCCGTGTTCCTCGTGCTCGTGGCCGGGCAGATGTGGTTCCGGAAGTAGCCGCGCCGCTCCGGGCGCCCGAGGAGGCCGCCGCCTACTTCCTCTCGCCGAGTTCCTTCTCGGCGAACGCCGCGATCAGCGTCGCCACCGAATCGGGCTGCTCCTTCATCGCGAGCGCGCCCGCTCCGGCGATTCGTTCGGGCCGCACCGAGGTCGAGTCCTCGTAGCCCATCGACCGCGCGACCGAGCCCCAGCACGCGCCGGGCTTCCAGTTGCGATCGCTGATCGCGAGCGCGAGCGGCACGCGAAGCGAGCGCACCTCGCGGTTGGCGTCGACCGCGAGCAGCTGGCCGAGATAAGCGCGCATCGTCGCGGGCGGCTCCGACGAGACCATCGCGAAGATCTGCGCGCTCTCGACCGAGTCGCGGCCCGCGTGGCCGTAGGCGAGCTGCAGGAACTGGTTGAAGTTCTCGTCCATCGCCTTGAGCACCATGTCGCGCTGCTGGTCGGTGACCGGGATCGGTGACTTGATCGGGGTGTCGATCAGCATCACGCCGCGCACGTGCGTCGGGTGCGCGCTCGCCGAGAGCAGCGAGAGCAGCCCGCCGACGCCGCTGCCGACCACGATCGTGCTGTCGGCGTTCTGGCGCGCGAGCACGGCGTCGAGCGCTTCCGCGGCCGCCTGCAGCGAAAACGGATCGGGCAGCGGGCTCGTGCCCTGCCCGGGGATCTCGACCATCACGCAGCGGTAGTGCTCGCGCAGGCGCTTGACGGTCGGCAGCCAGTCGGTGCGCGAGAAGCCCAGGCCCGGCACGAGCACGACGACCGGCCCGTTGCCGATCTCGAGGGTCTGCAGCACCGGTCCGTCGGCGTGCGCGGAGCCGGTCGCGAACGCGGTCAGCAGGAGGGACAGCAGCAGCACTCGCGGCTTCATGATGATCTCCGGGGTTGCGGTTCCTTGGAGCCAGCGGGTCGGGCCGCCGACGCCCCGGGCGGCACGAGGGGTTTCCCCGGATGGATCGGCAGAGTTTCGCGCTTGCATTACTGCACATTTGTGCAGTATGGTGCGCGGCGCCGGCATGGAGTCCGGCGCCCGCCGCCCCGGCCGCGGCGTCGGTCGGGGCGCACGAAGCACCCCGGCCTTCGGCCACGAACGGCAAGGCACCCGTGGATCCGCGACGTGGCGCCGCGGTCGGGTACGGGCCCGGGGACTGCCGTCCGGGCACAACACGTTCCTTCAATAGGAGGCGGCCGCGAGCGGAACCTCGCGCCAGATCCGCAGCACGCATCAGGGCAGTCCCACGTCCGGCGCCGGCATCGCGGGGATGGCCGGGTCCGCCGGCGTGGGCTGCCCGGAATCGGGCGTCGTCGCGCACGTCGACGTCGCCCACATCAGCCGCTTCATCCTGCGCGGCTCATCGCTGGCCGCGTGAACCCGCACCCCGGAGGCTCCATGCCGCACTTCAAGGCGCTCATGACCGCGATCTACCCGACGACCGACCTCGCGCGTGCGAAGTCCTGGTATGCCGAAGCCTTCGGCGTGAAGCCCTACTTCGACGAGCCGTTCTACGTCGGCTTCGACATCGCGGGCTACGAGCTCGGCCTGCTCCCGGGCGAGCCGCCGCTGCACGAAGCGGGTAACCGGGGCGTGGTCGCGTACTGGGGCGTCGACGACGCGGCCACGGCGCACGCCCGTCTGCTCGCGCTGGGTGCGCGCCCGCTGAGCCCGGTCCAGGACGTGGGCGGTGGCATCAAGGTCGCCATCGTCACGGATCCGGACGGCAACGCTCTCGGCGTGATCGAGAACCCGGGGTTCGGAAAGTCGGCGTGAACGTTCGCGCGCCGATCGCGCGAGGGCGCGCTTGCCGCGAACGTCGGGGCCGACGTACGGTGCGGCGCCGCAGCACCGAGCCCGACCCCGGAGACCCCATGCCGCTTCCAGCGCGCAACACGCTCGCCATCGTCGGCGCGGGCCCCATCGGACTCGAGGCTGCGGCCGCCGCCGTCGAACGCGGCTTCGACGTTCACGTCTTCGAGCGCGGCGAGCCGGGCGCGCACGCGATCGCCTGGGGCCACGTGCGCATGTTCACGCCGTGGAGCATGAACCTGGGCCCGGCGAGCGCGCGGCTGCTCGCGCGCCACGGCTGGAGCGCGCCCGATCCGGATGCGCGGCCCACGGGCGCCGAGCTCGTCGAGCGCCTGATCGCCCCGCTGGCGGCGACGCCGGAGCTCGCGTCCCGGCTCCACGCGCACGCGCAGGTGGTGCAGGTCTCGCGGCTCGGCGCACTCCGGGGCGACGGCGTCGGGACGCCCGAGCGGCGCGAGCATCCGTTCCGTCTCATGGTGCGCGACTCGGGCGGGCGGGAGAGCTACCTGCACGCGTTCTCGTTGATCGACGCATCGGGCGTCTATGGCACGCCGCGCGCGGCGGGCACCGGAGGCATTCCGGCGCGCGGCGAGCAGTACCTCGCGCCGCAGCTCTCCTACCACTGCAACGACGTCCGCGGGTTGCGGCGCGAACGTCACGCGGGGCGGCGCACGCTGGTGATCGGCAGCGGCGCGTGCGCCGCGACGACCGTCGCCGAGCTCGCAGCGCTCGCGGTCGAAGCGCCCGGCACGAGCGTCGCATGGGTGACGCGGCGCCCGGCCCCGCGCCTGGCGGGCGAGATCGGCGGCGCGGACCCGCTGCCGGCGCGCGCGGCGCTGCACGCGGCGGCGCACGCGTTCATGCGCGGCGAGCACGCTGCGGTCACGTGGATCGGCGGCGCCGAGGTCGACGGGTTCGAATACAACTCGGCGACCCACCGCTATCGCGTCACGCTGCTCGGCGCGAGCGGAAATCGCGTCGAGGAGGCGGACGAGATCGTCGTCAACACCGGCTACGGGCCCGACGGCTCGCTCCATCGCGAACTGCAGGTCCGCGAGCTCGACGGGCCTCCGGCTCCCGGCGCGGACGCGTTCGAGAGCGCCGAGCCGGGCTTCTGGATCGTCGGGGCGAAGTCGTTCGGCCGCGCCAACACCTTCCTGCTCCGCACCGGCTTCGAACAGGTCGCGCGCGCGCTCGACGGCGCAGCGCAGGCCCTGCGGGAGCCCGCGAGTCGCTGAGCCGCGCCGCGGGTGTCCGGCCTCGCGGCCGCGCCGGGCGCTCAGTCGTCGTCGGCGGGGGCGAGGGCGGCGATCAGCCGCTCGCGTCCCGCGACGAAGCGCGCCGCGTTGGCGTCGAGCGAGCGCCACCAGATCGTCGTCGAGATCGCGAGCAGCATCGCGGCGACCGCCAGGCCGGCCGGCGCCGCGGCGCCGTGGGCGAGGAGCCGCGCGAGCGCGATGAGTGCACCGATCGCGCCCGCGACAAGCATCATGCCGAGCTGGACGAGGAGCCCCGCCATCCCGCCGTTCGAGCGCATGCCCAGCCCGCGCCGTCTCGCCCGCACCGGGTTCGCGATCGCCGCCGCCGTGCCGATCGCGAGCACGCACGCGACGACGGCGGACGCGCCGATCAGCACGGTCAGCGCGAACGCGCCGACCTGCCCGTGCGTGAAGAGCAGCACCGTCACGCCGAGCAGCGCGCTCTGCACGGCGATGCGCAGCAGGAGCTCGAGGTTCTTCGCGAGGATGATGTCGCGCGGCGCGCACGGCAGCAGCACGAGCGAGCGGATCCCGGCGCCGTCGTAGCCGAATTGGAGCTGGCTCGTGCTCGCGATGGTCGACGACATGATGATGCCGACGAAGGCGAGGCCGAGGGTCTGGCCGCCGCCGCGCCCCGCGAGGAACAGCACCGCGACGAGCGGCGAGATGAGGACGGCGATCACGCGCTGCGGATGGCGCACGGTGTAGCGCAGCTCGCGAGCGACGAGGAGACCCAGGCCACGCGGCAGCACCGCGGCCACGCCGGCGAAGCTGCCGTCCGCACGGCTCGTCCGCGCGCGCACGCTCACGGGGCCGCTCTCGCCCGCGCGCACGGTGCGGCGCATGAGCCAGCCGCCCGGCAGTACGGCGAGCGCGAGCAGCGCGCCGCTCGTGAGGACGCCGAGCGCGAGGTGCACTGGCGCTCCCGACAGGGCGCCGCTCGCGATCCACGCCGGCGCGGCGATCGTCGGAACCGCACCGAGCACGTTCGAGGCGAGTCCCAACGCCTGCTCCGGCGTCACCTCGTGCCGCAGCCAGCGCCCCAGCGCATCGAGCAACCAGCGCCGCACCGTGAGCTGCAGCGCGACGAACGAGAGCGCCAGCACCGCGGTCGCGATCCAGCGCACCCACTCGCGGCGCAGGACCTCGTCGAGCAGCGCGAGCAGCACCTGGAGCAGCGCGGCCGTCACGAGCACCAGCGCGAGCGCACCGAGCCCGACGCCCGCCGCCGCGAGCGGGCCGTACGACTGCGCGGCGCCGATCATCGCGCCCGCGAGCGCGGGCATCGTCATGAGCGGGGCCGCCGCGAGGAGCGACGTGACGATGTTGAGCGCGAACACCGTGCGCGGGCGCACCGGGTAGCGGAGCAGGACGTCGAGATCGAACGTGCGGCCGAGCGCGCCCCAGAGCAGCTCGAGCCAGATCCACCCCAGCTGGCATGCGCCGAAGATCACGGGCAGCGCGAGCGCGCCTTCGCGTCGCACGCCCACGTACGCGCCCAGCGCGCCCGCGATCCAGACCGGCGAGAACGCGAGCAGCGTGAGCGCCACGAAGACGATCCCCCCGATGCGGTTGCCCGGCGTCGTGGAGCGCAGGAACGTCTTGGCGCGCAGCCACAGCAGCAGCCGCAGCGTCCTCACGCGCCGGCCTCGCCGCGCGTCAGCCAGTCGAGCCCGGCGCCGGGCTCGCTTCGCGGTGCTCCGACCCGCTTGAGGAAGAGTTCCTCGAGCGAGTGCACGCCGCCGTGTTCGTCGCGGCGCAGCTCGTCGAGCGAGCCGTTCGCGACGAGCCGCCCGCCCGCGATGATACCGACGTGCGTGCAGAGCCGCTCGACCACCTCGAGCACGTGCGACGTCAGGAACACGGTCACGCGGCGCACGCTGACGAGCTGCCGCAGCAGGTCGCGGATCTCGCTCGTCGCGATCGCGTCGATCCCCTCGAACGGTTCGTCGAGGAACAGCACGCGCGGTTCGTGGATCAGTGCGCACGACAGCGCGAGCTTCTTGCGCATGCCGTGCGAGAAGCCGGAAATCGGCCGGTGCGCCGCGCCCTCGAGGTGCATGGCCGCGATGAGCTCGCGCGCGCGCTCACGCGCCACCGCGGGCGAGAGGCCATGGATCTCGGCGACGAAGCGCAGGTGCTCCTCGCCCGTCAGCCGCTCGAAGAGGTGCAGGCCGTCCGGCACGACGCCGATGCGGCGCTTGACCTCGAGATCCTGCCGGGCGACGTCGAAACCGAGCACGCGCGCGCTGCCCGAGCTGGGCGCGAGCAGCCCGGTCAGGATGTTGATCGTCGTGGACTTGCCCGCGCCATTCGGCCCCATGAAGCCGTAGAACGAGCCCTCGGGCACCTGCAGGGTCAGGTGATCGACCGCCGTCTGGGCGCCGAAGGTGCGGGTCAGGTCCTGGGTTTCGATGGCGTACTCGGACACGGGCGTCCCCCTCCCCAAACGGGCCGGCGCACCATAGCAGAGCGCTCGCGGTGAGCCGGGAGGCGGAGGTATCAGACCGGGCCCGGGCGCCACCTCTCCCCGTGTTGGCGGGTACCCCCCTCACCCGCACGACCGCGGATACCCCCCACGGCGCCGGCCCGCCGGCGCCGTGCCGCGGTCATCCGTCGAGCTCCGCCGTGATCGGCGCGTGATCCGACGCGCGCCCCGGCCCGTCGAGCCCCCGCACCGTGCGCCCCCGTCCTGCGCGCCAGCCGCGCCCGCAGATCCAGTCGAGCCGCAGCGCGCCGCGATGCACCGCCCATTGGAGCACGCGCCGGGCCGGCAGGCGCACGGGCGCGGGCAGCGCGTGCAGCTCCTCGAGCCGGTCGTCGCGGAGCTGAAGCGTCGGCGCGAAGTCGACGAAGCGCGCCCACTCGAAACCGCCGCGGCGCAGCTCGGCGAAGAGCGGCTCGCGCGCGGGGCCGCGATCGGGCCGCAGCAGCCGCGCGCGGAGCATGGGACCGGGCAGCAGCAGCAGCGCGGACGCACCGTGCAGCGCCGAGTGCCAGAGCCCGCGGTCGAAGGTGTGCGTGTTGAAGTCACCCGCGAGCACGATGGGGCGGCGCTCGTTCGCGAGCGCCTCCACGATCGCGCGCATCTGATCCGCGCGATGCTCGCGCGTGCGGTGCACTTCGAGGTGCGCGGCGACGACGACGAACGGTGAGCCGGGCCGCAGCACCTCGACGATCAGCGCGGCGTGTCCGCCCACCATGCGCTCGAGCTCGAACTGGATTGCGCGCGGGCTCGGCAGCTCGACGCGCCGCACCTCCCCGATCGGCCAGCGCGAGAGCACGGCGATGCCGAAGAGGCCCTCCTCGTTCGTACGCCCGGCGGCACAGGCCGGATCGTCGTCGCGCCCGACGGTGGTCTCGAGGAAGAGTGCGGTCCAGACGCCGTGGAGCCCGAGCGCGCGCGCGAGGTCGCGCGTCACGTCGCGGTTGCCGGCGCGAGCGCAGCCGACGTCGATCTCGTCGAGCGTGACAACGTCCGCGCCCGCGAGCTCGGGATGCTCGCGCAGTGCCCGCTCGACCCGCTCGTACCAATTGCCGTGCTCGATGTTCCACTGGACGAGGCGAACCCGGCCGGGATCGCGCGGGGGAGCGGGCGGCGCCGCGGGCGCGTGGCGCCGCACCTCGCCGAGCAACGCCGAGAGCCGGGCCGAGAGTGCCGGCCAGCCGGGGTCGGATTCGAGGCCGGCCAGCGTGGGGTGGGCGGCGACCGCTCGCTGGAGCAGGAGACACTCGGCGAGCCGGGGGTCGTGTGACATGGGCGGCAGGCAGGCTACGCGATCGCCGCTCGCGGTGCAGGTCCGATCGCGTGCCACGGTAGGGGATGGGCGATCGGACCGCGGTCGAGCCGTGAAGCGACCGCCCCGCGGGAGGGTGAGCTGCCCCGCACGTCGTGGGCTGCGGCCCCAGCGAGCCCGCGGCCGGTCCCTGCGTCGCGTGCAGGTCGCGAGGACGCGTCGTGCGTTCCGCAGAGGCGGGGCGCAAGTGCTGGAAGCGCCAGCGGCCGCGTTTCTCGCCTTGCACGACGCTGGCGGGGCACGCGCGGCACGGGGCCTGCAGCCATCTCAGGGCAAGCCGCTTCGGGGCCAGTCGTCCGAACCCAACCGGGGAGCCTCTCATGTCGATCCGTCGAAACGTTCGTCCCGTGATCGCCGCCGCGCTCGCCGTCGCGGTCGCCGCCGTCGTCGGCGGCTGCGGGCGCGCGCTGCCCACATCGCCCGACCAGACGACGCCGGCGGCGTCCTCCGTGCGCAGCGCGCCATCACCCGTCGTCGCGCCGGCCGCGAGCGGCGGGCTGCTGGGCACAACGGAGACGCTGCTCTCGCCGGTCGTCTCCACGGTCCTCCGCATCGTGAGCGACCCGATTTTCATCATCGATCCCAACGCGAACATCCTGGGCAGCGTCCTCAACTTCCTGCCGCTCGTGACGCAGCTCGTGTTGCCGAGCGGCAACACCGTCGTGAGGGGCGGGCGCTGGTCGCTGCAGTTCCACTCCAACTCGCTCGCTGCCCCGACGTCGATCAGCATCTCGACCGCGTCCGACGGCACGATGCGCGTCAAGTTCGGTCCCGATGGCACGCAGTTCGGCACGCCGGTCGACCTCACGATCGACTACTCGGGCACCTCGCTCGATCCGAGCTCGCCGAGCTACGTCCGCGGCGTCGTTCCGCAGTTCCTGTACTTCGACCCCAAGCTGAACCAGTGGGTCGAGATGGCCAGCACCAACGATCCCGCCAACAAGTGCGTTCACGCCAAGCTCGCGCACTTCTCGACCTACGGCCTCGGTGGTCGCGCCGGCTGGTGACCGGTCGCACGCAGCGGCTGGGGCGGGCCCTCCTCCGGGGCCCGCCCCTTCGCGTTGCGGCCCCGGACGCGCGCGAACCGCTCGCGCCCGGGGCGCATCGGAGGGCTCAGCGCTGGCGGGCTGCGAAGCCCTCGCGATAGACTCGCGGCCGCAGGCCGCCGCGCCTCCCCGCAGGACCCTCCGGAGATTCGCATGTCCCGTCCCCGCACCGTGGCCGAGCTCAGGGCCGCCGGCTATCGCCCGCGTTCCGTCAAGGACGAGCTGCGCGCGAACGCCATCGCCGCGCTGCGCTCCGGCGAGCCGCTGTTTCCGGGCATCGTCGGCTACGAGCAGACGGTCGAGCCGCAGATCGTGAACGCCCTGCTGTCGCGCCACGACTTCATCCTGCTCGGCCTGCGCGGCCAGGCGAAGACGCGCCTGCTGCGCTCGCTGCCGCGCTTCCTCGACGAGTGGGTGCCGGCGATCGAGGGCTGTCCACTCAGCAGTGATCCGCTCCAGCCGCTCACGCACTTCGCGCGCCAGCAGATCGCCACGCACGGCGACGCGACGCCGATCCGCTGGATCCACCGGGAGGAGCGCTATCAGGAGAAGCTCGCGACGCCGGACGTGACGATCGCGGACCTGATCGGCGACATCGATCCCATCAAGGCCGCGACGCTCAAGCTCGACTACTCGGACGAGCGCGTCATCCACTACGGCATCATTCCGCGCACGAACCGCGGCATCTTCGCGATCAACGAGCTGCCCGACCTGCAGCCTCGCATCCAGGTCGGCCTGCTCAACATCCTCGAAGAGAAGGATTTCCAGATCCGCGGCTTCCCGGTGCGGATTCCGCTCGACGTCGCGATGGTGTTCTCGGCGAACCCCGAGGACTACACGAACCGCGGCAACATCATCACGCCGCTGCGCGACCGCATCAACTCGCAGATCGTGACGCACTACCCGACGACGCGCGAGCAGGGCGTCGACATCACGCGGCAGGAGGCGTGGACGCGCCGCGAGTCGGGCGTCGAGGTGGCCGTGCCTTCGTTCATGCGCGAGCTCGTCGAGGAGGTCGCGATCCAGGCACGCAAGAGCGAGTACGTCGACCAGAACTCCGGCGTCTCGGCGCGGCTGCCGATCGCGCTGATCGAGAACCTCGTCAGCAACGCCGAGCGCCGCGGCCTGCGCACCGGCGAGGCGCGGGTGACGACGCGCGTCTGCGACCTGCAGCTCGCCGTGAGCGCGGTGAGCGGCAAGGTCGAGCTGGTGCTGGAGGGCGAGCAGGAGGGCGCGCAGAACGTGGCGCGCGCGCTGCTCGGGCGGGGCGTGAAGGCGGTCTTCCAGCAGCGCCTGCCGGACGCGTTCAAGCCGCGGCGGGCGCGCGGTCGCGGCGCGGCCGCCGCGACCGCGGAGGAAGCCGAGCCGCAGGCCGCTTCGGAATACCGCCCCGTGCTCGAGTGGTTCTCGAGCGGCCAGCACCTCCAGATCGGCGACGACATGCCGGGCAAGGAATACGCGCTCGCCCTCTCGCAGGTGAAGGGGCTCGGCCCGCTCGCGGCGCGCTACCTCGAGCCCGCCGATCTCGACGAGCACGCGGTCGCGATGGAGCTCGTGCTCGAGGGCCTGCACCAGTGCTCGATGCTGTCGCGCGAGCGCACCGAGGGTGCCCAGACCGAGTACAAGGACATGCTGAAGAGCATGCTCTCCGGACTCGGCGAGGACTGAGGGCGGCGTGCTCGACGCGACGGCTCCGGGCGCGACGCCGGCACGCCCCGCCGATCCGGACGCGCGTGCGATCGTGCTCGACGGCTACGCGCGCGCCTCGCTCGCGTACCGCGGTGACACCTTCCCGCTCGAAGGCTCGGCGTACGCGTACTGGCTCTCGCGGATCGTTCCGCGGATCCCGGCGGGCGGCCGGGTGCTCGACCTGGGCTGCGGCAACGGCGTGCCCGTCGCGCGAGCGCTCGCGCCGCACTTCGAGGTGACGGGTGTCGATCTCTCGCCCGTGCAGGTCGAACGCGCCCGCGTGCTCGTTCCCGCCGCGCGTTTCGTCTGCGCCGACATGAGCGCGCTCGACGCGCCAGCGGGATCGTTCGACGCCGTGCTCGCGTTCTACTCGCTCATCCACCTGCCGCTCGCCGAGCACGCGCCGATGCTGGCGCGCATCGCGGGCTGGCTCGCGCCGGGCGGACACGTGCTCGCGGTCGTGGGTCAGGAGCCCTGGACGGGGGTCGAGGAGAACTGGCGCGGCGTCTCCGGCGCACGGATGTACTACAGCCAGGCCGGGATCGCGCGCTATCGCGAGTGGCTGGCCGCGGCCGGTCTCGCGATCGTCGAGCAGGGCCGCGAGCCGCGCCGCGGCAACCCCGGTTACGCGGTGCTGATCGCGCGCGCGGGCGGAGCGTCGTCGTGAGGTTCGACTACACGAAGTGGCGCGGACCGAAGCCCGGCGACCTCGAGCACCTGAAGCAGCTCATGGAGATCTACCGCAACCTCCTGCTGCAGACGGGCGGCGACGTCGACGAGGCGCTGCGCTGGATGGAGCACTTCGGCCGCGAGTACGGCTTCTTCGACGAGAACTTCGGCATCGAGGAGTTCAAGAAGCTGCTCGAGGAATCGGGCGAGGTGCAGCGCACCGGGCAGGGTTTCCAGGTGACGCCCAGGGGCGAGCGGCGCATCCGACAGGACTCGCTCAACGAGATCTTCAGCACGCTGCGCGCGGGTGGAGCGGGCGACCATCGAACGCCGGTCGCGGGCGCCGGCGGCGAGCGGCTCTCCGAGACGCGCGCGTGGCACTTCGGCGACGACCTCGCGAACCTCGACCCGCTCGGCTCGGTCAGCAACGCCGTCAAACGACAGGGCATCGACGATCTCACGCTGAGCGAGGACGATCTCGAGGTCTACGAGCAGGAGCACACCTCGGCCTGCGCGACGGTGCTGATGGTCGACATCAGCCACTCGATGATCCTGTACGGCGAGGATCGCATCACGCCCGCCAAGAAGATCGCGCTCGCGCTCACGCAGCTCATCCAGACGCGCTACCCCAAGGACAGCCTCGACGTCGTGCTGTTCGGCGACGACGCGGCGCGCGTGCCGCTGCGCGATCTCATGAAAATCCAGGCCGGGCCGTTCCACACCAACACGCGCGCCGGGCTGCAGCTCGCGCGGCGCGTGCTCGAGAGCCGCAAGGGCGTCAACAAGCAGATCTTCATGATCACGGACGGCAAGCCGAGCTGCATGCGTGAGAACGGACGGCTCTACAAGAATCCGTTCGGACTGGACCCCAGGATCGTGAACAAGACGCTCGAAGAAGCCGTGCACTGCCGGCGCAAGCGCATCACGATCACGACCTTCATGCTCGCCGCCGACGGCGTGCTGCTCGACTTCGTGCGCAAACTGACCGAGCTGAACCACGGCCGCATCTACGAGGCCGATCCGAACGATCTCGGGGCCTGCGTGTTCCGCGACTTCGTCCGGAACCGGCGCAAGCGGCTGCACTGAGCCCGGGGCCCGGGGGCCGCCCGGGCCGGGCGGGTGCATTTTCTGGTGGCGGACGAGGGTGCCCGAACGGGTAGAATTACGCCGGATTCGCGGCCGCTCCGGCGGCTCGCCCCATCCTCGGAGGACCGCATGCGGCCGCACCGTCGCTCGCTGGTCTCGCTGCTGCTGCTGGGCACGCTCGTGGCGAGCGCCGTGCAGGCGCAGGGCGTTGGCGTGAACACGACCGGCGCGCCGGCGGACACCTCGGCGCTGCTCGACCTGGTGTCGACCTCGAAGGGGCTGCTGCCGCCGCGCATGACGGCGGCGCAGCGCGGCGCGATCGTGCTGC
>DATJXF010000154.1:0-31456 GCA_035500415.1 Candidatus Acidiferrales bacterium | reverse complement strand
AAGGACGCGACGTGAGCGCCGCCGTCGCCCCACGCGAGCGCGACGGCCGCTTCGATCCGGCTCGGCTCGGCGCGCCCGCGGTGCTCGCGCTCGCCGCGCTCGTGCGCTTCGACGGGCTCGGGGCGCGCTCGCTCTGGACCGACGAGGGCTCGACCTGGACCGCCGCTTCGCTCCCGTTCGGCGCGATGCTGCGCCGCTGCGTCGAGCGCGACGCGAGTCCGCCGCTCTACTACCTGCTCACGTCGTGGGCGATCCGCGGCCACGACGACGAGGCCCACTTGCGGCTCGTCTCGGCGCTCGCCTCGCTCGTGCTCGTCTGGCTCACCTACCGGCTCGCGAGGCTCGCGCTCGGGCGGGGAGCGGCGACGTTCGCCGCGCTGCTGACGGCGCTCTCGCCCTTCCAGGTCATGTACGCCCAGGAGGCCCGCACGTACACGCTCGTCGGCGCGCTGCTCGTCGCGGGCCTGTGGTGCCACGCGCGGCTCCTCCAGGGCAAGGCGCGCGCCGTCGTGCCGCTCGCACTCGCGACCGCGCTCGGACTCTGGACGCAGAGCATCGCCGCGCTGGGGATCGCCGCCCAGGGTGCGCTCGCCGTGCTCACGCCCGAGGGCCGCCGCCGGCTCCTGCCGTGGCTCGGCGCGCTGGCGCTCGCGGTGGCCGCGTACTCGCCCTGGGCGTGGTACGGGCGCGGGCTCTCCGAGCACCTGTCGAGCTCGCACTGGTACGTGCCCGACACGGACACGAAGAGCATCTTCAAGCTGCTCCGCGCCCTGCTGATCGCGCCGCTGCCGGTGGTCACGGCGCCGCCGCTCTCCAGCTGGCCAGGCCTCGACGCCTGGCTCCCGCGCGGCGTCGCGTGGGCGGTGGTCGCGCTGCCGCCGTGCTTCGCGCTCGCGCTCTCGCTGCGCAGCCTCGCGCGCGCGGACGCCCGCGGCACGCTCGCCCGGGTCGCGTGGGCCGGCGGGGCGGTGCCGGTGCTCGCCGTCGTCGTCGCGTCGCTCCAGCAGCCGCTCTTTCTCGCGCGCTACTTCGTGTTCCTCACCCCCTTCGTCTCGGCGCTCGTCACGCTCGGCGTCACGCGCCTTCCGGGCGCGCCGCTGCGGGCGCTGCTCGGTGCATGGCTCGTCGCGCTCGCGGGGCTCGGTCTCCTCCGCTACGAGCACGACTACTCCAAGGAACCATGGCGCCAGGTGGCCGCCGCAATCGCCGCCTCGGGCCGACCCGAACAAACCACGGTGCTCGTGCCGTTCGATGTCGATCCGTTCGCGTACTACGATCGCCGAATGACACATCCCGTTGCGGCATTCGAGGTTGGGCATCCCGCCGAGCCCTTCGCCGCGCACTACACGCCCACCCAGCTCGACGAGATGGAGCGGGCCGCACGCGCAAACTCCTCGCGATTCTCCGACGTGTGGGTGATCGTGCGGAGCCCGAACTCCAACGTCAGGCGCGAGGCCGCGCGGCGCACCGAGGCGGTGGCGGCGGAAGGCCGACGGCTCGTCGAGCGCTCGGTCTGGGATTCGATGATGGGGCCGCTCCGCGTCGCCCACTGGCGGCGCGATTCGACGTAGGTTCGATCCGGGGACGGCGTGGAGCGCCGGCAGGCCCTCGCGGTGCCCGACTACGCGGCCGCGGCGTTCGAGGATTCGGCGGCGATCGGCAGCTCGATCACGAACGTGCTGCCTTCGCCCTCGCGGCTCTTCGCGGTGAGCTTGCCGCCGTGGGCCTCGACAATCGCAACCGTCACGGGCAGGCCGAGCCCGAGCCCCGTCGAGCGGTACTCGAGGCCGGCCGACGTCTCGTGGTGGAGCGACGTGCCGGTGGGTGCGCTGCGGGTGAGCAGCTCCTCGAGCCTGCCCGGCGCGATCCCGGTCCCGTGGTCGCGCACCTCGACGCGCACGCGGTCGCCGTGGGTGAGCACGCGGACGTCGACCTCGCCGCCGTCGGGCGTGAAGCGGATTGCGTTCGTGACCAGGTGCGCGACCGCGTGACCGAGCGCGTTCTCGTCCGCCTCGACGGGCGTGGCGAAGTTCTGGCAGGCGAGGTCCACGCGCACGGGCCGCTGGCGACCCTGCGCGATCGCGGTGCCGACGCCGGTCTGCACGAGCGGCTCGAGCTCGCAGCGCTGCAGGTTCAGACGCAGACGCTCGCCGCGGAGCTGCGCCATGCGCGTCGCCTCCTCGGCGACGCCGGTCAGCCGCATGATCGATTCGTGCATCGCCGCGAGCGCCTGCCGCTGCTGCGCCGTGACCGGTCCGAACGTCTCGCTCGAGAGCAGCTCGCGATAGCCGGCGAGCGCGCTGATCGGAGTACGCAGCTCGCTCGAGGCGAAGCTCAGGAACTCGCTCTTGAGGCGCGTCGTCTGCTCGAGGCTCGCGACGTAGGCCTCTTCGCGCTTGCGCATCGCGACGAAGCGTTCGACGAGGTAGCCGATCTCGTCGTGATGCCACACCCGCAGCGGGTGGGCGTAGTCGCCTGCTTCCATCGCGCGCGCGCCGCGCACGAGCGCGTTGAGCGGGCCGACGATCTGGTTGCTGAGCAGCCAGCCCGTGATCAGCGCCATGAGCAGCGCGAGCACGCCGAGCTCGAGCAGGTCGTGGCGCATCTGGCCCTGGAACGCACTCTCGGGATCGAACGAGCGCTGCATCACGTAGAGCTGCGAGCCATCCGGCGCGGCGCCAGGGATGCGGCGTACGAGCGTCAGGTAGACGGAGCCCGACGCGCGCACGCGCAGCACACCGAGGCTCTTGAGGTCCGGGGTGGCCACCGGATCGATGCCGCTCAGGGTGCGCTCGAGTGCGGCGAGGTCGGCGGTGCGCTGCAGCGTCGTTCCGGTCACGGTGCTGCCGTTCAGGAACGTGACCTCGCAGTGCATCTCGGACTTGAGCTCGCGGGCGAGCTCCTCGCCCACGCGCGCGCCCAGCAGGAGCACGCCGATCACCCGGCCGTCGGCGAACACCGGCGTCGCCGCGGCCTGATAGCACGCGCGTCCCTGGACGAGCAGGCCCTCGGCGCCCCGCCCCGTGAGCGCGGCACCCACCAGCGCCTCGCGCGCGGGCCGCGCCGTCGTGGCGGGGCCGACCGAGGCGAGCAGCCGGCCCTGGCGGTCGAGCACCTCGAACACCTCGGTCTGCGTGATGCGGTTGAAGTCCGACGCCATGCCCTTCACCGTCGCGGTGAACCGCGAGTCGCGCTGCGAGGACGCGAGCATGAGCAGCGAGAAGAAGCGCGGATCCTGGACGACCACGCGGCCGCCACCCGCGAGCGCCCGCGAGCGCGTCGTCAGCATGCTCTCGAACACCGCGACCGAATGCTCCAGGCTCTCGTGGATGCTCGAGCTGTTGACGTGCTGCTTCACGTTGCGGTGCACGGTGAACATCACCGCGAGCGCGAGCACGAGCGGCGTCAGCAGGACGAGCGAGAGGATCCGCCAGCGCAGTCCGATTCGCACGGTCAGAGCACCAGTCTCAGATCGACGCTGCCGCGCTTGGGCACGTCGAACGCCACGTGGGTCTCGCCCAGGCGCGGATGCCACGCGCGAGCGGTGTAGTGACCGGGCGGCAGGTGCGGCAGCACGAAGGCGCCGGTCGAGTCGGGACGCGCCGAGGCGTGATTCGGCGTGACCACGACGAAGCCGAGCTCGTCGGGATGGATGTCGCAGTGCAAGTTGACGACGCCCGGGTGCTCGAACAGCACGGTGTCGGAACGGCCCGGCGGGTACTTGCCGATGTCGAAGCGCTGCGCGGCCGAGACGCTGAACGCGTTGTGGTAGACGCGGTCGAGATTGCGGAACTCGACCTGCGTGCCGCTCACGACCGCGAGCACGTGCGGCGTGAAGGCGTGCGCGTTCTGGACGAGGCAGGGCAGGTGCGGCGTCCCACGCCGCCGCCAGAACCAGTGGATGCCGCCGTCAGCGAGCTGCCGCTCGACCTTGTCCGGGATCTGCTCGATCCAAACGACCGCGTCGGTCACGCCACGCTGGTCGCGCACCACCGCACGGCGCGTCGCCGAGGTGACCGCGGCGCGGTCCGGCCAGTGCTGAGCGACGGCCCGACTCACCCACAGCGTGCCCGTGAGCTCCGCGCCGGGTGCGAGCCCCGGCGCGAGCAGGAGGAGAGCGGTGAGCAGGGCGGTCGGCGGGATGCGCATGGCACTCCGTGCACGCGGTCGAGAGTCGGTGAGCGGGCTCGGGCGCCGGAGCGGAGAGCGACGCCGCCCGGCCCCTTCGTTTTCGGCCACCGCGGTCCGCGTCTTGACCCCCATGCTCGGCGCCCCCACGCGTCACGGCTTCGCGTATGCTGCGTAGCAGGGCGTTGATGGGTCTCCCCCGCCGAGGAAGAACCGCCATGGAGCAGCAGAAGCCGCCCCGCGCGACAGCGCCGCCCGGACCGACCGTTCGCGTCGTCGCGAAGCATCACGCGCTCGTCCGGCTCACGCACTGGGCGAACCTGCCGCTGCTCTTCGGCCTCCTCGCGAGCGGACTGTCGATCTACTGGGCCGCGCCGGTCTTCACGCACGCCGCCCGCCCCGGCTCGCCGCGCGGCGACTGGCTGATGGACGCGGGCACGTGGATCGCGAACGCGCTGCACGATCACGGCGGCGCGCCCGGGCTGTGGATCTACGACCACGCGGGGCTGGGCGGCGGCCAGCTCGCGATCGCGCTGCGACTCCACTGGGCACTCGCCTACTTCTTCATGGTGAACGGCGCGCTCTACCTGCTCGGCCTGATCGCGGGCGGCGGCTGGCGCGCGCTGCTGCCGCGACCGGCGGACGGCCCCGGCGCGCTCGCGATGATGCGCTACTACGCCGGCGTCGTGCCGATGGCCCTCTTGCGCCGGCCCTGGCCGCATCCGCACGTGGCGTCCAAGTACAACGCGCTGCAGCGCGCCGCGTATTTCTCGATGCCGGTCTTCGGCACGTTGATCGTCGCGTCGGGCTGGGCGATGCACAAGCCGTCGCAGCTCGGCTGGCTCGCGGCCTGCTTCGGTGGCTACGACGGCGCACGCGTCCTGCACTTCATCAGCATGGTCGTGCTCGGCACGTTCATCGTGCCGCACGTCGTGCTCGTGATCGCAGATGGCTGGGACACGTTCCGCTCGATGATCACGGGCTGGTCGCTGCGCGTGAAGGACGACTCCCATGAGTGAGTCCGACGAGCGCGAGCCGCTCGAACCGGAATCGAGCAAGCCGAGCGAGGCCGAGGACCTGCGGGCGACGGCGCCCGATGCCGCGGCCGAAGCCAGGACCGACCCGGCGCGGGGCGCGGAAGCGACGTCGGGATCGGGGGCCGAAGCCACGCCGGAGGCGAGCCCGGCGGCCGAAGCGATGCCCGAAGCTGCGAACGCACCCGCGAAGGCCGGGGAGCCACCGGTGCCAGCTCCCGCGCGAGCACCGCACAGGAGCTGGCGTGATGCGAACCCCGAGCGGCCCGAGACCGTGCTCGAGCTTCCGCTGCGTCGCCTGCGCGCGCAGAGCCGGCGCGACTTCCTCATCTTCGGGCTCGGCGCTGCGGTGGTCGCGGCGGGCGCGTGGTGGCTGCTGCCCGACCGCGCCAAGTCGCGGCTCTTCCCCGGCGCGATCCATGATCCGCTCGACACGCTCGCGGCGCGCGCCGGACTCACGGGCGCGCGACGCGAGCAGCTCCTCGATCGCGCGCTCACGTTCGACGACGACGTGGCCGCGGCGCTCTACTCGAAGGATCGCCGCGTTCCGACCTACCACGTCTCCGACATCGAGCCGCTGCGCAACAACTATCACGGACGCACGCCCGGTCCGGAGATCCTGGGCGCCTGGGCGCTGCAGCTCGACGGGCTCGCCTCGGGCGCGACGATCCGGCTGACGCGCGACCGGCTGGTCTCGCGCTTCGCGCTCGTCGGGCAGGTGACGCGGCTCGTCTGCGTCGAGGGTTGGAGCGCCATCGCGTGGTGGGGCGGGCTGCGCTTCGCCGACCTGCTCGCGGCGTTTCCGCCCGCGCCCGGGGCGCGCTGGGCGGCGTTGCGCTCCGACGCAAGCCTCGATCTCGCCGGCAGGCCCGAGCCCTACTTCGTCTCGCTCGACCTCGAGACCGCGCGCCATCCGCAGACGCTGCTCGCCACGCACCACAACGGCCAGCCGCTCTCGCTCGCGCACGGCGCGCCGCTGCGGCTGCTCGTGCCGGTCAAGCTCGGCCTCAAGAACATCAAGGCGATCACGCACATCACGTACACCGCGAGCGAGCCGCCCGACTACTGGAACCTGCGCGGCTACTCGAAGTACGACGGGCTGTAGTTCGAAGGCACCCCCCGAGGCCGCGCGGCCGCGCGCTTCCCGCTCACGGCGCGCCGTGGGACGATGCGAACGCGCTCGTCCGGAAGCGCCGAGCGAGAATCCGATCCGAGATCAGACCTCGAGGTGGACGGCGAGCGTCCCCCGGAGCAGGCCGAGCAGCGCGAGCACCCGTAAACGGCCGGAACGGCCGGGCGATCTCGGCAGCACGTCGCTCCTTCGCTCCGTGGGGGAAGTGGAGCGCTGCGCGTGATCGCGTGCGACCGCGGCGTTCGCCCTACTCCCTCACCGTGCTCAGGCTCTGCTGGGCGCGACGCAGCTTGTCGAGCGTCTCCTCGAGCTGGCCGAGGCGCGTGCGTTCGCGCTCGACGATCTCCGGCCGCGCCTTCCCGAGGAAGTCCTGGTTGCGAAGCTTCTTCTTCACGCTCTCGAGGTCGGTGAGCAGCTTCTCGGCCTCGCGCGCGAGCCGCGCCCGTTCCTCGTCGAGATCCACGAGGCCGTCGAGCGGCAGGAACACCTCGGCGCCCGCGACCACGGCCGACGCCGCGACCTCGGGCCGCGCGCCGTCGCGCGCGAGCTCGAGCGACTCGATGCGCGCCAGCGGCAGGAGCTGGCGCGACAGCCGCTCGAGCAGGTCGAGCTGGGGCTGCGAGCCGCGCACCACGACGGGAACCGCCCGCCCGGGCGCGATCTTCTGTTCGGCGCGCAGGTTCCGCACCGCGATCACGACGTCCTGCATGAACGCCACCTCGCGCTCGACCGCCGCATCGAACCAGGCCCGCTTCGCGCGCGGCCACGCCGCGAGCGCGAGCGCCTTGCCGTCGTGCGGCAGCGCCTGCCAGATCTCCTCGCTCACGAACGGCATGAACGGATGGAGCAGCCGCAGGATGCCATCGAGCACCTTCCACGACACCCAGCGCACGGTGCGCAGCTCGGCGCGCTCGGTCGCGCTCAACGCCCCGACGCCCCCCTCGCGCTCGGCGAGCGCCCAGCGCGGCTTCGCCATCTCGAGGTACCAGTCGCAGTACTCGTTCCACGCGAAGTGGTAGATCGCCTGCCCCGCCTCCGCGAAGCGGTACGTCTTCAAATTGCGCGTCACGTCCTTGATGGCGTTCGCGAAGCGCGACAGGATCCAGCGGTCGGCGTGCCCGAGCTCGAGCTGCGACTCGCGCAGCGACGCGACGTTCTCGTCGCCGAGCCGCATGCGCACCAGGCGCGCGGCATTCCACATCTTGTTCGCGAAGAACTGGCCCGTCTCGAGCCGCTTTTCGTCGAACAGCAGGTCCTGACCCGTCGGCGTCTGGATCATCGTGAAGCGCACCGAATCGGCGCCGTACTTCTCGATCATCGCGAGCGGATCGGGCGAGTTGCCGAGCGACTTGCTCATCTTCCGGCCCTGCGCGTCGCGCACGATGCTCGTGAAGTAGACGTGCGCGAACGGCGCCTCGCCCATGAAGTGGTAGCCGGCCATGATCATGCGCGACACCCAGAAGAAAATGATGTCACTGCCGGTCACCATGAGGCTGTTGGGATAGAAGCGTGCGAGGTCGGGCGTCGATTCGGGCCAGCCCAGCGTCGCGAACGGCCAGAGCCACGACGAGAACCAGGTGTCGAGCACGTCCTCGTCCTGGCGCCAGCCCTCGCCCTCGGGCGGCGTCGCGGACACGACCATCTCGTCGCCGCGATACCACACCGGGATGCGGTGGCCCCACCACAGCTGGCGCGAGATGCACCAGTCGCGGATGTTCTCGAGCCAGTTGAGATACACCTTCTTCCAGCGCGCCGGGAACATTTTCACGCGGCCCTTCTTCGCGGCCTCGATCGCGGGCGCGGCGAGCGGTGCCATCTTCACGAACCACTGCCACGACAGGTACGGCTCGATCACGGTGCCGCAGCGCGAGCAGTGCCCGACGCTGTGCACATGCGGCTCCACCTTCTCGAGGTAGCCCGCGTCCTGCAGCGCCGCGACGATGCGCTTGCGCGCCTCGAAGCGGTCGAGGCCGCGGAAGTCGCCGGCGTTCTCGTTCATCACGCCAGCCTCGTCCATCACGATCAGCTCGGGCAGCCCGTGGCGGCGGCCGGTCTCGAAGTCGTCGGGGTCGTGCGCCGGCGTCACCTTCACGGCGCCGGTGCCGAACTTGGGATCGACCATCGCGTCGGCGACGATCGGGATCTCGCGCCGCACGAGCGGGAGCACCGCGGTCCTGCCGACGAGCTTCTTGTAGCGCGTGTCCTTCGGGTTCACGGCCACGGCGGTGTCGCCCAGCATCGTCTCGGGCCGCGTCGTCGCCACGACGAGCGCGCGATCGCTGTCCTTCACGGGGTAGCGGATGTGCCAGAGGCTGCCCTGCGTCTCCTGGTGGTCGACCTCTTCGTCGGAGAGCGCGGTCTGGCAGCGCGGGCACCAGTTGACGATGTAGCGGCCGCGATAGACGAGACCCTCGTCGTAGAGCCGCTTGAACACGTGCAGCACCGCGTTCGAGTAGCCCTCGTCGAACGTGAAGCGCTCGCGCGTCCAGTCGGGCGAGGTGCCGAGCCGGCGCTCCTGCCGGAAGATGAGGCCGCCGTACTGCTCCTTCCAGCGCCATACCTCGTTCACGAACTCCTCGCGCCCCAGCTCCTGGCGGCTGCGTCCCTCGGCGCGGAGCTTCTTCTCCACCACGTTCTGCGTGGCGATGCCCGCGTGGTCCATGCCCGGGATGTAGAGGGTCTCGCGGCCCTCCATCCGCTGCCAGCGGATGATGCAGTCGCGCACGGACTCGCCGAGCAGGTGCCCCATGGTGAGCGATCCGGTCACGTTGGGCGGCGGGATCGCGATCACGAACGGCGGGCGGCCGTCCCCTGCGCGCGGCTGGAAGACGCCGAGCTGCTCCCAGAACGGATAGAGCGGTGGCTCGATGCGGCGCGGATCGTACGGGGCGGAGAGCGCCTCGGGGTTGCCGGGACGCATGGACGGGCCTCCTTACGGGGCATTCCGGCGGGCCTCGCCCGCTCGCGACCCCGAGGGGGTCGGGCGGCGCAGGCCGTACCGGAGTGAGGCGAGGGACCTTAATGGAGCGCCGGAACGACGGTCAAACCAGGCCCGACGATCACCATGACACGCCTCGGCCCGCCGAGCTGTCCGTCCGGCGCGCCGGGCGCGATCGAAATGCCTGCGGGGCACCTGCTCCGGACTTCCCGGCCACGCGCACCGCTACGATCGCCGTCACGCTGGTCGTCGCGACGGCGCCGCGCGCTGGCCGCGTGGCGGCCCAGCCCCTAGCATGCGCCGATGCTCGACCGTCCGCCCGCCCGCCCGTTGGCGATCCTGCTCGCGCTGACCGCGCTGCTCGCCGCGCGGGCGCAGGCGGCCCCGCCCCAGTTCGTGCCGGTCGGCGACCCGATCGAGGCCGAGCTGAGGATCCTCGATCTCGACGCGGGCGGGGCCGACTCGAGCGGGCTCGCGCTGCCGCACCTCGACGCGTGGCCGCTCGAGGTGCGCGGGCTGCTCGGCGTGCGTGGGCGAGCGGGCGGGCTCGACGGCTGGCGCGGACTCGCCGCACGGCGGGTGCGGCGCGAGCTCGAGCGCGACGCGGACGGCGCGCTCTCGGGCGAGGGACCCACCTCGACGCCGCGGCTGCTGCAGCGCGCGTGGCCGGGCGACCAGCGGCTCGAAGTCTCGGCGGGCTTCGAGGGCGAGCGCGACGTCGACGACTCGCCGGGTGGCGTCGGACGCGACTGGCTCGACGGCAGCGGGCTGCACGTGCGCGCCGGGGTCCAGGTGGACCACTGGTTCCTCTACTCGCACCTCTTCGCGGGCGAGCTGCACGGCGTGCGTGCGTTCAGCGACCCGCTGGTCGCGAACAGCGACGTTGCCCTCAGCACCGAGGAGAGCTACGTCGCCTACTCGTCGGGGACGGCGTGGGACCTGCAACTCGGCCGCTCGCGCTGGAGCTGGGGCCCCGGCGAGGAGGGCTCGCTGCTCCTCTCGCGCACCGCGGCGCCGCTCAACGGCCTGATGCTCCACGCGAGGCTGGAGGCGGTGCGTCTCGACGCGTTCGCGTTCGACGCGACGACCGATCCAGGCTCCGGGGAGCAGCTCGCGGCGCACCGGCTCGAGTGGCAGCCGTGGGACAACACGCGACTCGGCGTGAGCGAGGCCGCGCGCTACCACGCGGGCGGCTGGCAGGGCGTCTACCTTGCCGGCGTCGTCCCCTACGCGCTCGCGCAACGGCTGCTCGACCAGGACCACCCCGATACGACCGGTACGTTGCGCAACAACGTCATGGTGTCGATGGACGCCTCGGTGCGCGTCGCGGATGGCTCGCGGATCTACGGCGAGCTGCTGATCGACGACCTGCACGCGCGAACCGCGATGATCCCCAACAAGTACGGCTGGCAGCTCGGCTGGAACGGCGCGGGCGAGGTGCTCGGCACGCGCGTGAGCTGGAACGCCGAAGCGACCTGGCTTTCGCGCTACGTCTACACCTCGTACTTCGGGCGCACGTTCGAAGCGGACGGCATGCCGATCGGCTTCCCGACGGGGCCCGGCTCGCGGCGGCTGCGCTCGCGCGTCACGTGGGACCCGGGTGGCGACTGGCAGCTCGAGGCGGTCGCCGCGCGCACGCGGCGGGGCGCCGAGGGCATCGACGATCCGTTCGTGCCGGGCGGAACGGTGCCCGATCCCTCCTCGCTCGCCGGAGTCGTCCAGGAAACCCGCACGCTCGATGGCACCATCCGATTCTGGCCGGCGAGCGGGGTGGACGTTTCGGTGCGCGCCGGACGCGAGTGGATCGACGGCCTCGCGCACGTCGCGGGCGCGAGCTCGGCGGACTGGCGCGGCGCGCTCGCGCTGCGACTCACGCGGTAGGTTCCGGCCGGGAACGCCGTTCCGGCCCCCGCGAACGCCCGCCCGGGCGCACTCGGCGTCCCGGGCGGCGCGCTCGTGAGGTTTTTCCATGCTCTGGTGGCACGGCTCGCCTAGCCTGCGCGCCGGCCCGTCCCTCGGGAGCGCGCGGTCCTGCTCCCGGCTCTCACCTCCCGATTCGTCCGAGGTCCTCGCCCAATGACGAAGCGACTCCTTTCGTCCGCCGCGCTGCTCCTCACTCTCGTTCCCGGGCTGGCCGCGGCCGCGGGCCAACCGCCGGTCGTCTTCCCCGCCGCCAACTTCGACACGACGTGCTCGCCGTGTCGCGACTTCGACGAGTACGCCAACGGCGGCTGGATCAAGACCCATTCGATCCCGTCCACGATGTCGGCGTGGGGCAGCTTCGCGGAGCTCGCCGAGCGCAACCAGGCCACGCTCTACGAGATCCTCGAACGCGCCGAGCACGACAAGCAGGCCCCGGCCGGGTCCGACGAGCAGCGGCTCGGGGTCTACTACGGCAGCTGCATGGACTCGCTCGAGGCCGAACGCGAGGGCATGAAGCCGATGCAGCCGCTGCTCAGTGCGATCGACGGCATGAAGTCCAAGTCGGACCTGCCGGCGGAGGTCGCGTGGTTGCACGCGCACGGCGTTCGCGCGCTGTTCCTCTTCGGCGCGTTCCAGGACGCGAAGAACAGCGACCGCATGATCGCGAACGCCGCACAGGGCGGGCTCGGACTGCCCGACCGCGACTACTACCTCAAGCGCGACTCCGCCTCGACGGCGACGCGCAAGGAGTACGCCGACCACATCGTGCGCTCCTTCCAGCTCACCGGAACGTCGGAATCGGACGCGCGCGCGGCGGCCGGGCAGATCGTGGACATCGAGACCGCGCTCGCACGCAAGTCGAACACCAACATCCAGCGGCGCGATCCCTACGCCAACTACCACTTCGTGTCGGTGGCCGATCTCGAGCGCATGACGCCCTCCTTCGACTGGGCGGCGTACATCGCGAAACGCAACGGCCCCGCGTTCGATTCGGTCAACGTCGGCCAGCCGACGTTCTTCGCCGGCCTCGACTCGGTGATCGCCGCGACGCCGCTGCCGGCGTGGCAGGCTTACCTGCGCTGGCGCGTGATCGAGGACGCGGAGCCGACGCTCAGCTCGGCGTTCGTCGCCGAGGACTTCCGCTTCTCGCGCGTGCTCTCGGGCGGGACCGAGATGCAGCCGCGCTGGAAGCGCTGCCTGCGTGCGACCGACATCGGGCTCGGCGACGCGCTGGGGCAGGTCTACGTGAAGGAGCACTTCCCGCCCGAGGCGAAGCAGCGCGCGCTCAAGCTCGTCCACAACCTCGAGGCCGCGCTCGACGACCGGCTCAAAGTGCTCGATTGGATGAGCGACTCCACGCGGCAGGCGGCCCGCATCAAGCTCGCCGCGTTCGCGGAGCGCATCGGCTACCCCGACAAGTGGCGCGACTACTCCGCGGTCAAACTCGCGCCCGGCCCGTTCTTCGACAACCGCCAGAGCGTGCGGGTCGCCGAAACGAAGCGTCAGTACGACAAGATCGGCAAGCCGACCGAGCGCGGCGAGTGGACGATGACCGCGCCGACCGTGAACGCGTTCTACAGCCCGACGCTCAACAGCATCAACTTCCCCGCCGGCATCCTGCAGCCGCCGTTCTACGACCCGTCGTGGGACGACGCCGCGAACTACGGCGCGATCGGCGCGGTGATCGGCCACGAGATGACGCACGGCTTCGACGACCAGGGCCGGCTGTTCGACCCCAAGGGCAACCTGCGCGACTGGTGGCAGCCGGATGATGCCACGCGCTTCCGCACGCGCGCGACGAAGGTCGCGGAGCAGTTCAGCGGCTACACGATCCTCGACTCGGTGCACGTGAACGGGCGGCTCACGCTCGGCGAGAACATCGCCGACCTGGGCGGGCTCGCGCTGGCCTACGCCGCGCTCCAGAAGGAGCTCGCCGGCAAGCCGCGGCCGGGGCTGATCGAAGGCTTCACGCCCGAGCAGCGCTTCTTCCTCGCATACGCCGCGATCTGGCGGCGGCTGCAGCGTCCCGAAGCGGCGCGCACACAGGTCAACACGGATCCGCACGCGCCGGGTCACTGGCGCGTCGACGGGCCGCTCTCGAACCTCGAGGAGTTCGCCAAGGCATTCGGCTGCAAGGACGGCGACCCGATGGTGCGCAACGCGGAACAGCGCGCGCGCATCTGGTAGCCGCGAGCATCGCCACCCCGCGCGACCGGCGCCGCGGATCGACGCCGGTCGCGTTCCCGATCCGGAGACGTTCCGTATGACGCGCCGCCCGCTGCTGCTGCTCGCCCTGCTGCTGGCCGGCGCGTCCGCCGCGCACGCGGCCGCCCCGCCGGCGTGGAATCGCGCCGACATGGACACGACCTGTGCGCCGTGCCGGAACTTCTACCGCTACGCCGACGGCGGCTGGCTCGACCACTCGCACCTGCCGGCGGGCTTCGGCAGCTTCGGTTCGTTCGAGGAGCTCGAGCTGCGCAACGAGGCGGCGCTGCGCGCGCTGCTCGAGAAGGCCTCGACGTCGCGGAGCTCGAAGGGCAGCACGAACCAGCGGCTCGGTGACTACTACGGCGCGTGCATGGACTCGGTCGCGGCCGAGCAGGCCGGGCTCGCGCCCGTGCGCCCGCACCTCGACGGCATCGATTCGGTGCGCACGCCCGCGACACTCGCCGCCGAGCTCGGCTGGCTGCACGCGAATGGCATCGGCGGCGCGTTCCAGCTCGCCGCGCTGCCCGACCCGCGCCGCAGCACGCTGACGATCGCGATCCTCGGCCAGGGCGGACTCGGGCTGCCCGACCGCGACTACTACTTCCGCGAGGACACCGCTTCGCTGTCGCTGCGGGCCGCGTACCGCCGGCACGTCGAAAAGGTGTTCGCGATGATCGGGCGCCCGAACCCGGGCGACGAGGCGCGTCGCGTGCTCGCGCTCGAGACGCGACTCGCGCGCGCGAGCATGACGAACGTCGAGCGGCGCGATCCGCAGGCCACGTACCACAAGGTCCCGCTCGACACGCTGCGCGCGTGGGCTCCGGCGGTGCCCTGGGAGGCCTACTTCGCGCGCCGCGGCATGCACGTGCCGGACTCGCTCGACGTCCAGCAGCCCGGGTTCTTCCGGGCACTCGCCGAACGCTTCGACGACACCCCGGTCGCGGACTGGCAGGCCTACCTGCGCTGGCACGTCATGCAGGCCGCGAGCCCGATGCTCTCCAAGGCCTACTCCGACGAGGCGTTCGCGTTCGACCGCCGGCTCACGGGCGCGAAGGAGCAGCTGCCGCGCTGGGAGCGCTGCGTCCAGGGCGCCGACACCGACCTCGGCGACCTGCTCGGCGCCGCCTACGTCAAGGAGCACTTCTCGTCGCAGGCGCGCGAGCGGGCGCTCGGCATGGTGAAGCGCATGGAGGCCGCACTCGGCGAGCGCATCGAGGCCGTGACGTGGATGAGCGATACGACGCGCAAGGCCGCGAAGCTGAAGCTCGACGCGTTCTCGGAGAAGATCGGCTACCCCGATCACGCCCGTGACTACGCCGGCGTCGTGATCTCGCGTGGCTCGTGGTGGTCCAACCACGAAGCGTCGGTGCGCTGGGACGGCGAGCGGCGCATCCGCAAGATCGGCGGTCCCGTCGACAAGCACGAGTGGGCGATGACCGCCCCGACCGTGAACGCCTACTACTCCGGCTCGTTCAACAGCATCAACTTTCCCGCCGGCATCCTTCAGCCGCCGTTCTACGACCCGTCGTGGGACGACGCGCTCAACTACGGCGCGATCGGCGCGGTGATCGGCCACGAGATGACGCACGGCTTCGACGATCGTGGCCGGCAGTTCGACGCCGATGGCAACCTGCGCGACTGGTGGACCGCCGCCGACGCGATCCGCTACAAGGAGCGCGCGGGGCGCGTTGCGGCGCAGTTCGACGGTTACGCCGCGATCGACACCGTGCACGTCAACGGCCGGCTCACGCTCGGCGAGAACATCGCCGACCTGGGCGGCCTCGCGGTCGCCTACGCCGCGTTCGAGAAGGCGATCGCCGGAAAGCCGCATCCGTCGATCGACGGCTTCACGCCCGAGCAGCGCTTCTTCCTGTCGTGGGCGCGCATCTGGCGCACGCTCGAGACGCCCGAGGACCTGCGCCATGCGGTCGCGACCGATCCGCACGCACCGTCCGAGTGGCGCGTGAACGGGCCGTTCTCGAACCTCGAGGAGTTCGCGAAGGCGTTCGGCTGCAAGCCCGGGGACGCGATGGTGCGCAATGCCGAGGCCCGCGCGCGAATCTGGTAGCGCGGGGCCGGGCGACTTCGGCCGGCTCGCGCTCGTCCTGCTCACCTTCGCGGGAATCACGCTCGCCCCGGGAAGACGCTCGCCGCTCGCGGGGGTGACTCCCGAACTTCAGTGCTTCTCGGGCAGGGGATTCGCCTTGGACCACTCCACGGTCCGGCGCAGGCCGTCGGCGAACGTCACACGCGGCGACCAGCCGAGCACGCGTTTCGCGCGCGAGGCGTCGAGGTAGATGCGCTGGATCTCGCCCGCGCGCGGCGGCTCGTGGATCGCATCCTCGGTGAAGCCGATGATGCGCTTGAGCTCGCGCACGATGTCGTTGACGCTCGTGCCGACGCCGGTGCCGAGGTTCACCATCTCACCTCCGCCCTTCGAGAGCGCGAGCACGTTGCCCTCGACGACGTCGTCGACGTAGAGGTAGTCGCGCACCGCCTCGCCGTCGCCGAAGATGCGCGGGCGCTTCCCGGCGAGCATCAACCCGATGAAAATGGCGTTGACGCCCGCTTCGCCGTGCGGATTCTGGCGTGGACCGTAGACGTTCGGATAGCGCAGCACGGTGTAGTCGAGCCCGTGGAGCAGCTTCCAGATGAAGAGGTAGTGCTCGACGGTGTGCTTGCTCGCGCCGTAGGGCGCCTCCGGATTGACCGGGTGCTCCTCGGTCGCGGGAAGCTGACGGCCCTCGCCGTAGAGCGCCCCGCCCGTCGAAGCGTAGACGACCTTTCGCACGCCGTGCCGCGTACACGCCTGAAGCAGGCCGATCGAACCCAGCACGTTGACGCGCGCGTCGAACACGGGATCGGTGACCGACTTTCGCACGTCGATCTGCGCCGCGTGGTGATCGACGAGCTCGGGGCGGAACTCCGCGACGCAGCGCTCGACCGCTTCGGGGTCGGCGAGATCGCCCGCGAAGAAGCGCGCACCGGGGTTCACGAACTCGCGAAAGCCCGAGGAGAGGTTGTCGAACACCGCGACCTCGTGGCCGAGCGCGACGAAACGGTCCACCACGTTCGAGCCGATGAAGCCCGCACCACCCGTCACCAGGATGCGCACGCCGACCTCCTTCCGCGCGAGTTCGTCCGGGCAGCCGTCAGGAGAGCACGAGCTCGCGCTCGTGGTCGCGCTGGCGCTCGGACTGCACCCGGCGCATCCACGTAAGGAAGCGCAGGCGCTGCTGAACACGCAGCTCGCACTCGAGCACGCGCGGTCCCTCCGTGAGGATGCGTCTCACCGGCGCGGGCGAAGGCGGCGCGACGACGCGGGGCGCGGGAGGCGGCATCCTCCGGGCGAGCGCAGCCTCGCGCGACGCGAGCAGTTCGAGCGATGGTTCCGGGATCGCCGACAACCCGATGGTGCTGAACGACATGCCGAGCCGGTCCGAGAGCACGCCACGCGCCCGCGAGCGCGCCGCCTCGCGGCCGGCCCACCACGCCTCGAACGCGCGGCCGCGCAGTGCATCCCCGAGCTCCGCCGGCGCCCCGGCATCGAGCGCCAGCACGACGCGGCCGAAGTGCGGATGTGCGTCGTCGAGCCGCCGACCCAGCCCGCCCCAGCGCTGGCCGCGCCGCGCCTGCCCCTGTGCGAGTAAGTAGAGCCCCGGCCGGCCGCCGTACTGAACGAGCCCCAGCAGCGGCATCTCCGCCGCAAGGCACTCGGCGAGTCCCCAGCGCGCTTCGCGTCCCAGCCGCTCGTGCAGCCGCAGCTTCGCGCCCGCATCGATGACGAGCACGCGCTGACGGTGCGCGAGCGCGTGCGCCGCGAGCTCGAAGACACCGCGCGCAACCTCCCGCCGGTTCGTGCCCGAGACGACGTGGAGCCACGCGCCGAGCGCCCCGGGGTCGCGGTCCTGCGGTTCGATGCGCGGCGCGCGCCGTGGCGCGCGGCGGAGCGCCATCCCCAGCGCGGCTCCGAGCAGCGAGACCACGGCGCCGAGGACGGCGCCGGCGCCGAGCCAGCGCCACCACACGGCGGCGACGGGCGGATCGCTCGGCGCAGCGAGCAGACCGATCAGGGCGGCCACCGCGGCGCCTGCCAGCGCGGCGAGCGCAAGCGTCAACCAGCGGCTCGGGTCGTGAACAGGGCGAATCGTCGCGTCGTCCGTGGCGCTCATCGAGGGGCTCGGGGATGACCCGGGTGGGTGCGATTCGAAGCCGATGGCCGTCGCATCCTGCGACGTCGTGGCCACGCTACGACCGGTGTCGGGAACGGTCAAGCGCGACCCGACGCACGCCCCGCGCCGGGCGCGTGCCGCTGGGGGTGCACGAGGCGGCGCGCCGGTTCAGGCGGCCGCCGTCGTGATCGCGCTCGCGGCGGGAACGGTGAACCAGAACGCGCTCCCCTGCCCCAGCTCGCTCGTCACGCCCACCTGTCCGCCGTGCTGCTCGACGATGCCCTTGCTGATCACGAGGCCGAGCCCGGTGCCGCCGGCGCGGCGCGTCGAACTCGAATCGATCTGCTGGAACTTCTGGAACAGCTTGGGCAGGTCGCGCGGCGCGATGCCGTCGCCGTGATCGCGCACCTCGATGTAGACGCCCTGCGGACGGCTCGCCGCGCTCACCTCGATGCGTCCGTTCGGGGGCGAGAACTTGATGGCGTTCGAGAGCAGGTTGGTGATGACCTGCGCGATCCGGTGCGCGTCGACCATCACGTCGGGAAGGTCGGCGGGCAGGCGGATGTCGAGCTGGATGCGGCGCTCCTCGATCAGCAGGCGCAGGTTGTGCGCCGCCTGCTCGATGACGGGCTCGAGGCGCTGGCGTTCGATCGCCATGCTGAGCGAGGCCGACTCGAGCTTCGAGAAGTCGAGGATGTCGTTGATGAGGAGCAGCATGCGCTCGGCGTTGGCGTGCGCGATCGTCAGCAGCTTGGTCTGCTGGTCGTTGTTCTGGAAGTAGCGCTCGTCGCCCAGCAGCTCGAGCGCGCCCTTGACCGAGGTGAGCGGCGTGCGCGTCTCGTGCGAGACCGCCGCGACGAAGTCGGACTTCATGCGGTCGAGGCTCTTGGTGTGCTCGTAGAGCTGCGAATTGCGCACCTGAACGGCCGCCTGGAGCGCGAACATCGCGAGGAAGTCCTGTTCGGCCTCACCGAAGCCTTCGGGCCGGTCGAGCGCGACCAGCACGCCGATCACGCGCTCGCCCTGCGCCATCGGCACGGCGAGCAGGTGGCGGAAGCGCTCGGCGACGCCAGGGAGCACGAGCTCCTGACCCTCGGGCGCGGACTGCCGCACGGCCGAGCGCTTGAACGCCGAGAGCCCGACGGGACCCTCACCGTCGAGGACGTGCGTCGGCTCGTTCGTCACGAGCGTCGCGCCGCTCACCGCCATGGCGTGGTAGTCACCCGTGTCCTCGCGCAGCAGATAGAGCGCCGCGGCGGGCGCGCCCATGAGCTGCGCCGTCGTCTCGATCATGCGTTTCAGGCGCGGCTCGAGCTCGAGCGTCTCGCCAATCTCCATCGAGACGCGGTAGAGCGCGTTCAGCTGCCACGTCGCGCGCTCGACGCGCTCGCGCAGCTCGACCTCGTGGCGCTGCAGGATCTCGTTCTGACGGCGCAGCTGGGCGAGCAGCACACGGTTCTCGGCGCGCAGCCGGCGGCGCAGCAGCCGCTTCTCGATCACGGCCGGCAGCTCGGTGATGTCCCCGAACGGCTTCGTGACGTAGTCGTCCGCGCCCTCGCGCAGCGCGTCGATCGCGGTCTGGATCGACGCGTAGCCGGTCATGAGGATGACCGCGACCTCGCCGTCGATCGCGCGCGCGTGCCGCATGACGTCCAGCCCGGATTGTCCGGGCAGGCTGATGTCGGTGAGGATGAGATCGGGGAACGCCTGCGCGATCCGCTGCTGCGCCTCCTCCGCGGTCGAGGCGAACGAGAGATCGTATGGCTCGTCCTGCAGCACCTCGCGCAGCACCTCGGCGACGGTGGGATCGTCCTCGACGACCAGCACCCGCGGCCGTGAGGCTTCCGCGAACGCTTCCGTCTCCGCTGCGGGCGGGGCCGCGGGCTCCGGTCTGCGATCCGAATCGCTCATCCGGGAGGCTCCTTCCGTCAGTGCGTGTGCGCCGGGCCGCTCGTGACGGTGCGGCGTCGACCCGACTTCTTCGCGAGGCCGAGCGCCTGCTCGGCCGCGGCCAGGAGCTCCGTCGCGTCGAGCCCGTCGCGCGGCGTCGACGCCACGCCCGCCGAGCACGACAGCCGCCCGGCGCGCCGGAAACGGTGCTCCTCGAGCGAACGGCGCAGCCGCTCGGAGAGCCGGCGGCCCGGAGCAAGGTCGCAGTCCGGCAGCAGCACGCCGAAGCGGTCGCCGCCGAGGCGCGCCAGGAAATCGCCCTCGCGCAGCGCGAGCTTGAGGACGAGCGCGCACTCGCCGAGGACCTCGTCCGCGCTCGCGCGACCGTAGCGCGCGAGCAGCGCGCCGAAATGGTCGAGGTCGAGCGTCACGACCGCGAGCGGAGCGCCGGAGCGCTGCGCCCGGGTGAACTCCTCGATCAGGCGCTGGTGGAACGCCTTGGTGTCGGGCAGTCCGGTCGCGGCGTCGCGGCCCGGAGCGCGCCGCAGCCGCTCGAGCTCGAGCCGCGCGCCGAGCGCCGCGCCCAGTGCGCCGGAAGCCGTGCGCACGAGCGCATGCTGGTCCGGGCGCCAGCGCTGGCCGCGCCGGCCGCGCAGGTCGAGCGCGCCGACGCGCGTCCGGCCGGCGAGGAGCGGCACGCCGAGGCATTCGCGCAGGTCGCCCGCCGTCGTGGTCCAGTCGCCGCGCGCGCACCACGGCTCGAGCCCGCCACGCGGGCCGATCGCGTGCAGCGCCACGCCGTCGCAGCCGAAGACCTCGCGCAGCGCATCGAGCGCGCGCGGCAGCGCCTCGGGATCCGAGCCCGAGACGAGCAGCGCTTCGCACGCGTTCCACAGGCAGCCCGACGCGGCGCGCCGATCCTGCGTGCGCGGAACCTCCAGCGGACCGCGCGCGTCGCCCTTGCGCTCGCGCGGCGTGACGGCCGCGGGCGCCGGCGCGCGCTCAGGCCGCGCGGTTGCCGGGAGCGCTGCCACCGAGGCCCGTCTTGAGCTCGCGGAGACGCGCGGTCGCTTCCTGGATTCGGCTGGACTCACGAAGCATGACCTCCAGACGCTCGCGGATGCCCGACGTCTGCACCGCGGGGTTCATGAGCAGCAACTGGGCGTTGCCGCGAATTCCGACCAATGCGTTGTTGATGTCGTGATGCACGCTCAGCACGTCCGCCGCGCGGGCGTTCCAGCGCTCCTGCTCGGTCCACCAGGCCTGGACGACCTGCCGCAGCGTCTCGGCGCGGACGGTCTGCCCCTCCGCGGCGAGCGTCCCGGCCTCGGCCTCGAGTCGCGCTCGGAGCGGCTCCCACGGCGGCGTCGCTCCCGGTTCGATGACGTTCACGCGGCCTCTTCCCTCACGCCCATCGCTTTCTGTACCCGGAGCTTCAGGCGCGACATCGCGCGCGTGTGCACCTGCGAGACGCGCGACTCGGAGATGCCGAGGGTGCGCCCGATCTCCTTGAGCGTCAGGTGCTCGTAGTAGTAGAGCGCGACGACCAGACGCTCCTGCTCCGGCAGCAGATCGATCGTGCGCAGCAACGACTGACGCTGCTGCTCCTCTTCGAGCCGCGACTCGAGGTCCGGTGCGTTGGGGTCCGCGAGGTGGTCGGCGAGCGTGCCCTGGTCCTCGCCGTCGTTCGAACGGCTCTCGTCGAGCGAAACGAGCACGGCGCCGCGCACGTGGTCGAGCAGCCGGTAGAAGTCGTTGCGCGACATCTTGAGCTCGCGCGCCACTTCCTCCTCGGAAGCCGCACGGCCGAGCTTCTGGTCGAGTTGGCGCGTCACGCCGTCGAGGTTGCGCGCCTTGCGCCGCATCGAGCGCGAGGCCCAGTCGAGCGCGCGCAGCTGATCGAGCACCGCGCCCTTGATCCGCCACACCGCGTACGTCTCGAACTTGACGCCCTTGCGCGTGTCGAACTTCGCGTGCGCGTCGAGCAGTCCCAGCACGCCCGCCGAGTAGAGGTCCTCGTGATCGACGTTGCGCGGCAGCGTCGCCGCCACGCGCTCGACGACGTGGCGCACCAGCGGAGCGAAGCGCTTGAGCAGGTCGTTCTTGCCGTAGGTGACCGGCGTCGGCGTGGGGGTCGCGGGGCGCGGGGCCGGACGGCGGCCCTGCACGACCTTGAGCGCCGGACGGCGCGCGGGCTTCGGGCGGGAGCGATTCGAGGCGGGGAGCGTGGCGGCACGGGGCATGGGGACCTCCAGGAACTAGGCTTCGAGGCGTTGCGGGTGTTCGGACTCGGCGTCGGACGACGGACCGGACGGCAGCGGCTTCCACAGCTGGGCCGCGAGCGCGCGATAGGCCGCCGCGGCGGGTGACTTCGGGAACGCGGTGAGCAGCGGCTCCTGCAGCCGGACGGCGCGCGGCACGTGCGGGTCGAACGGGATGACCCCGAGGCAATCGAGCTCGAGCTGCAGGAAGCGGCGCGCGACGAGGCGGATGCGGTGCGCGGTGTCGTCGCCGTCCTCCGGCCCGTTCGCGAGGTTGACGACGAGCCGCGGCGCGCGCGCGAGCCCGCCCTGCTTCTGGAGCAGCTTGACGAGCGCGTACGCGTCGGAGAACGCCGGCATCTCGGGGCTGGTGATGACGAGCACGTCGTGGGCGGTGCGGCAGAACGCGGTCGTCTGGCGTGAGACGCCCGACGCGGTGTCGATCAGGATGACGTCCGGCGCGGGGTCGACGGTGCCGAGCGCGCGCAGCAGCAGCTCGCGGCGGTAGTCGTCGAGGTCCGCGAGCTCCGGCGCTCCCGAGGCGGCGGGCACGAGCCGCACGTTGGCGGGCCCGTTCACCACGATCTCATCGAGCGTCTTCTGTCCGGCGAGCAGGTGCTGCAGGTCGAAGCGCGGATGCAGGCCGAGGAGCAGGTCGAGGTTCGCCTGCGCGACGTCGCCGTCGACGAGCAGGACGCGCGCCCCGCGCGCGCCGAGCGCGATGGCGAGGTTCGCAGCGAGGTTGCTCTTGCCCACGCCGCCCTTGCCGCTCGCGATGACGATCGTGTGCGCGTTGGGACGCGCCCACTGCGCCGGGTGCCCGGCCGCGGACTCGACCGGTGGGGCCGCGGGCGCGGCCGGAACGAGCCGGACGTTCGCGCGCGCGGGCTTGCCAGCGCGGCGGGTCACGAGCGACCCTCCGATTCGAGCGCGCAGAGCGCGCGGACGAAGCCCCAGAAGCGGATCTGCTGGTGACAGCGCGCGAGCGGCAGCTCGAAGCCCAGGCGCTCGAGCCGGCGCTGCTCGCCGTGGAGCGAGGTGAGCGCGGCCTCGGCGGCATCGAGCCGCGCGCCGGACGATGCCGGCATGACGCGCGCGGGATCCGCAGCGCAGGTGAGCGGCGCGAGCGCGTTCACGCGGCCCTCCGCAGCGTGCGGCGCGGCCGTGCGGGCATCGCCTCGGCGGCGATGCGGTCGAGCGCCTCGAGCAGGATGCGCTCGATGCGGCTCGCGGGGATCTGCAGCGCGCCCGACGCCTCGAGCGCGCTCAGCCCCTCGGCGAGACGCAACGCAAGCACATGCTGCGTGCGCGGGTCGAGCTTCTCGATCGCGGCGGCGACACGCACGCGCGCCGGCAGGCGGCGGACCGCGGCGGGCAGACGGCGGTTCACGCGGCCCTCCGCGTGCGAGCGGGCGCGGCCGTGTCCGAGAGCAGTGCCCGGCGGACCGCGCGTCGCAGGGCGTCGATCGGGAACGGCTTGCTGAACGCCTCGGCGACGCCCGCGCGCAGCAGTTCGCGAGCCGGCGCCTCGGCGCTGTAGGCGGAGACGAGGATCACCGGACGGCGGCGGCGCGAGCGGCGCATCCGGCGCGCGAGTTCGAGTCCGCTCATCCCGGGCAGCCGCTCGTCGGTCAGGACCAGGTCGAACGCGCCGGTGCGCATCCACACGAGCGCTTCCTCGGCGGAGCGGAACGTGTCGATGGTGTAGCCGTCGTCCGCCAGGCCCTCGGCGAGCGCCCACGAGGTGGTGGGTTCGTCTTCCACGATCAGGATGTGCGCCATGGCGGACCGGGCTCCGTTGGGGTGGGGCGAGATGCCAGCGGCCGTGCTTTCTGCAGCACGTGTGCCACCCCTCGTCGCCGCTCCACCACGACGCCCCCGGGCGCGAAATCCCCCACGCTCCGGACGCCGATCCGAGGGTGAGCGGAATCGCTCAGGTCGTTCGGGAATGGAGGCTTAGCGCGCGGCCCCGCGACAGGAGCGGGGCGCCGCCCGGTGTCCGCGGATGCTCCGGCACGCCCGGCGGGCACGCGAAAGGCCGGTCCGAAATGCGGACCGGCCGCTCAACCACGCACCACCGGATGCACGACCGCGATTGCTTCTTGGTCGGCGCTAGGAACCCTCCGGTCCTTCCTCTCCATCGTCACCCAGGGCGTATTCCTTGAGCTTCGTTCGCAGCGTCTGCCGCGAGATCCCGAGCAGGGTCGCTGCGCGCGTCTTGTTGCCGTCGCAGACGCGCAATGCGTGCTCGATGGCGAGCTTCTCGATCTCCGCGAACGGTCGCACGACGCCGGCCGGGAACGGCTCCGCCGCCGCCGCGCTGGCGCTGGCCGTGGCGCCGCGCGTGACCTCGGCCGGGAGGTGCTCGGGGCGGATCTCCTCGTCGGCCTCGAGCAGGACGACACGCTCGATCAGGTTCCTCAGCTCGCGCACGTTCCCGGGCCAGGCGTACGCCTTGAGTTGCACGAGCGCCGCGGGCGTGAGGCGCGCGGGCGGACGGCCGAGCTCGCGGCAGAAGCGCTGGATGAAGTGTTCGGCGAGGACCGGAATGTCGTCGGTGCGCTCGCGCAGCGGCGGCACCTCGACCGGCACCACGTTCAGGCGGAAGTAGAGGTCTTCGCGGAAGCGGCCCTCGGACACCATCCGCGAGAGGTCGCGGTGCGTGGCGGCGACCACGCGCACGTCGACCGTGATGTCGGCGTGCCCGCCGACGCGGCGGAATGTGCGCGTCTCGAGCACGCGGAGCAGCTTCGCCTGGAGCTGCGGCGCCATCTCGCCGATCTCGTCGAGCAGCAGCGTGCCGCCGTCGGCGAGCTCGAAGAGGCCCTTCCGGAAGCGCTTCGCGTCCGTGAACGCGCCGCGCTCGTGGCCGTAGAGCTCGCTCTCGAGCAGTTGCTCGGGGATCGCGCTGCAATTGAGCTCGATGAACGGTCCGGCGCCGCGCGCACTGCGCTCGTGGAGGTAGCGCGCCATGAGCTCCTTGCCCGAGCCCGTCTCGCCGCGCAGCAGAACCGTGCTCGTGCCGCTCTTCGCCGCACGCTCGAGCCGCGCGAGCGAGCGCTTGAGCGCCTCGCTGGAGCCCACGAGCGGCTGCGCGCTCGGCGAGGTCGCGCGCAGGTGGTCGACCTCGCGCTTCAGGCGCGCGTGCTCGAGCGCGCGCTCGAGCACGACGCCGAGGTGATCGAGGTCGGGCGGCTTCAGCATGAAGTCGTAGGCGCCCATCTTGATCGCGCGCACGGCGTGCTCGACGGTGCCGTGACCGGTCAACATGACGACGGGCACGAGCGGATCGAGCTCGCGGATCGCCTTCAGGACCTTCAGGCCGTCCTCATCCCCCAGGCGCAGGTCGAGCAGCACGGCGTCCGCGCCGTTCTCGCGGACCGCATCGAGCGCCTCGCGACCGCCCCCCACCTCGAGCGGCGTGAAGCCCATGTCGCGCGCCCACTCGCCGATGCTGAAGCGCAGCGAGCGCTCGTCATCGACGATGAGCAGCGTCTCGGCGTTCTGGGCGCGCGTCGGGCTGTCGCCTTTCGCCATGCCGTTTCTCCAGAGGGAAGTTGAGCAGCACCGTCGTGCCGCGGCCTTCGCGGCTGTCGACGGCGATCCAGCCGCCGTGTTCCTGAAGGATGGTCTGCGAGATGCTGAGCCCGAGGCCCGTGCCGCTCGCCTTGGTCGTGAAGAACGGATCGAACATCTTCTCGAGCACGCCGCGCGGGATGCCGACGCCGGTGTCGACGACCGCGACCTGCTGGTACTCGATCCACTCCGAGCCCGCGGGGCGCCCGTTGCGCCGGTCGCCGGTGCGCCGGCCCGGACCGCGCGGCGGCCGTCGCCGGCGCGCCTTGCGCACCTCGTAGCGCAGCGTGCCGCCCTCGGGCATCGCCTGCACCGCGTTGAGCGTGACGTTGAGCAGCACCTGCGTGACGAGATCGGGGTCAATGTAGAGGGGCGCGAGCCGCGGCGCCACCTCGACCTCGACGCGCACGCCGGCCTGCTGGATCGCATCGGCCGCGAGCCCGATGACACGATCGACGCACTCGGCGAGCGTGCCGGAGCGCAGCTCGGGCACGCGCGGCCGCGCGTACTGGAGCAGGCTCGTCACGATCCGGTCGAGGCGCGCGACCTCGCTCAGGATCACCTGCACGAAGCGCGCGCGGTCGTCGCGCGGCTCGAAGCGCCGCAGCAGCACCTGCGCACTGGTGCCGATCCCGGCGAGCGGATTGCGGATCTCGTGCGCAACGCCCGCCGCGAGCTGGCCGAGCGTCGCGAGCCGCTCGTTGCGGCGCAGCTCCTGCTGCATGCGCCGCACCTGCGCGAGGTCCTCGAGCGTGACCAGCACCCACGGCGGCCGCCCGAGGCGATAGCTCCTGACGAGCGCCTGCACCTCGCCTCCCGGAGCCTGGAGCAGCGCCTCGCGCTGCAGCCGCGAGCGACGGAAGACCTCGCGAGCGAGATCGTCGCCCGCCACCGCGGTGCGCAGCAGCGGAGCCGCGGGCCGGCCGCGCTCGCGTGCGGGCGCGAAGCCCAGCAGCCGCCCCGCCGCGGCATTGGCCGCCGCGAGGCGCCCGGAGGAGTCGAGCAGCAACACGCCGTTCCGCGCGTCATCCATGAACGCGCGAACGAGCGGTTCCCAGGGAGGCGCGCGGCGCGCGCGCGAGGGTCGGTCGGGCATGAGCGGTCCTTCGCTGCGCGCGCAGTATAGCAACGGCGCGCGGCGCGCGAAGGCGCCCGCGACGTCAGCGGCCCTTGAGTTCCTCGAGTACCGCCGCGACGAGCCGGTCGCGCACGTCGGCGCGATCGTAGTAGCCGCTCTGGATGCGGCGCACGGCGGCGCGAACACGGCCGAGCCGGATCAATCGGGGGTCCGCCGCGGAAGATCCGGCGGAGCGTGCGACCGGGGAGCTGCGCTTGAGGCGTCGGCGAGTCGGGTTCATGACTTCTCGTCGCGGCTCGGAAAGCGGTGGGGCCGGGAGGCCGCCGCCCTCAGGGGGTCGGATCGTACGTTCAGGGCTTCTTGCCGCCGTCCGCCGAGTCGGGGTGCGGGCCACCCATCGCACGGCGGTTCTCTTCCTGAATGCGAGCGTAGATTTCCTCGCGATGCACCTTCACCTCGGGCGGAGCTTCGATGCCGAGCTTGACCTGACCGGACCTCACCTCGAGCACGGTGATCTTCACCGTGTCCCCGATCCGGATGTTCTCTCCTAACTTCCTTGTTAGGACCAGCATCGTGCTTCGCCTCCGCTTGCGCACCGATACGGCAGGAAACCACGGCTCTCGAAGGGCCTATCGGCATGGCGGGTAATGGACTTGACGGAGAATAGCGCCAGACCGGGTCGCGTCAACCATGCGATCGCGCGGGGCGCAGCGGCCGCGGCACGGGCGATGCGCTAGACTGCGGCGCGGGTGCCTCCCGATGCGACGTTCTCTGCCCGGCAAATGGCGGGAATTGCCATGAAACGCAGCGTCGCCGACCGCCTGCTCACCCTGCTCATCGTCCCCGCGAGCCTGGGGCTCGTGGTCTCGGCGCTGACCCTCTCCCGCCACGCCTACACCGGCGTCACGGTCACGCCCGACGGGCACGTCCAGACGGTCGAGCCGGGCAGCCCGGGCGCCCTCGCCGGCCTCGTGCCGGGCGACCGGATCGCGCTCGCGGGCCGCGGCCTGGTGCCCGATGCGCTCGATCCGGATCCCTTCCGCCGCGCCGCGCCGGGCGAGCCGATGCTGCTGCGGCGCGATCGCGGCCGGGGCGCGGACCTCGTCTGGATCGCGCCCGAGCCGCTGCCCGAAGCCGAACGGCGCTTCGAGGCGTTCCTCTTCTCCGTCGCGTGCGGCTACCTGCTGCTCGGGGGCTGGGTCTGGAGCGAACGGCGCGACCGGCTGACGAGCGCGTTCCTCGTCCTCTGCCTCGCCTTCAGCGGCATGCTCACGCCGGAGCCGCGGCTGGACTCGCGCGCACTGCGGCTGGTCTACGATCTCGGGTATCTGGCGGCGCAACTCTTCGCGCCGGTCGTGTTCGCGCACTTCTTCGCGCTCTTCCCCGAACCGCCGGGCCGCGCGCGCGCCAACCCCGCCGTGCGGGTCGGCTACGGATTCGCGCTCGCGCTCTGGCTCGCGAACCTGGCGGTCGTGCTCGAGAACGTTCGCGGCGCGGGGCGCTGGGCCGCGGCGTTGCCCGCGCTGCAGACCGCGGCGCTGGCGCTCTTCGCCGCGGGCATGCTCGGCGGGCTCGTGCTGTTCGTGCGCTCGTTCGTGCGAACGAGCTCGACCGATGCCCGCCGGAGGCTGCGAGTCGCCTTCGCCGGCACGCTCGTCGGCGCGGCGCCGTTCGCGGGCGTCATCGCGTGGCGCAACCTCGTTCCGGGCTCGCCGCTGCCCGGCGAGCGCCTCTCGGTCGCGCTCACGCTGCTCGTTCCGGCCTCGTTCGCGTGGGCGATCGCGGCGCATCGCGTGTTCGACTTCCGCGTCGCGCTGCGCGCGGTGACCGTTCTGCTCTTCGCCGCTGCGCTCGCCGTGCTCGCCTACCTCGCCGGCGAGTGGCTCGCAGCGGCGTGGCGGCCGGCGCTGGGCCAGGGCGTCTCGGGGGCCTCGCTGGCGTTCCTCGCGCTCGTCGCCGCGCTCGCGGGCCCGGCGCGGCCGCTGCTCGCGCGGCTCGGCGCGCGCGTCGTGCCGATCGCCGGCGAGGTCTCGCTCGCCGCGTGGGTGCCCTCGCGCGAGTCCGCGCGGCTCGCCGAGCCGGGCGCCATCCTGCGCGAGGCCTGCGAAACCATCGTCCAGGCGCTGCGACTCGACGGCTGCAGCGCGGCGCGCCTCGCCGACGGTCGCCCGCAGCTCGTGACGTTCGCGGGCGCGCGGCTCATGCCCGCGCTGTCGGCCGGCTTCTTCGACGCGCTCGCACGCGGCGGCGGCGCACGCGACGTCGCCTCGCTCGAGCTCGCCGGCGAGGACCGCGACACGCTGGATCTGGCGGGCGTTCACTGGGCCCTACCCGTGCCGGGTGCGCTGCCGCCTGCGGTGCTGCTCCTCGGACGCCGGCTCACGGGCCCGTGGCTCGATCGCGGCGAGCGGCGCGATCTCGATCGGCTGGGCGATCACCTCGCGGTCGCGCTCGAGAACGCCGAGCTGCGGCGCGAGGCGCAGCAGCGTGTCGCGCTGGATCGCGAGCTCGAGGAGGCGCACCACGTGCAGGCGCACCGCCTGCCGCGCCGCACGCCGGTCTACCCCACGCTCGACTGCGCCGCGGTCACGCTCTCGATCGAATCGGTGGGCGGCGACTACTACGACTTCGTCGAGGTGGGTCCGCGCGACTTCACGCTCGCCGTGGGCGACGCGGCCGGCCACGGCGTGCCTGCGGCGCTCGTGCTCGCCGGCGTGCAGTCGCGCTTTCGCGGCGAGGCGCCGCGCGCGCGGCATCCGGGCGAGCTGCTCGAGGCGCTGAACCGCGACCTCGTCGCGGTCGACCAGCCCGAGAAGTTCGTCGGCATGCTGTGCGCGCGCGTCGACGTGACGGGGGGCGTGTTGCGCATCGCGAACGCGGGGCTGACGCCGCCGCTCGTGCGCCGCGCCGACGGCCGCCTCGAGGAGCTCTCGGAGAGCGGCATGCTGCTCGGCGTCCAGGAGGCGGCGCGCTATGCCGTCTCGACGGTCGAGCTCGATGCCGGCGATCTGGCCGTCGTCTACACGGACGGCCTGACCGAGGCGGGCCGCGATGGCCGCATGTTCGGCGTCGAGGGCATCCAGCAGGTGCTCGACCGACACGCCCACCGGCGCGCCGCGGACATCGTCGACGAGCTGCTGCTCGCGGTGCGGCGCTGGGCGGGCGAGCCCGTCGACGACCTGACCATCGTCGTGCTGCGCCAGCTCACCCGCCCCGGCGGCCGGCTGCGGGGCGGTCAGCGGCCCGTCAAGCTCGAGGCGAGGGCCGCCGATACCGTCGGGTGAGGCGACAGGAGCCGCCTCCCCCCGCTCGCGAAGCCAACCCACGAGCGGCCGATCGGAACGGTTGACCGCGCGACAGGCCGTATGCGCGCCCTCGAAGTCGGAGGCAGGCCGTGGACGACGTGGTGATGGTTCTCCTGGATCTGCTCTGGTGGATCCGACGCTGACGGGTTGGGTGGGGTAACGATCGAGGCCTGCGGACTGGTGCCGCGGGCCTCGAACGTTTTCGGTCTCGATCCCGTTTGGAAGCGCCCCGCGGCGTCGTGCGGCGTTTCCGAACGGAGCTAGCGCGCGCCCGCTGTGCGCCTGGTGATCCACACGGTGAGTGTCTCAAGCGCAGCAGGCGAGAACGTCTCCTCGATCTGCGCGTACTCGGTCGGCAGCCCGGTCGTGCAGGACTGGAACAGATGGTTGAGGCCCGGCAGCTCGCGCGTCGTGACGTCGGGGTTGCCACCGGCCGCGAGCGCACTCGCGATCGCCGGCAGGTTCTGAGCCGGCAGCACCTGGAGGTCGCGCCCGCCGTTGAGCGCGAGCACCGGACAGCGCACGCGGCGCAGCACGGGGGCCGGATCGGCGTCGATGAAGAAGGCGATCCACGGCGAGCGTGCCCCCGCGACCGCGGCGCCGAGGCGCGACTCGGCACGGGCCGAATCGATGCCCGCAGCGCGGAAGATCGCGCGCACGCGCGCGACGGTCGTCGCGCTGTCGGGGTGCTGGCGCGCGAGCGCGAACAGGCCCGCCTGCAGGTCGCGCTCGGCGGCCACGTCCGCCTCGCTTGCGCCGGCTGCGCGCCCGATCGCCGCGGCCTGGGCGATGAGCAGGCTGTCGCCCCGGACGCCGGGTCCCGCGAGCAGCACGATGAACTCGACCTCGTCCGAACCCGCCGCGACCATCGCGGCGATGAGCCCGCCTTCGCTGTGGCCGATGAGCCCGATGCGCCGCGGGTCGATGTCGCGCCGGCCACGCAGGTAACGCACGCCGGCCCGCACGTCCCCGGCGAGCGCCGCGGTCGTCGAGCCCTCGAGCGGCCCGCTCGAGCCGCCCACGCCGCGGTCGTCGACGCGCAGCACGGCCATCCCCGCCCGCGTCAGCCGGTCGGCGATCACGAGGAAGGGCTTGTGGCCGGCGATCGTCTCGTCTCGATCCTGCGGTCCCGAGCCGGTGATGAGCAGTGCGCAGGGAAAAGGTCCGGCCCCGCGCGGGTGCGAGAGCGTGCCCGCGAGCTCGATGCCCGGCTCGCCGCCGGGGTAGCGCACGTCCTCTTCATCGTAGGGATAGGGCTTCCGCGGCAGCTGCGGACGGCGAAGTGGAGGAAGCGAATCGGCGCGCGCGAGCTCGAGCGGCAGCGTGCGTCCCCCCTGGAGCCAATCGCCGCGCAGCATCGTCCCGCTCTCGTTCATGCGACCGACGAACGCCGCGGCCGGGCGCGCGAGCTCGAAGCGCAGCGTGTCGTGCTCGAACCCGACCCGCGAGGCGGGCAGTCCGGCCGCGCCCTGATCCGGGCTGTCGAGCGAACCCGTCCGCGTGCCGCTGCTGTCGGCGCTCACGTGAAGGACGATGCGCAGCACGCCCTGCAGCCGCCCCTGCCATACGCCCCGCGGATCGCGCGGATCGCCCGGCGGCGCCGCGGCCGTCGCGCACGCTGCGGCGAGCGCGAGCACGGTGACGAGTGCCGCGCGCGGGCGGGCGGACGGGGCGCTCATCTCCGCCTCACGCCGTCGCGTTCAGCGCCGCGGCCAGCTCTTCCGCGAACGTGATCGCGCGCTCGACCGCGCCGCGTGCCGGATCCTCGGTCACGCGGCGCATGAAGGCCGCGCCGACGATGATCGCGTCGG
>DATJXF010000153.1:0-14592 GCA_035500415.1 Candidatus Acidiferrales bacterium | reverse complement strand
CGACCCCGGCCTGCCGCTCTACGACGAGGCGAGCCACGCGTGGGCCGGCGTCGAGGTCGCGGACGCGCTACGCCAGTTCGATGCGCCCGCGCTGTTCCTCGCGCTCGACCGGCAGGTCGTCTGGCCGTTCGTCCACTCGTTGCTGCTCGCGCCTGCCTACCTCGCGGCCGGCGAGCGGATCGACGTCGCACGGCTCGTGAGCGTCGCGGCCTGGGCGGTGGCCGCGCTGCTGATGTTCGCCGCGGGCCGCGCGCTCCATCCCGCGCGCGGCGCGTGGATCGGGCTCGTCGCGGCCGCGCTCGCGCTGCTCTCGCCGCTTCATCAGGCGTTCGCGACGCTCGCGATGCTCGAAGCGCCGGGCACGCTGCTCCTCGCGCTCGCCCTCACGCTCGCGCTGCGCACGCTGCCCGGGCCGGGGCCGCGCTCGCCCGCGCTCGCCGCGGCGATCGCCGGCGCGGCGCTGTTCCTCTGCAAGACCAATTACGGACTCCTGTGGCTCGTTCCGCTGCTGATCGCCGAATGGGGCGAGGCGCGACCGGAGCAGCGGGCGAGCCTGCGCGCGTCGCTCGCGGCGTGGTGGGCGCGCCGCGGCTGGCTCGGGCCGCTGCCGCTCGCGTTCGCGCTCGGCGCGATCGTGACGTTCGCGGTCCTCGTCACGGGCGGCGGCGAAGCGCGCCTCCTCGGCCGCCGCCTCGCATTCCACTCGCCGGGCAATCTCGTCACCGCCCTTGGGTGGCTCGGGGTGCTCGTGCTCGCCTGGCGCGCCCAGCGCGACCGCGCCGCCGTGCGCCGCGCGTGGGGCGCGCTCGAGCCGAGGCAGCGCGCGCTCGCGGCGGGGTTCCTCGCGCCGATCGCGCTCTGGCTGCTGATCCCGTGGCCCAACCGCATCCGCGCGCTCGTCGACTTCGCGTCGAACCGCGACTCCGGACTGCCGTTCTGGACCGCGCAGGGTTTCGCCTACGCGCCGCGGGCGTTCGTCACGCAGTGCGCTCCGAACCTCGTCGCCGGCATCGCCGTGCTCGGCCTCGCGCTCCTTCCGCCGCCGCGCGCGGCGAAACGCTCGCGGCTCGTCTGGTGGGCGGGGCTCGTGGCGCTTGCCGCGACGATCGTGCACCGCGATCGCGCCCCGCGCTTCCTCGCGACGGTCGCGCCGCTCCTCTGGCTCGCCGCCGCCGATCGCGCGGCCGCACTGTGGGCCGCGCTCGTGGATCGCGCCGCGCCGCGCGCGCCGCTCGTGCGCAGCGTGGGGGTGCCCGTCGCGCTGCTCGCCGCCCTTGCGCTGCTCGTCGTCGTCGCGCTGCGCGTGCCCGATCTCGCGCGCGTGCGAGCGGACCGGAGCGGCTACCTGCTGCGCCCCGACGTCGCTCCGGCGGTCGACCGCGTGCTCGTGCTCGCGCACGACGTGCCGCAGCCGGCCGCGCTGCTCGGCTTCTCGAACGAGCTGAGCCCGGGGCTGCTGCGCTGGCGTGCGCTGGCGCGCGGCGTGTCGCTCGCGCACTTTCCGCGCCGGCCGGGACCGCCGACCTCGCGGGGCGCGTCGGGCGCGGGCCGGATGGGAGCGTTCCTGCTCGCGGCGCTGCCCGAGTCTTCGCTCGCGGCCTCGGAACCCGCATGGGCCGCCGAGGTGCGTGCCGACAGCGGGGTCGCGGCCCGGCTCGCCGCCGATCCGGCCGTCGCGACGTTGTGCGACGAGACGATCGCCGGCGTGCGCGTGCGCGAGTTCCGCCTGCGGTAGGACGAGCGCGGGGAACGTCGGACGCCGCGGGCGAGTGCCGCCTCACCCCGCGCGGCGGCCGAGTGCCACGTGCCCGCGCGTGGCGTTTCGTTCGCATTGCGGCGCGGCGCGGACGGAGCGTCCGGACGCCCCGCCCGCGCCGTGCACTGCATCAGTGCTCCGTGGCGGCGGTCTTGACCACGACGCGATGAGCGACCGAATGGCCGTTCTCGTCGCGGTACCAGACCGTGACGCGGGCGTCCTTCTCGATCTCGCCCGTGGTCTTCATCTCGGGATCCCGCGCGAACACCACGCTGCGCGCGTTGTTCCCGCTCTTCTCGACCGTGAGCGAGCTCTTGTCGAGCGCCGTCACCACCCCGCTGAACTGGTGGAGCGACGCGCTCTTGCGCTTCGTGCTCGCGGCACTCGTCGCGGCCTTCGCCGTCGCGGCGTCCGCGCGGAGCGCCGTGATCGACGTCGCCGCGAGCAGCACGGCGAGCGTGAGCGGCATCAGCAAGCGACCCTGCTTCATCGACCTCACCTCCCTTCGCAACCCCGGGAGCAGGGCGCGCGCACCATGCCGGTGCCGCGCGGCGGACGTCAACGAAAAACGCGCACTGGTCACGGCGTGCGCGACACGTCCACGCGGTTCACACCCCACGTCGGCGACGCCGCTCGAGCGGCCGCGGACGTCGCGGCGCGCTGGCGTGCGGGGTCGCGCGGGCGCGACCCGGGCGTCAGCGCTCGAGCGCGCCCTGCGCGGAGCGGTCGGCGAAGCTCGCGCCCTCGTGCTCGAGCAGCCAGCGCTTGCGCTCGAGCCCGCCGCCGTAGCCCCAGAGCGTGCGGTCCGCCGCGATCACGCGATGACAGGGAATGAAGAGTGCGATCGGGTTCGCGCCGTTCGCCGCGCCCACCGCGCGGCGCGCTTGGGGCCGCTCGAGGTGCGAGGCGAGCTGCGAGTAGGTCCACGTCACACCTGCAGGGATCCCGCGCAGCGCGTTCCACACCTCGAGCTGGAACGGCGTGCCCCGCGGACGCACGGCCTGCTCGGCGAGCGCGGCGAGATCGCCGGCGAAATAGCGCCGCAGGCGCGTCGCGGCGCCCGCGGGGTCGCGGTGCGCGCGCCGCTCGAATGCGCCCTCGCGCCGGAGCGAGCGCTCGAGCCGGTCATGGCGGTCGAGCGCGTCGGCGAACTCGAGGCCGACGAGCGTGTCGCCGTCGGCGAATAGCGCGATCGGGCCGACGGGCGTGGCGAGCGTCGTGTGGTCGAGGATCACGGGCGTTCCTTTCGTGGCCGCGCGAGCGCGGCTTCGTGGTTCCAGAGCGCGACCGTGGCGTACGCGCGCCACGGTCGCCAGGACTCGGCGCGTGCCGCCGTCTCGCGCGCGCTCGGGAGCCGCCCGCCCCGCGCCAGCGCGCGACGCACGCCGAGATCGCCCGCGGGGAACGCGTCCGGTTCACGCAGCGCGCGCATCGCGACGTACTGCGCGGTCCACTCGCCGATGCCGGGCAGTGCGACGAGGCGCGCGCGCAGCGCGTCGGGGGGCTCGGCGGCTTCGAGATCGAGCCGGCCGTCCGCGACGTGAGCGGCGAACGCCCGCAGCGAGGCGGCGCGCGCCCGGGGCAATCCGAGCGTTTCGAGCCGCGCGGTCGCGACCAGGGCGGCGTCGGGGAAGAGGTGTGAGAGGCCCGACGCCGGCGCGGCGAGCGGCGTGCCGCAGAGCTGGACGAGCCGGCCGGCGAGCGTGCGGGCCGCGGCGACGGAGACCTGCTGGCCGAGCAGCGCGCGCACCGCGAGCTCGAACGCGTCCCAGGCGCCCGGCACGCGCACGCCGCGACGCACGGCGGCGCGCAGCGCGGCATCGTGAGCGAGCGCGCCTGCGATCGCCGCCGAGTCGGCGTCGAGATCGAACAGCCGCGTGACGCGCGAGACGAGCCGGGGCAGCTCGCGCGGTGGCAGGGGCGGGACGCGCAGGAGCACGTGCGCCGCGCCCGGAAGCGCCTCGAGCTCGACGATCGCCCCGGCGCCGCCGAGCCGCGAGGTGCGGCGATAGCGGCGACCTTCGACCTGCTCGACACCGGGGATCGCACGCGCGGCGAGGAACGCGAGGATCGGGGCCGCGTCGAACGGCGCGCGCGCCGGAACGCGCAGCCCGAGCGGCGAGGAGGCGCGGCTCGCCGGCGCGCGGCGGAGCGCCGAAGGCGGGCGGCGGAACGTCGCCTGGATCGCGTGGCGCAGCCGGCGCGCGCTCGCGAAGCCCGACGCAGCCGCGACGTCGGCGAGCGGCAGCGGAGTCTCGTCGAGCAGCCGGCGCGCGAAGTGGACGCGGCGCGTCATCGCGACCTCGAGCGGCGAGGCGCCGACCTGGCGCGTGAACAGCTCGCGCAGCCAGCGCGACGTCACGCCCAGCCGGCCCGCGAGCGACTCGACCGAGCCCTCGTCCAGCCCGCCCTCCTCGATGAGCCGCAGCGCGCGCGCCACGGTCGCCGTGGTGCCCTGCGCGGCGGGGGAGCCCTGCGTCGTCTCGGGCCGGCAGCGCAGGCACGGCCGGAACCCCGCGGCTTCGGCCGCCGCCGCGGAATCGTAGAAGCGAACGTTGCGGCGCGCGGGCATCCGCGCGGGGCAGCCGGGCCGGCAGTAGATGCCCGTCGAGGTCACGGCCGCGAAGAAGCGCCCCTCGAAGCGGCGGTCGCGGCTGCTCCAGGCGCGCCAGCAGATCTCGGGATCGAGCGTCATGGGTGCTTTGATACCATGGGTCCGGACCCGGGTGCGGACGAATTCGGAAGTGGCATGCGGCACCGGCCGGCGCCGTGGCGTGCGACGCGGCGGCCGCGACGATCGTCGGCACCGACGCAACCGTCGTGCGGGCGGCGCGTGGCGCCCCGCATCGCTCAGGGCGTGAGCGCGGGCGCTCCGACGCGAACACGCGCGAGCACGAGCGTCGGGGAGCGCAGCAGGATCTCGAGCGGCGCAGGGGACGTGCTCGCCACGGCGTGCTCGCGCGCCGGAGGGAACGCGAGGTAGGTGTTGCCGTCGCGCGCCGCGAGCGAGGCGAGTCGGGCATCGAGCGCGTCCACCGTGACGAGGTTGCGTGGCAGCAGCAGGCGCAGCGAGGGCGGCGCGGGCTCGAGCAGCACGAGCGGAGCGCGGGCCGGCGCCGCGGTCTCCATGCCCTCGGCGACGTCGCGTGTGTCGAGCCAGGGCTCGAGCGGCGGCAGCACTTTCGTCGTCATGAGCGGTGCGCCCAGCGCGACCGGCAACGCGAACAGCGCCGCCGCGAGCTTGCGGCGCCCCGCGAGGTCCGCGAGCAGCGGAGCCCAGGCCGTGATGAAGAGCGCGGCGGCGAGCAGCCGCAAGCCCGGCGCCGCATCCGGAATGCGCGTTCCGAGCAGCGCCGCGAGCAGCGCGATGACGGTGCCGAGCCCCGCGGTCACGCGCGCCGAGGTCGCGAGCAGCCGGCCGTCCGCGTCGCCGTCGAGCACGCGATCGACGAAGCGTCCGCACAGCAGCGCGAGCGCGGGCAGCGTCGGCAGCGCGGCCGTGAGCGGAGGTCCGGGATAGAACGCGATCGGCACGCCGGCCGCGACGAGCAGCGCGAGCAGCAGGCTCGCTGCGTGCCCGCTGTCGGTGAGGGCCGTCGCCGCGCCCGTGCGCCGCAACCGCCCCGCGGCGTCGCGCAGCGAGGCCGCGAGCATGGGCGACCACGGAAAGCCGAGCGCCATCGGGTAGCTGAGCGCGAGCAGCGGTCCGGTGAACCACGCGCCGCGCACGCCCTCGGCATAGGGAAACGCGAGCGCGTGGACGAGGAACGTGCGGCCGTAGAGCGCGGTCATGAGGCCGTACCACGGCAGCGCGAGGCCGACCACGATCGCGAGCCCGCTCCAGGGGCGCACCTCCTTCCAGGCGTCGCGCGATCGTGCGAGCGCGAAGTAGAGCGCGAAGCCGCCCACCGGCCAGAGCGCCGAGAGCGGTCCACCCGCGAGGCCCGCGGCGCCGAGCGCGAACCACGCGACCAGCCGCGTGACGTCGCGCCGGCGCGAGCGGCCGAGCAGCAGCTCGAGGAAGAGCCCGATCGCGAGCCACGAGCAGAGCGTCGCGAACAGCACGCCGCCGTCCATGCGCGTCGCGAGCGGCAGGCCGACCGTGCTCGCGAGCGCGCAGCCGGCGAGCCAGCCCGCGCGGGCGCCGAACGCGCGCGTGCCGATCGTGGCGACGAGCAGCGCGAGTGCCATCGCGAACAGCGCGCGGACCGCGCGCGAGGCCGCGACGTCGGTCGCGGGCACGACGCGGCCGAAGCGCCGGGCGAGTCCGCGCGACGCGATCATCTCCGGCGCGTAACCGAGGAACGGCTTCTCGAAGAACGGAGCGTGCGCGTAGACCGGCGTCACCCACTCGGGGCCGACGAGCGATTCGCGGACGACCTGGGCGTCGCGCGCCTCGCGCACGTCGAGCGCCTCGACCGCGGCGAGCCCGGGAATCAGCGTGAGCGCGAGCAGCGCCACCAGCGCGAGCGGCAGCAGGCGCCTCACGGCCGTCGGGCGGCGCGGCGATGGGAACGTGGGCCGGGCATGAGCGGCGCAGTCTAACAGGCGCGCCCGGACGTGGCCGGCCGGCCGCGCCGCGTCACCGCTCGCGCTTGGGAGCCTCGCCGATCGAGATGAGCACCTGCATCTCGGGCGCCGGGCGCGCGCCCGGCACCGGCGCCGCCGACGGGCAATTCGCGCACGCGCCGTCGGCCCGTCGCCGCGCACGCAGGCGCCGCGCGACGAGGTAGCCGAGCGCGAGCAGCGCGAGCAGCAGCACGGTCGCGTCCTGCCAGCCGAAGCCGCTCACGTGCCGAATCCCAGGAGCCGGCCGCCCTGGAACACCGCGAACGAGGCGAGCCAGGCGAGCACGTTCATCATCACGAGCATGAACAGCGGCCAGCGCCACGAGTTGGTCTCGCGCCGCACGACCGCGACGGTCGACATGCACTGGCACGCCAGCACGAAGAACACCATGAGGCTGATGCCGACGAGCGGCGAGTAGGCCTTGCGGCCCGTGCGCGGATCGATCGCGTTGCGCAGCTGCTGGCGCAGCGGGGTGATCGCGCCGCTCGAGTTGCCGAGGTTGAACACCGTCGCCATGGTCGAGACCATCACCTCGCGTGCGGCGAGTGACGTCACGAGCCCCAGGCCGATGCGCCAGTCGAATCCGAGCGGCGCGATCGCCGGCTCGATCGCGCGCCCGACGCGTCCCGCGAACGAGTGCTCGAGCGTCGCGCCCGCGATCGCGTGCTCCAGCGTCTGCGACTGCGCCGTCTGGCCGGCCGCCTGCGCGTGCGCGAGGCTCGACTCGAGCGCCTTGACCTCGGGGCCGCCGCGCGGATAGGACGCGAGGAACCACAGCACGACCGAGACCGCGAGGATCACGGTGCCGGCCTTGCGCACGAACAGCATCGCGCGCTCGCGCACGGTGAGCAGCACCGAGCGGATCGACGGCATGCGGTAGGGCGGCAGCTCCATCACGTAGAGCGGCCGTCCACCGCGCAGCAGCGTGCGCTTGAGCACCGCCGCGACCGCGATCGCCGCGACGATCCCGAGGAAGTACATCGAGAACAGCGTGATGCCGGGCAGCGTGACGAAACCGACCCAGCGGTTCGGCACGAACGCGCCGATCAGGAGCGCGTACACGGGCAGCCGCGCGCTGCACGACATGAACGGCGCGATCATGATGGTGGTGAGCCGGTCGCGGCGGTTGTCGATCGTCCGCGTCGCCATGATGCCGGGGATCGCGCACGCGAACGACGACAGCAGCGGAATGAACGCGCGGCCCGAGAGCCCGACGCGCCCCATGAGCCGGTCCATGATGAACGCCGCGCGCGCCATGTAGCCCGAGTCCTCGAGCACGCACAGGAACAGGAACAGGATCGCGATCTGCGGCACGAACGTGAGCGTCGTGCCGACGCCCGCGATCACGCCGTCGACGAGCAGCGAACGGAGCGGACCGGCGGGCATCGTGGCCGTGATCAGGCCGCCGAACCGGCTCACGAGATCGTCGATCAGATCCATCGCGGGCTGCGCCCACGTGAACACCGACTGGAACACGGCGCCCATCAGCACCACGAACAGGATGGGGCCGAAGATCCGGTGCGTCAGCACGCGGTCGATGCGCTCGCGCACGGGGTCGTGACGTTCGCCGGCGGCGACGACCGCGGCCTGCACGACGCCGTGGATCGTCTCGTAGCGCCCCTCGACGTCGTCGGAGCGCCAGCCGGGGGCGTTCTGGTCGAGCCGCCGCGCGAGGATGCGCGCGTCGTCGAGCACGTCGGGCGGCGCGGCCCGTGCGAGCGCATCGTCCTCGCCGTCGTCGAGCAGCAGCGCGAGCGCGAAGTCGTCGCGGGCCCGCTCGGGCATGTGCGGATGGCGCGGCAGGCGCGCCTCGAGCCGGTGGATCACGCGCTCGAGGTGCGCGGGCACCTGGCGGAAGCGCCGCGCGGACGGCTCGATCTCGCGCTCGAGCAGCCGGCGCAGGTGGCCGAGCCCCTCGCCCTTCGTGGCCGAGATGCCGACCACGGGCACGCCGAGGTGGCGCTCGAGCGCCCGCTCGTCGATGCGCAGGCCGCGCGCGCGCGCCGAGTCCATCATGTTGAGCGCGAGCACGAGCGGCCGGCCGAGCTCGATCACCTGCATGGCGAGGTAGAGGTGGCGCTCGAGGTTCGTCGCGTCGACGACGAACACGATCAGGTCGGGCGGCGGCGTGTCGTCCTGGAGCCCGAGCAGCACGTCGCGCACGATGCGTTCGTCGGGCGAAGCGGGCTGCAGGCTGTAGCTGCCGGGCAGGTCGAGCACCTCGGCCCGGCGGCCCGAGGGCAGCTCGCACGCGCCGGTCTTCTTCTCGACCGTCACCCCGGGATAGTTGCCGACCTTCTGCCGCAGCCCCGTGAGCGCGTTGAAGAGCGTCGACTTGCCCGCGTTGGGATTCCCGAGGATGGCGATCCGCGCGGGGCGTGCGCCCGGCACGGCGCGGACGGAAGCGAGTGCGAGCGTGGCGCTCGCGGGTTCAGCGGGCTGCGACATGGATGAGGTTCGCCTCGGAGCGGCGCAGCGAGAGATGAACGCCGCGCACGGAGAACTCGATCGGATCGCCCATGGGCGCGCGACGCACGACCGTGACCGACGTGCCGGGCACGAAGCCGAGCTCCATCAGCCGGCGCGCGATCGCGGGCTCGCAGTGCAGGCTCGCGATCACACCGGTCTCGCCGGGCTTCAGCCCGTCCAGCGCGCGCTCGGCGGGTTCGGCGCCGCCCGGCTGCGTGCTCACGCCGTCGCTCCGGACTCGCCGACCTCGCGCACGAGCGATTCGCGCAGGCAGGTGCCGCCGCAGAGATCGCACGCGCCGGGCGCATGTTCGGCGCAGGAGCGCGGGCTCGCGTGATAGGCCTCGCGGAACGCGGCCGCGGCGGGGTGCTGCGAGCGCAGGAAGCTCGTCAGGCGCAGCAGCTCGACGGAAACCTCCGGCGAGACGAGGTGCTCGATCATGCACGCGTCCTCGCTCGCGACGTCGGCGTCGACGCCGAGGATCTCGGCGAGGAACGTGGTGAGCACGCGCCGGCTCGACTCGGTGCGCTCGGCGAGGCGCTGCCCCGAGGCCGTGAGCTCGACGCAGCCGTAGCGCTCGTGCGCGACCAGGCCGCGCGTCTGCAGCGCGCGCATCATGGACGTGACGCCGCTCTTGCTCACGCCGAGGTGCTCGGCGATGTCGCCGACGCGCGCGTGGCCCTTTTCGGTCTTGAGCACCGCCACGGCCTGGAGGTAGTGGGCCATGGAGTGCGACACTTCTTTCTCGCCGAACCGCTTCCAGATGTCCACGGAGTTGCTCCTCGATCGAGCCGACGTCCGAGGCGCCCGGCGGGCGGCCGCGCCGATTAGGCTGCCTCAAGAATGTTGATGCAACTTAACTTGCGACGGATTCGCTGTCAATGGGCGGACGCCGTCGAAAGCTCCCGGGTGAGACGCCGGGGGACGTCGTCCTGCACGGAGACGCGGGGAAGGCCCGCGAGATGACCCAACCCCGTCCCGCCGGACAGCGAAAGACCCCGCAGCGCGACGGCACGCTGCGGGGCCCGCGTTTCGCTCCGGCTATTTCTCGATCTTCACGCTGCCGGGAAGCGCCGAGGGATTCAGCACCTTAAGGATCACGCGGCGGTCGCGCTGCATCTCGGCGGCCGTCTTCTCTGCGGTCTCCGGACGCGTCTCGCCGTAACCCTTGGCGGTCACGTGATCCGGATTGAGCTGGAAGTGATCGATCAGGTACTGGCGCACGGCCTCCGCACGCGCCTGGCTCAGCTTCATGTTGAGCGCTGCCGAGCCGCGCTTGTCGGTGTGCCCCTGCACCTCGATCTCGAGATCAGGGTACTTCTGAAGCGCCGAGCCCGCATCGTTGAGCGCCTGCTCGGACTCCGACTTGAGCTTCGCGCTGCCGGTCTCGAAGTAGACGTTCTCGAGCCGGATCGTTCCGGTCTCGACGAGCGTCTTCTCGGTCTCCGTGGGCGCGGGAGCGGGCGGCGGCGGTGGCGGCGGCGGTGGAGGCGACGTGGGCTCGGCCTTCGTCTCCGCGGGCGGCGGAGGCGGCGTGGGCGCCGGAGCGTTCATCGCGGCGCGCTGGTCCGCCGAGCAGCCGTGCTTGTCGACCTTCACGCCCTTGGGCGTGTCCGGGCACTTGTCGAAGTTGTCGCAGACGCCGTCGTGATCGGCGTCCAGAGAGCAGCCGTACGCGTCGACCGAGCATCCCGGCGGCGTATTGGGACAGCGGTCGAGCCGGTCGACCACGCCGTCCTTGTCCCAGTCGCCCGCGGGCCACTTGTAACAGGGCGCGGCGGGATCCGTGTTGGGATCGGTGTCGGCGACGGCGAGCGCACTGCCGGAAAGCAGCAGCAGCACCGCCGCAAGCGGAGCGAATCGTTTCATGCGGACCCTCTTTCGTTGGGGTGACGTCGCGGCGAGGGGTACGGAACGCCGCGGAAAGGATTAGCGCATTCCGCCACGCCGTGCACGAGCGGGGTCCGGCTTCAGCCCTGCGGCTTCGAGCGCCGGTGCTGTTCGACCAGCTTCTCGACGACCTCGGGCTCGGCGAGCGTCGTCACGTCGCCCATGCCCTCGTACTCGGCAGCTGCGATCTTGCGCAGGATACGGCGCATGATCTTGCCGCTGCGCGTCTTGGGCAGCCCGGTCGCGATGTGGATCACGTCCGGCGCGGCGAACGAGCCGATCGCGTGGCGGACCTGCTCCTTGAGCGCGCCCGCGAGCTGCTCGTGCGAGGCGCCGGCGTAGTCCGACGTCGTGACGACGTACGCGTAGATGCCCTGGCCCTTGATCGGGTGCGGGTAGCCGACGACCGCCGCCTCGGCGACGGCCTCGTGCGCAACCAGCGCGCTCTCGACCTCCGCGGTCCCGAGGCGATGGCCCGAGACGTTCAGCACGTCGTCGATCCGCCCCGTGATCCAGTAGTAGCCGTCCTCGTCGCGCCGGCAGCCGTCGCCGGTGAAGTAGTAGCCCTTGTATGGGGTGAAGTACGTCTCCTTGAAGCGCTGGTGGTCGCCCCACACGGTGCGCGCCTGGCCGGGCCACGGGCTCGCGAGGCAGAGCGCGCCGGACACGCCGTTACCCTCGAGCAGTGCGCCGGTTTCCGGATTCACGACCACGGGCTTCACGCCGAAGAACGGCAGCGTCGCGCTGCCTGGCTTGGTCGGCGTCGCGCCCGGCAGCGGCGTGATGAGGATGCCGCCCGTCTCGGTCTGCCACCAGGTGTCGACGACCGCGCAGCGCCCATCGCCGACGACGTCGTGGTACCAGCGCCAGATCTCGGGATTGATCGGTTCGCCGACCGAGCCGAGCACGCGCAGCGAGGTGCGCTTCGCGCGCCTGACCGGCTCGTCGCCCGCCTGCGCGATCGCGCGCAGCGCCGTGGGCGCGGTGTAGAAGATGTTGATGCCCAGCTCGTCCACCATGCGCCAGTAGCGCCCCGCATCCGGGTAGACCGGCGTCGACTCGAACAGCACCGTCGTCGCGCCGTTCGCGAGCGGACCGTAGACGATGTAGCTGTGGCCCGTGATCCAGCCGACGTCGGCCGCGCAGCAGTAGACGTCCCCCGCGTGGTAGTCGAAGACGTAGCGGTGCGTCATCGCGGCGAAGACGAGGTAGCCGCCCGTTGTATGGAGCAGGCCCTTCGGCTTTCCGGTGCTGCCCGAGGTGTAGAGGATGAAGAGCGGATCCTCCGCGCCCATCCACGCGTTCGTGCACGTCGAGCGCTGCCGCGTCATCTCCTCGTCGAGCCAGAGATCGCGTCCGGCGAGCATCGGCACCTCGGTCTCGGTGCGACGCGCGACGAGCACGGTCTCGACGAGCGAGAGGCCGTCGATCGCGCGGTCGGCGATCGCCTTGAGCGGGATGCGCCGTCCGCCGCGCAGGCCCTCGTTCGCCGTGACGAGCACGCGGCAGCGCGCATCGACGATGCGGTCGCGCAGCGACTCGCTCGAGAACCCGCCGAACACGACGCTGTGCACGGCGCCGATGCGGGCGCACGCCAGCATCGCGTAGACCGTCTCGGGGATCATCGGCATGTAGATGCAGACGCGGTCGCCCTTGCGCACGCCGTGCGCGAGCAGCACGTTCGCGACCCGGCAGACGTTGTGCTTGAGCTCGCGGTACGTGACGTGGCGATAGACGCCGGGCTCGTCGGCGGCCCAGATGAGCGCGGTCTGCTCGGCGCGCTGGGCGAGGTGGCGGTCGACGCAGTTGTAGCAGGCGTTGAGCCGCCCGCCCGAGAACCACGCGAAGTCGATCTCCTCGTAGTCTGCGTCGAGCACCGTGTTCCACGGGTGGAACCACTCGAGCGCATTCGCTTGCTCGGCCCAGAAGCCCGCCGGGTCCTCGAGCGAGCGCGCGTACACCTGGGCGTACTCGTTCATCGACTTCACGTGGGCGCGGTCGCGGATGTACGGCTTGACCGGATAGATGTCCTGCGACACGGAAGCCTCCCGGCGGGAGCGGCGCGGCGGAGCGCCGCACGATGGTCTCCGACAGAAGCTAGCGGTGCGCCGCGTGCTTGAAAAGCGCCCCGCGTCCCGAGCGGCCGCGGCGCTTGCCGGGCCGCTTCGGCCGCCCTAAGCTGGCCGATTCCGCTGAAAGACCGTTCCGCCGCTCGAAGCTCCGCCGGGGCGCCATCGCGACGCCGTCGTGCGGCGCCTTCGATCCGAGCCCGGGGATCCCGCCTTGAGCGAACTGCCGAGGGCGCTCGCCGCCCGTCTCACGCCACGCCAGATCGCCGATCTCGCCGACGCCCTCGGCGCGTTCCCGGCGGGCGTTCGCGCGCGCGGCGAGGATTACGCACTCGGCGATCGCGTGAGCGAGGAGGCCGCGGACGACGCCGGGCTGCGCGCGCGCGTGCGCGGCTCGCGGGTCTACGCGGTGCGCTGGCGGCTGCACGCGGACGGCGCCGATCCGCTCTGCACGTGTCCGGCCGCGCCGATCTGCAAGCACGCGTTCGCGGCCGGGCTGCGCGTGCTCGCGGGCGCGCGGGCGGACGGCCAGCCGCTCTCGCCCGCGGCGCTCGAGCTGCTGCCGCGCGTCTGGCGGCGCGACGCGCCGCCGTCCGTGCCGCACGCCGCGCGCGAGCCGGGCGGGGGCGATGCGCGCCTGCGCGCGCTGCGCGAAGCCGGCACGGCGTGGCTGCGGCTCGAGGCCGCGCGGCAGCTGCTGGCGCGCTCCGGCTTCGGATGGGAGGAGATCGCGCGCCTGCGGCTCGAGGACGTGGCCTACGAGGACGACGCCGACGTGCGCTGCTGGCGGCTCGCGAAGCTCGCCTCGGACGTGCTCGGTCGCGCGCCCGCGGCGCTCGCGGCCTGGGTCGCACGCGGGGATCTCTCGGAGCGCGCCGCCGAGCGGGCGCGCCGCGACGTCGTCGAGCGGCTGAGCACCTGGGCCGGGGCGAAGGAGCGTGAGACGCGCCACCTGCGGCTCGTGCTGGGCCTGGCGGCGGGCGCGAACGGCACGCTGCGCGTCACGCTGCAGGCGCGCCTGACGAGCCCGAGGCTGCACGACGCACCCCGCTCCGGCCCGCAGCTCGCCCAGCTCCACGGCGAGCTGCGGCGCGACGCGCACCTGCTCTCGCCGCCCCAGGCTCGGCTGCTGCGCCTCGTCACCGAGAACGAGATGGCGGGCGCGTTCGCCGACGCCGCGCAGCCCGCGGCGCTGGGCAACGAGCACCTGAACCTGCTGCTCGACCGAGCGGCGGGCTCGCCCTTTGTGAGCTGGAGCGACCGGCTGGCGCCGGAGCTCGCGACGCTCGCGGGCGTCGCGCCCGGCTCGCGCGTTCGTCTCGACGGCGACGACCTTCGGCTCGTGCTCGACTGTCGCGAGACCGAGGGCGGAATGCGCCTCGGCCTGGCGCTCGTCGACGCCGAGGGCCGCTCGCGGCCCGCGGATCCGCGGCTCATGTGGCCGGCCGAGGCCTCGCAGGCCGCGTCGCAGCCCTCGATCGTGCTGCTCGACGGCGCGTTCCACCGCGTCGTCGAGGAGCCGCCGCCCGACATCGTGCGCACGCTCGGCGAGCTGCGCGGGCTCCCGCTGCGCCGCGAGGACGGTCCGTTGCTCGACCGGCTCGCGGCGCGCTCGGAGTCCGTCGCGCGCGCGTTGCGCGTGCTCACGCGAACGCACGCGGCGCGGCCGGCGATCGTGCTCGAGCTGCAGGGGCACGACTGGCTGTGCGTGCGGCTGTTCGCGCACACCGCGGCGGGCGCGTGGTCGCCCGATCGCGCGGCCGAACCGGGCATGCGGCTCTTCGAGCACACCCCCGCCGAGGGCTGGACGCCGGTCGAGCCGGCACGCGCGCCGGGAGG
>DATJXF010000152.1:0-41606 GCA_035500415.1 Candidatus Acidiferrales bacterium | reverse complement strand
GACGCGCGTCGGCATCGAGGACGGGCTCGTGGCGCAGGCTCAGTGGGCGCGCGGCCTCTACGGGGTGACGCGATGAGCGAGGCGCCGCGCCTCTCCGTGGTCGTGCCCGCGTACAACGAGGCCGAGAGCCTCGCGGAGCTCGACCGCGAGCTCAGGGTCGCGCTCGAAGCGTTGCGCCTGCCCTGGGAGATCATCTACGTCGACGACGGCTCGCGTGACGGCACCGATCGCGTGATGCGCGCGCTCGGCGAATCGGATCCGCGCGTGCGCGGCATCGTCCTGCGCCGCAACTTCGGCAAGTCCGCCGCGCTCGCGACCGGCTTCAAGGCCGTGCGCGGCGAGCTCGTCGCGACGCTCGACGCCGACCTGCAGGACGATCCCGCCGAGCTGGGCCGGTTGCTCGCGGCGCTCGAGGGTGGACTCGACCTCGTCTCGGGCTGGAAGGTGAAGCGGCTCGATCCGTGGACCAAGACCGCACCCTCGCGGCTCTTCAACGCGGTCACCTCCGCGGTCTCGGGCGTGCGGCTGCACGACTTCAACTGCGGCTTCAAGCTCTACCGGCGCGAGGTCGTCGACGCGCTCGAGGTCTACGGCGAGCTCCACCGCTTCCTGCCCGCGCTCGCGCACTGGCGGGGCTTTCGCGTCGGCGAGGTCGGCGTGAACCATCGCGCGCGGCGCTTCGGCAAGTCGAAGTTCGGCGCCTCGCGGTTCGTGAACGGCTTCCTCGACCTGCTCGCGGCGGCGTTCATCTCGACCTCGGCACTGAAGCCCCTGCACGTCTTCGGCCGCATCGGCGTCGGCTTCCTGGTGGTCGGCTTCGCGCTCGCGGCGTGGTTCGTGGCCCAGTGGCTCCACGGCGATCCGCTGCACGTCCGTCCGCTCATGCTGCTCGGCGCGGCCTGCGTGCTCCTCGCCATCCAGTTCATCCTCATGGGCCTGCTCGGCGAGATGATCGCCCACCAGAGCGCGCGCGCGGACTATCCCGTGCGCCAGCGCATCAACCTGGAGTAGGGGATGAAGGCGTTCGTGCTGGCGGGCGGGCAGGGCACGCGGCTCCGTTCGCGATTCGGCGACCTGCCCAAGCCGCTCGCGCCGCTCGCCGGGCGGCCGTTCCTCGTGCGCCAGCTCGCCGAGCTGCGAGCGGCCGGCGTCCGTCATGCCGTGATCCTCGCGGGCTACGGCGCGGAGCGCGTGCGCGAGGCGCTCGCGGCCCACCCGCTCGACCTGACGATCGAGTTCTCGATCGAGCCCGAGCCGATGGGCACGGGCGGTGCGCTCTGGCACGCCCGCGCGCACGCCGACGCGGGCAAGCTGCTCATCGTGAACGGCGACACGCTCTGTCCGTGCGATCCCTGGCAGCTCGAGCAGACCCGTTACGAGCGCGGTGCGGTCGGCGCGCTCGCGCTCTTCCGCGTGGAGGATGCGAGCGGCCGCGGACGCGTCGAGTGCACCGACGGGCTCGCCGTGCGCGCGTTCGTCGAGAAGGACCCGGGCTTCCGCGGCGCGGCGTGGGTGAACGGAGGCATGATCGCGGTGACGCCCGCGCTCTGGAAGCACCTGCCCGCCGGGCCGAGCTCGCTCGAGCGCGACGTCCTGCCCGGGCTCGCCGCCGCCGGCCTGCTCCACGGGCACGCGTGCGAGGGCACGTTCTGGGACATCGGGACGCCCGAGGACTTCGAGCGTGCCGAGCGCGAGCTCCGCACACGCTGGGGCGGGAGCGCGTGACGACCCGCCCGACGCGCTACTACCGCGCCCGTGCGCCGCTGCGCCTGTCGTTCTGCGGCGGGGGCACCGACGTCTCGCCGTACCCCGAGGAGCACGGCGGCTGCGTGCTGTCGGCGACCATCAACCACTACGCCACGGCGTCGCTGCGCCCGCGCCGCGACTCGCGCCTGACGCTCGCGAGCCTCGATTACGACCTCGTCGCGAAGTACGACCACCCGCGCCGGCTGCGCTTCGACGGCCGCCTCGACCTGCTGAAGGCCGCGGTGCGCGCGCTGCGCGTCAAGCGGGGGGCGGACCTGTGGACGCAGTCCGACGCGCCGCCCGGATCGGGGCTCGGCGCCTCGAGCACGCTCATGGTCGCGCTGATCGGCGTGCTGCGCGAGTGGCTGCGGCTCGAGCTCGAGCCCTACGACGTCGCCGAGCGCGCGTTCCAGGTCGAGCGCAAGGACCTCAAGCTCGCCGGCGGGCGGCAGGACCAGTACGCGGCCGCGTTCGGCGGTTTCAACTTCATCGAGTTCGCGGGCGACTCGACGGTCGTGACGCCACTCAAGCTCCGGCGCGAGACGCTCGCCGAGCTCGAGTACCGCCTGCTCCTCTGCTACATGGGTCAGACGCGGCAGAGCGCGCGCATCATCGAGCGCCAGACGCGCTCGTATCGCGAGGGCAGGCGCGAGACCGTGGCGGCGCTCGATGCGCTCAAGACGCAGACGGTCGAGATGAAGCGCGCGCTCCTGCTCGGCCAGATCGACCGCTTCGGCGAGCTGCTCCACCGCGCGTGGGAGCACAAGAAGCATCTCGACGCCGGCATCTCGAACGCCCAGGTCGACCGGCTCTACGAGATCGCGCGGCGCGAAGGCGCGCTCGGCGGCAAGATGACCGGCGCGGGCGGTGGCGGCTACTTCCTCTTCCTCACGCGCTTCGACCGCCGGCACCGCGTTGCGGCCGCGCTCGAGCGCCACGGCGGCCAGGTCGTGCCGTTCCAGTTCGAGCCGCGCGGCATGCAGTCGTGGTCGGTCGCCCGCGAACGCTGAAGGACCGGCGCGGCGTGAGCGCATGAGCGCGACCGCCCCCGGCGCCCCGGGCGCGCGCCGCATCGCGCTCGTGGGGCCGCTGCACCCGTGGCGCGGCGGGCTCGCGCAGTACCTGCAGCTCCTCGGCGAGGCGCTGCGCTCGCACGCCGACGTCCGTGGCGTCACGTTCACGCGCCAGTACCCGGGATTGCTGTTTCCCGGCACGAGCCAGCTCGACTCCGCCGCGCCGCTGCCGTCGTTCCCCACGGAGGCGCTGCTGGACTCGATCGGCCCCTGGAGCTGGCGGCGCACGGCGGCGCACCTCGAGCGCTTCGCGCCCGGCGCGGTCGTGCTCAAGTGGTGGATGCCGTTTTTCGCGCCCGCGTTCGCCTCGAGCGTCGGTCCGCTGCGCCGGCGCGGCACGCGCGTCGTGCTGGTGTGCGACAATCTCGTGCCCCACGAGCGCCGGCCCTTCGACGCGGCGTTCTCGGCCTGGATGATGCGGAACTCGGACGGTTACCTCGTGATGTCGGACGCCGTGGAGCGCGACCTCGATCGGCTGAAGCCGGGCGCTCCGCGCCGGCGCGTGCCGCATCCGTTCTACGCCCAGTTCGATCGCGGCCGCTTCGACCGCGCGTCGGCGCGAGCACGGCTGGAACTCTCCGGCGACGTCGCGCTGTTCTTCGGCTACGTCCGCCACTACAAGGGACTCGACACGCTGCTCGAAGCCTGGCCCCGCGTGCGTGCGCGCCGTCCGGGCGCGACGCTCGTCGTCGCGGGTGAGTTCTACGAACCGCGCGAGCGCTACGAGGCGCTCGTGCGCGCGGCCGGCGGGGGCGCGGTGCGGCTGCTCGACCGCTACGTGCCCGACGACGAGGTCGAGGCGCTCTTCCGCGCCGCCGACGTCGCGGTGCTGCCGTACCGCGGCGGCACGCAGAGCGGCGTCACGCACGTCGCCTACGCGCTCGGCACGCCCGTGATCGCGACGCGGGTCGGCGGCATCACGGAAACCGTGCGCGACGGCGAGACCGGGCTCGTCTGCCCGCCCGAGGATCCGGCCGCGCTCGCCGACACGATCGTGCGCTTCTTCGAGCAGGGGATGGGCGCGCGCATGGCCGGGCCGATCGCCGCGCTGCGCGCGGAGCACTCGTGGGAGGCGCTCGCGTCCTCGACGGTCGGGCTCGTCGACGCGCTGGCGCCAGCGCGGGGCTGGGCGTGAGCGCCGCCGTCACGGCCGCGACGGGACGCACCGCGCGCCGCATCGCGCTTGCCGCGCTCGTGGTGTTCGCGCTCACGGGCGGCGGGCGCGTGACGGGCAGCGACGAGGTCACGATGCTCGATCTGTCCCGCGCGCTGCTGCACGGTCACCTGGACGTGCCGCCCGGCGCGACGCTCGACGGCCCGGACGGCCGGCACTATACGAAGAATACCGCGGGCCAGGCCGTGCTCGCGCTGCCGCTCGCCGCCCTCGCCGAGCTCGGCGCGCGCGCGGCCCACCTGCCGTCCGCGCGCACCGAGCTGGGGGTGCGCTTCATCGTCTCGTTCTTCAACGGCCTCGTCACGGCGATCCTGCTCGGCGTGTTCTACGCGCTCGCGCGCCGGCTCGGCGCGGGACCGGGGGCCGCGCTCGGCGCGAGCGCGCTCCTGGGCTTCACGACGCCGCTCTGGTTCTACGCGAAGAGCTTCATGAGCGAACCGCTCGAGGCGCTCGGGCTGCTGCTTGCGCTCGGCAACGCCGCGCTCGCGAGCGCGGGTGGCGCGCAGGAGCGGCCGGGCGAGCGGCGCGCGCAGCGGCTCGCGGCGCTCGGGGCGTTCGTCGCGATCGCCGTCAAGCCCAGCATGGTGCTGCTCGCGCTCGCGGCGCTGAGCGCCCTCGGCGCGAAGCGCGTCCAGCGCTGGATCGTGCCGCTCGCGGGCGTCGCGCTCGGGCTCGCGGCCGAGGCGGCGTACAACTTCGCCTGCTTCGGCAACGCGCTCCACAGCGGCTACGGTGCGCAGGCTTCGCTCGGCGCGTTCTCGACGCCCCTGTTCGTCGGGCTCTACGGCCTGCTCGTCTCCTCGGGCAAGGGCGTGCTGTGGTTCGCGCCCGCGGTCGTGCTCGCGGTTCCGGGCTTCGTCGGAATGCGACGCCCGCGCGCCCACTCGCATGAGCCGCGCCACGGCCTGCCCGCGCGCAACGCCGCGCGCGCGGCGCTCGTGGCGTGCGCGGTCGCGCTCGCCGAGTTCGGCACGTTCCAGCACTGGGCGGGTGACGGCTCCTGGGGCCCGCGCTTCCTCGTGCCCGTGCTGCCGCTCGCGTTCCTCGCGGTCGCGTTCGCGCTCGAGGGCGCCTCGCGCGCCCGGCGGCGCGTGGCGTGGGCGCTCGGCCTGGCCGGGCTCGTCGTCACGCTGGGCGGGGTCGGCATCCACTTCGGCGCGGAGATGCGCCAGGTCGGCGACTATCCCTACACGCGCGCGCTCGACGATCCCCACTTCATGGAGGCGAGCCACTTCAACCCGCGCTACAGCCCCATCGCCGTCCACTGGCAGATGCTTTCGCGCAACCTCGCCGCGCAGCTGCACGGCCAGGCGCCGCGGCTCGGGCACGCGGGTGCGGTCGATCCGCGGCTCGGCATCTCGACGGGGGATCAACGGGCGCTGCTCGGCGCGATCGACGTGTGGTGGCTTTATGCGCGCTACGCGGGCCTGCCCGCCGTGCCGCTCGCGCTCGCGGCCGTGCTGCTCCTCGCCGCCGCGATCGCGACGATCGTGCTCGCGCGGCGCGCCGCGGCCGCCGAGGAGAGCCGCGCGGCGTGAAGACGCTCGCCGCGATCGTCCTGAGCTGGAACGGCCTCGCGCTCACGCGCGACACGCTCGTCTCGCTCGCGCGCAGCCGCATGCCGCGCGGCTGGCGGCTGCGCGTCATCGTGGTGGACAACGCCTCGAGCGACGGCTCGCCGGCGGCAATCGCCGCCGAGTTCCCCGACGTCGAGCTCGTCGCGCTGGGCGAGAATCGCCGTTTCGCGGGCGGCAACAACGCCGGCCTCGCACGCGCGCTCGAGGCGGGCGACGACGCCGTCGTGCTCCTCAACAACGACGTGCAGGCCGATCCCGGGATGCTCGAGAAGCTCCTCGCCGCGCTCGCCGAGCGTCCCGATGCCGGCGCCGCGGCGCCGCTCATCTACCACGCCGCACCGGGCGACCTCATCTGGTACGCCGGAGGCCGCTGCGTACCGGCGCTGGCGCACACCTCGCACCGCGGACTGCGCCGTCGCGACCGTGGCCAGTACCGCTCGGTCGAGGAGACGGGCTACCTCTCGGGGTGCTGCCTGCTCGCGACCGCCGAGGCGTGGAGGCGCGTGGGTCTGCTCGACGAGCGCTACTTCATCTACGCCGAGGACGCGGACTGGTCGCTGCGCGCGCGTGCGGCGGGCTACCGCCTGCTGTTCGTCCCGACCGCGCGGCTGTGGCACCAGGTGAGCGCCAGCAGCGGCGGCGGCGCGAACCCCTGGAAGATCTACCAGCGCCTGCGCGCGAACGTGCAGCTGTTCGCGCGTCACGCGCGCGGACCGGCGCGCTGGAGCTGGCCGCTCGCGCTGCTCGCCCAGCAGGGCGCATTCGGGGTCTGGCTCGCGGCGCGCGGGCGGTTCGCGGCCGCGGCCGCGGTGCCACGCGCGCTCTGGGACGCCGCGCGGGACCGCGATCCCGCCGGGGTGCAGCCGTGAGCGGGGCGCGCGTCTCGAAGCCGCAGGCGGGCCCGGACGAGCCGCCCGTCTTCCTGCGCGAGGTGATCGCGTCGCTGCCGCAGGGCGCGGACGTGCTCGATGCCGGCTGCGGGCCGGGCTCGTGGCCCTACGCGTTGCGGCCCGATCTCGCGATCGCGGGCTTCGACGTCAAGTTTCCGCCCGGGCCTCCGGAGCGCGAAGCGAACGCGCGCGTCTTCCGCGCCGACCTCGCGCGGCTGCCGCTGCGCGACGGGGCGTTCGATCTCACCGTGTGCCACTACGTGCTCGAGCACGTGACCGCGATCGAGCCCTGCTGCGACGAGCTCGTGCGGGTCACGCGTCCCGGCGGACTCGTGTACCTCTCCGTGCCGCGCGCGGCGGCCTTCGACGACCGGCTCTACCGCTTCGCGGGCTGGTTCGCGAAGATCGCGCTGCTCAAGTTCCACAAGCGCCTCGAGCACCAGCAGCGCTTCGACCTGCCCGGACTGCTCGAGCGCTTCCGCGGCCGTGGGCTCGAGCCCGTCGCCCATGCGCTCGTGCCGGCGGGCTTCTCGTGGATGAACGATCCGCGCACCAAGCCGCTGCAGGGCGCGTTCACCGACGCGCTCGCCGCGCTCCACCGCGCGACCGGCATCGACCTCGCACGCGACGCCAATTTCGTGCTGCTTTTCCGGCGGACGGGCCGCGTCGTGCACGGCGCCGCGGCGCGCGAAACGCGCCTGCCCGGCGCGCGGCGCGTGACGCACGTGTGCCGCGAGTGCGGCGAGCACGCGATCGTCGAGGCGGAGCGGCCGTGGCCCGCGCGCTGGACCTGCCCGTGGTGCGGACGGCCGAACCCGTTCGGGAGGCCGCGATGAAGGTGCTCCACGCGCCCTCCGAGATCGCCGGCCAGACGAGCATTTTGGCGCGCGCGCTGCGCGACCTCGGCGTCGAAGCGCACTCGCTCGCGACGAACCCGACGTTCGCGCAGTACGCGGTCGACGAGCTCAGGCCCTACGACGCGATGCCATTGCTGCCGCGCTACGCCGGCTACGCCGGGCTCGTCGCACGCCACCTGATGCGCTGGGACGTGTTCCACTTCCACTTCGGGCGCACGCTGGTGCCGCCGCACAATCTCGACCTGCCGCTCTACCGCGCGCTGGGCAAGAAGCTCGTGTTCCACTTCCACGGCTGCGACATCCGCAACCGCGCGCACATGCTCGCGACGCACGAGCACGCGACCTGCACCGAGTGCGCGCCGCCGTTCTGCATCCCCGCCCGCCAGAAGCGCATCCTCGCCGACGCCGACCGGCTGGCGCACGCGCAGCTCGTCTCGACGCCGGACCTGCTCGAGTCCGCGCCGCGCGCCTCGCAGATCCACGTCGCGGTCTGGCTGCCCGACTACGTCGTGCGGCCGTTCCGCGAGACGCCGCGGCTCGTGCTGCACGCGCCGACCAACCGCCTCATCAAGGGCACGCCCTACGTCGAGCGCGCCTTCGAGGCACTGCGCCCGCGCTTCCCCGGCGTGGAGTTCCGCGTCGTCGAGAAGCTCGACTGGCCGGCGCTCAAGGCGCAGATGGCGGAGTGCGACGTCTTCGTCGATCAGCTCCACATGGGCTGGTACGGCATGGTGAGCGCCGAGGCGATGGCGTTCGCGCGGCCGACGATGGCCTACATCCGCGCGGACTTCGAACCGCGGGCGCGCGAGGCGCCCGTCGTACGCACGAGCGTGGGAACGCTGACGGCGGACCTCGAGGCGCTGCTCACCGACGCGCCGCGCCGCCGGCGCCTCGGCGAGGCGGGGCGTGCGTGGGTCGAGCGCGAGCACGAAGCGCACGTCGTCGCGGCGCGGCTCGTCGCGCTCTACCGGAGCCTCGGCGTCACGTGAGCGTCCGCGACTCGCTCAAGCGCCTCTCCGGCGACTCGCTCGTCTACGGCCTCGGCCAGGTCGGCGGCAAGGCCGTGAACCTGCTGCTCGTGCCCGTGCTCACGCGCGTGCTCGTTCCGCAGCAGTACGGCGTCGCCGATCTGGTCGTCGCCTACTCGGCGAGCGCGCTGCTCGTGCTCGTCTTCGGCATGGACAGCGCGCTCGCGCGCTTCTTCTACGAGCAGGAGAACCGCGAGCAGCGGATCCGGATGGCGTCGACGTCGCTGGCGTGGCGGCTCATGACCGGCGGCACGGTCGCGCTCCTGCTCGCGACGTTCGCGCGACCGCTCGCGGGCCGGCTGCTCGGCGGCGAGGTCTACGCCAAGTACCTCCGTATCGGCGCGCTCTCGCTGCCGTTCACGCTGGTCGCGCTCTACGCGAACGACGTGCTGCGCGTGACGTTCCAGCCGTGGAAGTTCATCGCGCTCAACGTCGCCCAGACACTGCTCGTCGGCGGGCTCACGCTGTGGTTCGTGCTCGCGCGGCACCTCGGGGTCGCGGGCGCGCTCTACGGCAAGCTGATCGGCGACGGGCTCGCGGCCGCCCTCGGGCTCGTGCTCTGCCGCCACAGCCTGCGGCCGCGGTTCAGCCGCACGCTGCTGCGCCAGATGCTGGCGTTCGGGCTGCCGCTCGTGCCGGTGTCGGTGGCGTACGGCATCATCGGCTTCGTCGATCGCGAGGCGCTGCAGCGCACCGCGTCGCTCGAGACCGTCGGCGTCTACGGCGTGGCGATGAAGTTCTTCGCGGTGATCACGATGGGCGTGCAGGCCTTCAACCTCGCGTTCGGCCCGTTCGCCTACGCGCGCGCGCGCGACGCGGACGCACCGCGGCTCTACGCGCGCGTGTTCGCGATCTACCTGGGCGGCGCCCTGTTCGGCGCGCTCGTCGTGGGGCTGTTCGCGCCCGGCATCGTCAGCGTGCTCGCGACGCCGCGCTACGCCGCGGCGGCGGCGCCGGCGCTCTGGCTGGCGTTCGCGGCGGTGGCGCAGGGCGCCTACTCGGTCGCGGTGCTCGGCCTCACGCTGTCGCTGCGCACCTCGCTGCTCGGCTGGATCGCCGGCGCCGCGGCGCTCGTCGCGATCGTCGCGAACCAGGTGCTCACGCCGCGCCTGGGCGCGGAGGGGGCGGCGCTCTCGACGTTCCTCGCGCACGCGACCTCGTGCGTGCTCGCGTACGTCGTGGCCCAGCGCGTGCGGCCGTTCCCGTACCGCGGCATGCGCCTCGCGGCGCTCGCGGCGGCCGCGCTGGCGCTGGGCGCGGGAGCCATGCGCCTCGCGCCGGCCGGCATGGCGGGGGTCGCGGTGCGGCTCGGGGCCGTCCTGGCGTTCGCGCTGCTCGCGGCGGCGCTCCAGATCTGGAAGGATCGCGGGGCGGTGCGCCACCGTCCGACCCCGGCGGCCTGAGCCCACCGCTTCGGAGCCAGCATGTGCGGAATCGCCGGACTCTACGCTCGAACGGGCCCCGTCGACCTGGGGAGGCTCGCCCACCTCGCACGGCTGCTGCGCCATCGCGGGCCGGATGACGAGGGCCTCGCGCTGTTCGACGCGCGCTCGGGCGCGTGGCGCACGCACGGCGGGCCCGACACGCCGGCGGACGTGTTCGCCGCTCCGCTCGGGTACGCGCCGGGGCGCAGCGGCGGCGACGCGCGCGACGCGGTGTGGTCGGTCGCGCTGCTCCACCGCCGGCTCTCGATCGTCGATCTGAAGCCGTCGGGACACCAGCCGATGTGCGATCGCGACGGCCGCACGTGGATCACCTACAACGGTGAGGTCTACAACTTCCCCGAGCTGCGCGACGAGCTGCGCGCACTCGGCCACGCGTTCGCGAGCACGTCGGACACGGAGGTGATCCTCGCGGCGTACCGCGAGTGGGGCGAGGACTGCCTCGCGCACTTCAACGGCATGTTCGGCCTCGCGCTCTGGGACGCCGCTCGCCGGGTGCTGTTCTGCGCGCGCGACCGGCTCGGGGTCAAGCCGTTCTACTGGCAGTGGGACGGGCGTACGTTCGCGTTTGCGTCCGAGCCGCGCGCCCTCGTGCTCACCCAGTCGCGCGCGCCGCGCGCGCGCGCCGCCGCGGTGCGCGACCTGCTCGCGCTCGACTGGGTCGACCACGGGGCCGGGACGTTTTTCGAGGGGCTCGAGCTGCTGCCGCCGGCGCACTGCCTCACGGTGCGCGACGAAGGCGTGCGCGTGCGTCGCTGGTGGACGATCGATCCCGGGTCGCGCGTCTCCGGCCCGCCGGAGGAGCTGGCACGGCGCTACGGCGAGCTCTTCACCGACGCCGTACGGCTGCGGCTGCGCGCCGACGTCGAGGTGGGCACCTGCCTTTCGGGCGGGCTCGATTCGAGCGCGGTCATCACGACGGCGGCGGGCGAGGCGAAGCGTGGACTGCACGCGTTCTCGTGCGCGTACGACGCGGGCCCCTCGTTCGACGAGCGGCCGTTCATGCGGCTCGCCGCCGGGGCGAGCGGCGCGACACTCCACCTGACCGTGCCGGACGGGGCCGACTTCTGGACGACGTTCGACGCGCTCGCGCTCTCGCAGGGCGAGCCCACGGCCGGCCCGGGGCTCTACTCGCAGTGGCACGTCATGCGCATCGCGCACGAGGCGGGGCTCAAGGTGCTGCTCGACGGCCAGGGAGGCGACGAGACGCTCGCGGGCTACTTCCGCTACCTGCCGACGCGGCTGCGCGACCTCGCGCTCACGGGCCGCTGGCTCGAGCTGGCGCGCGCGTTCGGCCCCGTCGCCGCGCGGCTCGGCGTGGCGACGACCGTGCTCCACGGCCTCGAGCCGCTGCTGCCCGCCGCGCTCGTGAACGGCGCGCGCGCCCGTCTCGGCCAGGGCAAGGACCGCGTGCTCTCGAGCGCGCTCGCGCGCGTCGCGTCGCGGCCGCCCGGCTGGCCGCAGGCCCGGCGATCGGCGCTGTGGCGCCATCTGGCCTTCGACACGCTGACACGCCAGCTGCCGAGCCTGCTGCGCTACGAGGACCGCAACTCGATGGCGTTCTCGATCGAGACGCGCCTGCCGTTCCTCGACTATCGGCTCGTGGAGCTGGCGTTCGCGCTGCCCGACGAGGCCAGGCTCGAGGGCGTGACGACGAAGGCGGTCGCGCGGCGCGCCTTCGCCGGGCGCGTGCCCGCGGCGATCCTCGCGCGACGCGACAAGATGGGCTTCGAAACGCCCTCCGATGCCTGGCTGCGCGGGCCCTGCGCCGCCGAGGCCCGCCGCCGGCTCGCACGGCCCGGGCCGTTCCAGGACTGGGTCGATCGCGACGAGCTGGCCGCGCAGCTCGACGGCTTCCTCGCCGGGCGGCGCGCGATCGGGCTTCAGGTCTGGCGCTGGCTCAGCCTCGAAGCCTGGTCGCACGTCTTCCTCGACCGCGATCCGCGCGTGAGCGGGCACAGCGGCGAGCCCCCGTCGAGCGCCGGCGCGCACGTCGGGGTGGCGACGCGCTGGGAGCAGCTCGCTCGCGACCGCGGCGAAGGCGCGTTCGCCCTCTGATGGACCTGCTCGTCCTCTCCGAGGTGCGCTGGGGCTACTTCCGCACCCGGAAGCAGTTCCTGCTTTCCCGTTTTCCCGCGCCGTGGCGCGTCTTCTTCGCTCAGCCGCCCGCATTCGGGAGCGACGATCCGTGGACACCGCGGCAGGAGGGACGTGTCACCTACTTCACGGCCCCGTTTCTCAAGCCCGGGACAACGAGCGCGATCTACAATGCCGTCGCGGCGACCGCACCCGGTCGCGCTGCGATCGAGGCCACGGCCGAGCTCTACCTGCGCCGCCAGCTCGCGCGGCTCGGCGTGGAGCGTGAGCCGGTCGTGCTGGTCTCCAACATCTACTGTCCGGGACTGCTTTCGCGGCTGCGCAAGAAGCTGGTAGTCTACGATTTCAACGACAGCCCATTTCAGTTCTCCGTGAGCCCGGGGTGGGCGCGCGGGTACTGGCCCCGGACGCTGCGGCAGGCGCAGGCGGTGTTCGTGGTCTCCGAGTACTACCGTCGTCAGCTCGCGCAGGAGACGGATCGGCCCTTGATCCCGCTCGGGAACGGTGTGGAGATGTCGCACTTCGAGCCGCCACGGACCTGCCCCTCGGATCTGGCCACGCTTCCGCGACCACTCATCGGCTACGTCGGCCTGCTCTCGCACTTCCTCGATTTCGACGTGCTGGAGACGCTGCGCCGGAACCGGCGCGGGGGCACGCTGGTATTGCTGGGACCGGGCACGGACGCCACCCGCGCGCGCGTGGCCGAGCTCGCGGGACGCGAGGGGGTCGCGGTGCTGGGGCCCCGCCCGTACGCCGACGTCCCGGCCTACATGCAGGCGCTCGACGCGGGCGTCATCCCGTTCCGGGCGAGCGATCCGTTCGTGCAGGGCATCAACCCCAACAAGGTCTACCAGTATCTTGCCGCCGGCGCGCCCGTCGTGACCACGCCCGTGCTCGACCTCGACGAGCGCGTGCCCGACCTGTCGTTCGCCCGCTCGCCGCAGGAGTGGGCCGCGGCGCTCGCGCGCGCGCTCGATGCCCCGGCCGATGCCGCGCGCCGCCGCGCGCTCGCCCGTCCGCACGACTGGGACGCGCTCGCCGCGCGCATGGTGGGCGAGATCGAAGCGCGGCTGGCCTCCTGAAGAGCGCGCCCATGGCCCGGCCCAAGCCCGAACCGCGCCGCGAGGTCCGCTCCACGCCCGCCTTCACGCTCACGGCGGGCTGGGCGGCCGCGGTGCTCGGGCTCCTCACCGTGCTTTTCTTCCGCGACGTGCTGCTCGGCGGCAAGACGTTCGTCTCGCCTGATGCCACGCAGCCGCTCGGCTTCGTGCGGCTCGGCGAGCAGATGCTGTGGAAGGATCACGTCTACCCGCTCTGGAATCCGTTCGTCTTCCTCGGCATGCCGTCGTTCGGCTCCGGCGCGTACAACCCGCTCATCTATCCGCCCGACTGGCCGCTCGCGCTGATCGCGCGCGTGCTGCCCATGCCCGAGATGACGTGGCTCATCATCTATTACTTCCTCGGCGCGCTCTTCTTCTACCTGCTCGCACGCGAGTGGAACGCGCGGCCCGAGGGCGCGCTGCTCGGCGCGGTGGCGTTCACGTTCGCCCCGAACCTGGTCGCGGTGGGCTCGCACGGGCACGGCAGCCAGCTCGTCGACTCGGCGTACCTGCCCCTGCTCGTGTGGCTGGCGACGCGGTGGATGAAGCGCGGGCGGCTCACGGACCTCGGCTGGCTCGGGTTGCTCGGCGGCTTCCAGTTCCTGCGCGGGCACGTGCAGATCTGCTTCTACACCTGGCTCGCGATCGCGCTGTGCGCGCTCGTCGAGATCGCCGCGTCCCTGGGCAAACCCTCGGAGCTGACGGGGCGCGTCGCGCGCGCGCTCGGGCTCGGCGCCGCGGCGGCGCTCGCCTTCGGCGTTGCGGGCTTCTATGACCTGCCGCTGCGCGACTACGCGCGCTACTCGATCCGTGGCGGCAGCGACGCGATCGGCGGCGTGGGGATGGGCTACGCGACGCAGTGGTCGATGGCGCCGTACGAGCTGCCCTCGATCGTCGCGCCCAACTTCGTCGGCTTCGGCGGCCAGGCCTACTGGGGCGCGATGCCGTTCACCGACTATCCCAACCCGTTCATGGGCGTCGTCGCGGTGCTGATCGCGCTGCCGGCGTTCACGCTGCGCGGCCGCCAGCGCGTCTTCGCGCTCGTGCTCGGGCTCTTCGCGCTGCTCATCTCGTTCGGGAGCCACTTCCCGCTCTACGGCTTCCTCTACGCCCATCTGCCGCAGTTCGACAAGTTCCGCATCCCGGTCATGATCCTGCTGCTCTTCCAGCTCGCGGTCGCGCTCGGCGCGGCCTGGGGCTGGAGCGCGCTGCTCGACCGCGGCGGCGAACACGGCAGGCCCGGGGCGCTCGAGCGGCTGATGCTCGTCGCGGGCGGGCTGCTGCTGCTGGGCGGGCTCGTCGTCGGTGTGGGCGGCGCGGGCCTGCGGAACGCCTACGAGTCCTTCGCGCTCGCGCACAAGCAGCCGTACGCGCCCGAGCTCGCGGCCGCCGCGTACACCGCGTTCTCCGGCGACATCGCGCGCGTCGTGCTGCTCGGCCTCGCGACGGTTGGCCTGGCGTGGCTCGCGCTGCGCGGCAAGCTCGGCGCCTCGTTCGCCACGGTCGCCGTGCTCGTGCTCATGCTCTTCGATCTCTGGCCTGTGAGCAGCCAGGTGATGGCGCCGGTCGTCGGCGATCCGGTGCAGCGCAACGCCGACCAGGGCCGCGACGACGTCGTCGACTACCTCGAGGCGCAGGGCGCCTGGGGCTCGTTCCGCGTCTACGAGGACGGCGGGCAGAGCAACCGGCTCGCGGGCTTCGGCATCGCGACGCTGAGCGGCTACCACGCGGCGAAGCCGCGGCTCTTCCAGGACCTGCGCGACGACGGCGCGCTCGGGACCGTGCCGTGGCTCGCGCTCCTCAACGCGCGCTTCATCGTGTTTCCGCAGCCGCTCGATTCGCTGCGCACGCCGCCCTTCCTTCGCCTCGTCCACGTCGGCTCGGGCGCGGTGTACCTGAACCTGACCGCCCTGCCGCGCGTGACCGTGGTCGGCCAGTACGGCATCGTGCCGGACACCGGGAGGGCCGCGGTCGACTCCGTGGTCGCGATGCGTCACGACCCCGCGCAGTTCACGTGGCTCACGCAGGCGCCGGGCGTCCCGCTCGGTCCCGTGACCGGCGCGCGTGCGACGATCACGCGCTACACCCTTCAGGACGTCGTGATCGACGTCGTGACGCCCGGGCCGGGCATCGTGCGGCTCGCCGACGAGTGGTATCCCGACTGGCAGGCGACGGTCGACGGCCGCCCAACGCCGATCCTGCGCGCCGACCACCTGCTGCGCGCGGTCGTGGTGCCCGGCGGGCACCACGAGGTGCGCTTCCGATTCGTCTCGCCGAGCGTGCGCCGGGGGCTGCTGCTCTCGATCGCGAGCATCCTCGTCGCGCTCGCGCTCCTGTTCGCCGGCGTGCTCCAGGGCCGCCGAAACCGCGCGGCGCCCGGGATCGCGTGATGGACAAGCTCGTGATCGTTCCGACCTACAACGAGCGCGAGAACATCGACGCGCTCCTGTCGCGGCTGCTCGCGCTGCCGTACGGCCTCGACGTCCTGGTCGTCGACGACCACTCGCCGGACGGCACCGCCGGGCTCGTCAAGACGTGGCAGGCGAAATCGGATCGCGTCCACCTGCTCGAGCGCGCCGGCAAGCTGGGTCTGGGTTCGGCGTACCGCGAAGGCTTCCAGTTCGCGCTCGCGAACGGCGCGGAGTACATCTTCGAGATGGACGCGGATTTCTCGCACGATCCCGACGCCATCGGCAGCTTTCTCGAGCAGGCCGAGGACGCCGACATCGTGCTCGGGAGCCGTTACCTGCACGGCGTCACCGTGGTCAACTGGCCGCTCAGCCGGCTCATCCTGTCGTACTCGGCGAACCTCTACACGCGGCTCGTGACGGGGCTGCCGCTCGCGGACGCGACCGGGGGATTCAAGTGCTTCCGGCGCCGCGCGCTCGAAGGCGTCCGGCTCGACAAGGTCAAGTCGGAGGGCTATTCGTTCCAGATCGAGATGTCGTACCGCTGCTGGCGGCGGGGGTTCCGCATCAAGGAGATCCCGATCGTGTTCGTGGACCGGCGGGCCGGCGTCTCCAAGATGAGCCATCGCATCATCTGGGAGGCGGCCGGCATGGTGTGGCGGATGCGCGTCCTCGATCTGCTGGGCCGGCTGGAGTGACACCGATGTCCCGAACGCTGGCGCGGCGGTTGGTCCCGCTCGCCTGCACCCTCGCGCTCGTGACGCCCGCGACCGCGCGGGCGGGCGGAGCGTGGACGACGTGGATCCGCATGCAGACCTGCAACGACGTGATCGCGGGTCGCGACACGGTGTGGATCGCGAGCGGCGAGGCCGGCCTCATCCGCTACGTGCGCAGCGCGGGCGAGTACACCGCGTTCACGCGCGAGCCCGGGGCCCTCGCGAACAACTCGCTCGAGGTGCTCGCGTTCGACGGCACCGGCCGGCTCTGGGCCGGCACCGCGGGCAGCGGCGCGAGCCGGCTCACGGCGCAGGGCGCCTGGGATCTCGTCAACGCGTTCGACGGGCTGCCCTCGGACACCGTCACGGCGCTGCGTGCTGAAGGCGACACGATGTGGGTCGGCACGTCGCAGGGCATCGCGCTCTGGGACGGGCGTCAGATCGCGGGCTCGGTGCCCGACGTCGGCTCGCCTTCGCCCTTCGGCAGCAACAACGTGACGGGCATCATCGTGTTGCGCGACACGCTGCTCGTCGCCACGAGCCTGGGCGTCTACGAGTCGCGGATCTCGCAGGGGCTCGTCAACTGGAACGAGATGGATTCGGGCATGGGCTCGCTCGACGTCGCCTCGCTCGCGTCCGACGGGCAGTCGGTGTTCGCGCTCGCGGACGGCGTCATCTACCGGTTCGTCGAGTCCGCCGGGAACTGGGTGAGCGCCTCGCCCGCGACGCCGGTGATCCGCATGCGCGACGACTTCGGCACGATCATGGCGATCAACGTGAATGGGCTCAGCCTGTGGAACGGCTCGAGCTGGTCGGGGGTCCCGGGCAGCTGGGGGTCCGACGGCACGGCTGCGGACCTCGTCGAGCCGGCGGCGGATCCGACCGGGCACTTCTTCGAGGTGCGCCGCGGACTGCTCTACGAGCAGGCCGGGCCGCCCTGGCGGTCCACGACCCCGCCCGGCGTGACCGGCGACGACGTCCAGAACGTGCTCGCCGACGGCAACGGCGTTTGGGTGGACACCTATGACGCGGGCGTGTCGCACTTCGACGGGGCGACGTGGCACAACTACCCCACGGGCTGCTGCGGGCCCGCGCAGGACACGACGTTCATGGACCCCAGCTTCGCGTTCGCGCTGCAGCGCGACCTCGCCGGCCGCATCTGGATCTCGAACTGGGAAACGGGCATCGAGCGGATCGATCTCTCGGGCCCCGTTCCGGTGTTCGACCACGTCTGCAACGTCTACGGCATCCCGCAGGCCGACACGCTCGACCGTCACTCGGACGGCTGGTCGTCGGCGGTGGACGCGTTCGGCTACGTCTACATCGGCGGCGACACGCCGAGCCTGGGTGGCGGCGCGAACTTCGAGCCGATGGGCATCGACGTCTACGACACGATCGGCACGCGCGTCATCAACTGGAAGACCACGAACGCCGGCCTCGCGAGCAACCAGACGCGCGCGCTCAGCGTCGACAAGTACGGCACGCTGTGGGCCGGGTTCGCCGGCTCGGGCGTCGGCTACGCCGACATCACCACGATGGCCAGCGACAGCGCCGACGCGAACGTGAACGACCACCGGCGCCTGCCGCAGTTCCAGGCCGTCGCGGGACTCGAGACCTCGGACATTTTCGGCGTCGTCGCGCACGGCGACTCGGTCTGGGTGCTCACGACGAGCGATCTCGAACACGTGAGCGCACCGTCCCGGATCGTCGGCTCGCACCTCGACATCCCCGCCGGCCCGCCGCCGCGCGGCGCCGTGCACCTGCTCGACGTGAGCCCCGACGGCACGGTGTGGGTGGGCTCGGTGAGCGGCGTGCGCGCGTACCAGCCGGGTGGGGCGACTCAGGACTTCACGACCGACAACTCGCCGCTCGCCGACGACGAAGTGCGCGCCGTGTCCGTCGATCCACGTACGGGCGTGGTCTGGTTCGGCACCGCCTCGGGCGTCAACCGCTACGACCCGCATTACCAGCCGCCGCCGCCGCCTTCGATCTCGCGCCTCCAGGCGCGCGTCTACCCCAACCCGACCCACCTGAGCGGGATCGGCCTCTCGCTCAAGCTCACCGGCAACACGAGCGGCTACTCGGGGGAGATCATCGATCTGGGCGGCCGCGTCGTGCGCCGTTTTGCCGACGCAACGAACGGCGGCGCCATCTGGGATGGGCGCGACGGCAGGGGCAACCTCGTGCGACCCGGCGTGTATTTCGTCCACGCCCGCGCGGGCGGACACGAAGCCACGGTGCGCGTCGTGGTGTTGCGATAGGCGAACGCGTGTCCCGGGCCCGCGTGCGCTGGCTCGACCGCGCCCCGTCGGACTGGCCGGCGCTGCTCGCCTCGGACCCGGGCGCTTCGCCCGCGCACCAGCCCGGCGTGTGGCACGCCCTCGCGGACCACGCGCCCGGGTTCGAGCTGGCGCTCGCCGTGGTCGAGGAGCCCGAGGGAACGATCGGCGGCGCGCCCGCGCTGATCGAGCGCCGCGGCGGCTTGCGCTGGTTTCACGCGCTGCCGCGCCTGCTGCCGGGAGCGCCGCTCGCGCGGCCCGGCCGTCACGCCGAGGTCGACGAGCGGATCGCCCACGCCTTCGCGGCGCGCGCGCGCGAGCTGCGGGTCGTGGGCGGCGAGTGGGCGTGCTATCGCCCCTGCGGCGAGGCCCCCTCGGCCGACGCGCTCGCGATCCTGCCGGGGGAGACGCGCCGCTTTCGTGCCGCGCTCGTCGATCTGCGTGGCGGGCTCGATGCGGCGCTCGCGCGCCTCGACCGCAAGGTGCGCCAGTCGCTGCAGCACGCGCGGAGCCGCAGGCTCGACTTCGGCGAGGATCCGGCGGCGCTCGAGCCCGGCTACGCGCTGCACGTCGCGCAGAGCCGCGCGTGGAGCGGCCACCGTCCACTGCCGCTCGAGCTCGCGCGCCGGCTGCTCGCGCCGGGCGCGGGCGGGCGACTCTTCGCGCTGCGCGATGCGGGCGGCGTTGTGAGCGCCGCGCTCGCGCTCGACGGTCCGCACGAGACCTTCGTGTGGTGGAGCGGTACGCACGCCGAGGGCCGGCGGCGCGGCGCGGGTCCGCTGCTGCTGTGGCGGATCGTCGAGTGGGCGGCCGCCGCCGGGCGAGTGCGCGTCAACCTCGGCGCGAGCACCGGGCTCGAGGGCGTCGCGGCGTTCAAGCACGGTCTCGGCGCGGACGCGTTCGAGTACCCGGTGCGCTGGCTCGATGCGCGTCACGCCTCGCTGCTGGGCCGCGCGGTCGCGCTCGCGCAGGCGCGGCTGCGCCGGGACCGTGCGCGGGGGGAGGCCGCGTGAGGATCGCGACGCTCTCGAACGCCGCGGTCGTCCACACGCACCGCTGGGTCGAAGGGCTGCGCGCGCGCGGGCACGACGTACGCGCGTTCTCGCTCGAGCCGGCGCCCGCGGGGTTCGACGTTGTGCGGCTGCCGAACGCGCCGCTGCCCGGCGCGCTCCGCTACCCGCTCGCGTGGCCCGCGCTCGCACGCGAGCTCGCCGCGTTCCGCCCCCAGCTCGTCGACGCTCACTTCGTGCCGAACTACGGCCTGCTCGGGGCGCTCGCCGGGCGCCGCCCGCTCTCGGTCGCCGCATGGGGGAGCGACCTGCTCGTCGCGGGCAGACGCGACGCGCTGCAGCGCGCGCGGGCGCGCTTCGTGCTCCGCCGCGCCGACCTCGTGCTCGCCGATGCGCGCAACCTGGCCGCGGCGGCGGTCGCGCTGGGCGCGCCGCGCGAGCGCGTCCGCGCGATCCCGTGGGGCGTCGATCGCGCGCGCTTCGCACCCGCGCCCGCGCGCACGCCCGGGCTGCTCCTCAGCACGCGGATGCACGAGGACGTCTACGACCTGCCGACGCTGCTGCGCGGCGTCGCGCCGGTCCTCGCGCGCACACCGGGTGCCGAGCTCGTGATCGCGGGTGACGGTTCGTTGCGCGCCCGGCTCGAGCGCGAAGCCGCCGAGATCCTTCCCGCCGGCCGTTTCCGCTTCGTGGGGCGGCTCGATCCCGCCGAGCTCGCGGCGTGGCTCGGTCGCGCCGACGTCTACCTGTCCGCATCGCTCTCCGATTCGACGTCGCTCTCGCTGCTCGAAGCCATGGCCGCGGGGGCCCTGCCGGTCGTGAGCGACATCGAGGGCAACCGCGAGTGGGTGGCGGACGGCGACGGCGCGCGGCTCTTCGCGTGCGGCGACGCGGCCGCGGTCACGCGCTCGCTCGAGTCCTCGCTGGCCGACCCCGCGTGGGCGGCCCGGGCCCGGGAGCGCAACGCGCGCGTCATCGCGGAGCGCGGCGACTGGGCGGTCAACTTCGGGCGCATCGAGGCCGCGTTCGAGGCGCTCGTCGCGGGGCGGCCACTGCCTGCTGGGGGGGCGGTGTGAGCCGGCGCCTGCTCGTCCTGGCGTACTTCTTCCCGCCGCTCTCGGGCGGCGGCGTCCATCGTGCGCTCTCGTTCGTGCGCCACCTGCCCGAGCACGGCTGGGACTGCACGGTGGTCTGCGCAGGCGGGCGCGACTACTGGGTGCACGATGCCTCGCTGCTCGCCCAGGTGCCCGCGTCGACCGAGGTTCTTCGCGTCCAAGGCGGCAGCGCGCTCTCGACCTGGTTGCGATTGCGCGGCGGCGAGGGCCGGCGCCGCGCGGGCACGTTCGCCGGGTTGCGCTCGCTCTCGGACTGGTGGCTGCTGCCCGATTCGTACGCGGGCTGGGCCGGTCGGGCGGCGCGCGCGGTCGCGGCCCGCATCGCGCGCGGGGGCATCGACGCGCTGCTCTCGACCTCGCCGCCCGACAGCGTGCACCTCGCGGCGGAACGCGCACTCGCGCGCCGGCGCGTGCCTTGGGTCGCGGACTTCCGCGATCCATGGATCGGAACCAGCTTCCGCACCCCGCCGACCGCGTGGCATCGCGCGCGTCACGTCGCGATGGAGCGGCGCGTGCTCGAGAGCGCCGACCTCGTGCTCGCGGCCTCGCGCACGCACGCCGACGCGCTGCGCGCGGGCGGCGTGTCCATCCGGGCGCTCGAGCACCTGCCCAACGGCTTCGAGCCCGCGCCGCGCGGCGGCGCCGTTGCCGGCGACGAGCACTTTCGGATCGTCTACACCGGCACGCTCTCGCTCATGCCGGACGCCGAGGCGCTGCTCGAAGCCGTGCACGACCTGCTCGCGCACACCCCCGGCGCGCGCCGGAAGCTGCGCGTCGACATCGCGGGGCCGTTCGACCTCGAGTACGAGGATCGCGCGGTCGCGCTCGGGCTGCGCGGCATCGTGCGCTTCACGGGTCCGCTCGCGCACGCGGAGTCGCGCGCCCTCCAGCGTCGCGCGGACGTGCTCGTGCTCTGGAAGCCGCGCGGCGACGGCTACCGCACGATGGTGCCGGGCAAGCTCTACGAGTACCTCGACTCGGGCCGGCCGGTGCTCGCGGTGCTGCCCGAAGGCGACGAGGCCGCGGCGCTGGTGCGGCGCGCGGGGGGCGAGGTCGTGGCGCCCGGACATCGGCCCGAACTGGCGCGCGCGCTCGAAACGCGGTACATGGCGTGGAGCGGGCGCGGCCGGCTCCCCGATCACCGTCCGGAGTGGCTCGACGAGCACGCGCGTTCGAATCTCGCCTCGCGCCTCGCGACCCGGCTCGACTCGCTCCTCGGAGGATCGTCTTGACGTCGCCCTACGGCGCGCTCACGCGTATCGAGAAGATCGGCCTCGCGGCGTCGCTGCTGCTCGCTCTCGCGCTCATGTGGCCGGTGCGCGGCTACATCACCGACGACACGTTCATCCACCTGCAGTTCGCGAAGAACCTCGCGGCCGGGCGCGGCTTCGCGTTCAACGCGGGCGAGCACGTCTACGGGACGACGAGCCCGCTGTGGGTCGCGCTGCTCGCGGACGGCATGATGCTCGGCCTCGACGGGCTGCGCGTCGCGCGCGTGCTCGGGCTGCTCTCGACGCTCGGCTCGGTCGTGCTGTTCTTCCGCCTCATGCGGCGCACGCTCCGCATGCCGGAGCTGCGCGCGCTCGCGACGCTGACCTGGTCGGCCAACGCGTGGATGATCCGCTGGTCGCTCTCGGGCATGGAGACGCCGCTCGCGGTCATGCTCGTGCTCGCCGGGTTCGTGGCGTTCACCGAGGGCCAGCAATGGGGCGCTCGTCCGGTGCGGACGGGCGCGTTCTGGGCGCTCGCGGCGATGGTACGACCCGAGGCCGTCGTGCTGCTCGTGCTGTGGGGCATCTTCCTCGTCATCGACACGGATTCGCGCGAGGGCGTGCGGCGGCTCGTCGCGGGCGCGCTGCCGCCCGTGCTCATCTACGGCGGCTGGCTCGTCTTCGCGCGGCTCTACTTCGGCACGTTCTGGCCCAACACGCTGGCCGCGAAGACGGCGGGCATCACGGGCTGGGAGGCGTTCCGCGATGCGCTCTGGCGCCAGATGCAGGTTTTCGCCGCGACCGACGCCGTGCTGGCGGGCGCGCTCGTCGCGGCGCTCGCGTTCGGCGGGGCCCGGATGCTGCCGCGCCGGGTGAAGGCGCAGCGGCTGCTCCCGTGGGTGTGGGTCGGCACGCTGCCCGCGCTCTACGTGATGCGCGGCGTTCCCGTCGTGTCGCGTTACCTCGTGCCGCTCATGCCCGTGCTCGCATGGCTGGCGTGGCGATCGGTGGAGCGCTGGTGGACGGGCGAGGAGGCCGCGCCCGAGCTGCGCCCCGGTGCGGCGCTGCTCGGCACCGGCCTCGCGACGCTCGCCCTCGTGCAGAACCTCTTCTGGTACGAGCACGCGGTCGTGCCGCAGGTGCACTCGTTCAGCTCGGGACTCCGGCAGAGCCTGATCCCGGCGGGGGAGTGGTTCGCGGCGAACACACCGCCCACGACGACGATCGCGGCACCGGACATCGGCGCGCTCGGCTACTACAGCAACCGCCGCGTGATCGACCTCGCCGGCCTCGTCACCCCGGCCATGGTGCCGCTGCTCGCTCACGAACTGCCCGAGGACGTCGTCGCCAACTTCTCGTTCGAGAAGATCGCGCGGCCGGACTACCTCGTCGATCGCGCGCCGCGCGCCTTCGACCTGCTCACCCGCAGCCGCTACGCCGCCGCGCTCGTGCCCATCCGCCAGGCCTCGGTGCCGAATCTCGGCATCGCTCGTCCGGTGACCGCGGTCTATTCGTTCTACCGCATCGACTGGGCCGCCTACGATTCGCTCCGAGCGCGCCACTGACGGCACGACGCTGCACAGGCGTGCAGCGCACGAGAAAATCGACGCTCCAGCACAATTTGCTCTAGACACCCGCGACGGTGCGTTCGTATTCTGCGCGGCGGTGGTGATTTTTGGGGATTCAGGGAACTCAGTGGGTGCCGGGGGAGATCCGGCGGAGCGCGCATCGTGGCCACTTTCTACGGCACCGCGACCTATTCGATCGACGAGAAGGGGCGACTCGTCGTCCCTGCGTCGATGCGCGCGGTGGCCGGACGCAAGCTCCCGCTCACGACGTTCATCCTGGTCGGTGGCCTCGGCGGCTGCCTGTGGCTCTACGCGGAAGAGGACTGGAAGGTGTTCGAGGAGCGCCTCCACCGGATGTCGATGGGCAAGCGCGCGCAGCGCGACTTCGCCCGCGCATTCCTGGTCGGCGCGAGCAAGGTGACGGTGGACAAGCAGGGACGCATTCCGATCCCACCGTCGCTGATGGGCCGTGCAGGTCTCGGCAAGGATGTCGTCCTGCACGGGCAAGTCGGTCACATCGAGATCTGGGCGCCGGCGAGGTTCGAGGCCTCGACGAAGCCGGTGCTCGAGAACCTCGACGCGCACTACGACGACGCACTGGGAGATCTCTAGACGACATGGTGGCGTCCTCCCCCACGCTCGACACCCGCCAGTCGCTGGCCGTGAACCTGGAGTTCACCCGCGGCCGTCACGGCGCCTCCGCGCGCGTGGAGCTGCACGAGCGCTCGGGCGCCCGCCTCGCGACGCTCGCGCTGCGCGGCTGGATCGACCCGGCCGCCGAACGACGCATCGAGCAGACGCTGGACGAGCTCGCGGCGCGCGGCGCCGCGCAACTCGTCATCGACTGCTCGCAGCTCCGCCACATCGACTACCGCGTCGCCACCGCGCTCGTCGGCACGCTCGAGCGCTTCGAGTCACATTCGGGATCCGTTGCGGTCTGCGGCCTGAGCCGCTACCTGCGCGATCTTCTCCGGCTCGCGGGCGGCGAGAGCCATCTGTGCCAGTGGGCGTCGGCAGCCGCGGTTCTCGGCGCGCCGCCGACCGGGATCGCGGCGAGTGGACGCGCGTCATGAGCCCGTTCTCCTGCGCGAGACTCTGGAGTTCCTGCGCGGCGGGCCCGGGCTCTACCTCGACGCCACGCTCGGCGATGCCGGGCACGCGAACGCGCTGCTCGCGGCCGAGCCCGGAGCCCGGCTGCTCGGATGCGATCGCGATCCGGCCGCGCTCGAGTTCGCGGCACGTCGCCTCGCGCCGTACGGGGATCGCGTGATGCTGCGCCATGCTCGGTTCTCCGAGCTGCCGCTCGCGCACGGCGAGGCGGGCGGAGAGCCGCTCGCGGGCGCGCTCTTCGACTTCGGACTCTCGTCGCGCCAGCTCGACGATCCCACGCGCGGCATCGGCTTCCATCACGACGGGCCGCTCGATGCGCGCATGGATCCTGGCGTCGGCGAGCCGCTCCACGTGCGGCTCTCGCGCGCCGGGGAGGCCGAGCTCGCGCAGGTGCTGCGCGACTACGGCGACGTGCGCGGCGCCGGCCGGCTGGCGCGCGCGCTCGTCGCCGCCGCGCGCACGGGTGAGCTCGCGACGACCCGCCAGCTCGCCGCGCTCGTCGCACGCGTGCTGCGCGATGCGCGTCCCGCGACGCTCGCGCCGGTCTTCCAGGCGTTGCGCATCTGGATCAACGACGAGATGGCCGAGATCGACGCCGCGCTGGCCTGGCTGCCCGGCGCGATGCGCGACGGCGGCCGCGTCGTCACGCTGTCGTACCACTCCGGCGAGGATCGCCGGGTGAAGCACGCGCTGCGGGGTGTGCCGCGCGTGGCATCCCAGCGCCGCTTCCCCGTCATGGATGACGGGGCGGCGGCGCCGACGTGGCAGGAGCTGACCCGCAGGGTCGTCGTCCCCTCGAGTGAGGAACAGGCCGCCAACCCGCGCGCACGAAGCGCGCGGCTCAGGGCATTCCGGAGGAATCCGCGATGATGGATCATCGACGCCGCCCCGCCGCGAGGTGGCGAGTGCTCGACGCCCACCCGATCCGGCCCGGGGTCGCGCTGCTCGCGGTCGCCGTGCTGGGCGCGCTGCTGCTCGAGGTCTGGCAGTGCTCGACGGTGGCGAGCCTCAGCGACCAGATCGGGCGCGCCACGCGGCAGGTGCAGCAGGCCAACGCCGAGCTCGAGTGGGCGCGGGCCCAGCTCGAGCGCGAGTCCAGCCGCGCCTCGCTCGCGCCACTCGCGAGCGCGCTCGGCCTCAAGCCCGCCGATCCGCAGCGCATCGTCCAGCTGCCCGAGGAGTACCTCGAGCCCGCGGAGACGCGTGCTGCGTCCGCGGCCGCGCCCTTCGGTGCGCTCGCGAGCCGCATCGTCCAATCGCTCGTGCCGGACGCCTCGGCGCGGGGACGACGCGTGGACTAGAACCGGTCCGACGATTCGTCGCGCCCGGCCGATGTTGGCCGGCCGCGCCTCAGCACCGCGCACGTGGGTCGGCGGTCCGCGTGAACCGCCGTTCCAGGGAGGGAACATTTGACCCACAGGGAATTGCGCAAGAGTCGGGTGCTGCTGGCTGCGGCCGGCCTTTTCCTGCTGTTCGCGTGCCTGTGGGCGCGCGTCGCGTGGCTGCAGCTCGCGCTGCACGGTCAGTTCGTCACCCGCGCGGCCGAGAACCACCTCCAGCGCCGCAAGCTGATCCCGAAGCGCGGACCGCTGCTCGACTGCGAGGGCCGCGTGCTCGCGCACGACCTGCTCATCAGCCGGGTCGCGGTCTATCGCCCGCAGCTCGCCGGGAGCGCGGCCGCCGCCCAGCGCCTCGCCCCGTTGCTCGGCGAGGACGAGCGCGCGCTCCGGCGGCGCATCGAACAGATGCACGGCTTCTCGTGGATCGCGACCGAGGTGCCGCCCGAGGTGGGCGAGGCGATCCGGGCGCTCAAGCTTCCGGGCGTCGTCGTCGAGGACGACACGCGCCGCGACTACCGCCTCGGAACCGCGGCCGCGGAAATCCTCGGGCGCACGAACCGCGACAACGTCGGCGTCGACGGGATCGAGTACCAGTACGACGCGGAGCTCGGCGGGCAGTCCGGGTGGGTGAACGTCGTGCGCGCGGGTGCGACGCGCGTGCTCAAGCTGCCGGGCGCGGAGGGCCATCCCGCGCAGGACGGCGCCGCGCTCACGCTGACGATCGACGCGGATCTGCAGTCGATTGTCGAGCAGCACCTCGCGCGCGCCGTCGACACGCTCCAGGCCAAGCGCGGCTACGCGCTGTTCATGGATCCGTGGACCGGCGAGATCCGCGCGGCCGTGTGCGTGCCGCACCTGCCGCCGGGGCAGGCGAAGAACTGGACGTTTACCGACCAGTACGAGCCCGGCTCGACGTTCAAGATCGTCGTCGCGGGCGCGACGCTCGAGGAGGGGCTCGCGCGCCCGGGCGACTACTTCACGGCGTCGGAGAGCGGCCGGTCGGAGATCCTGCCCGGCGTGTTCATGCGCGACGCGCACGCGCACGCGGGCTACACGTTCTTCGGCGCGATCCAGAACTCGAGCAACATCGTGTGCAGCAAGCTCGGCATCCGGCTCGGCGCGGACCGGCTCTACCGCTACGCCAGCTCCCTCGGCTTCGGCGAGCTCACCGGCATCGAGTACCCGGGCGAGACCGCGGGCAAGCTGCGCCCGGTGAGCGAGTGGCAGCCGCGCTCGACGCCGACGATCGCGATCGGGCAGGAGGTCGCGGTGACGCCGCTCCAGCTCGCGCTCGCCTACTCGGCGATCGCGAACGGCGGCGTGCTCATGGAGCCGCTGCTCACGCACGATCTGCGCGCCGCCGACGGCCGCGTGCTGCGGCGCTGGAGCCCGCAGCCGTCGCGCCGCGTCTTCAGCGAGGCGACCACCGCGACGCTGCGCGAGATGCTGTGTGCGGTCGTGGACAGCGGCACCGCGACGGAGGCGCGGCTCAAGGACCTGAAGATCGCGGGCAAGACCGGCACCGCGCAGATGATGGACCCGCGCACGCACCGCTACGGGCCCGGCATGTACATCTCGTCGTTCGCGGGGTTCGCGCCCGCCGATCATCCGCGGCTCGTGGGCGTGGTCGTGATCGACGAGCCCCACGGCTCGATCTACTATGGCGGCCAGGTCGCTGCCCCCGTATTCCGAGAAGTGATGCTCGATCTCATGCGCCAGCCGGCCGGGCTCATCGGACCGCTCAGCCTGCCCGTCGCGGCCCGCCCGCCCGCCGTGCCCGCCGTCACCGCGCCGGACCTGAGCCTGCTGCCGCGCGACGAGGCCGAGGCGCGCCTGCGCGAGTACGGCCTGCACGCGCACTTCGAGGGTCAGGGCCCGCGCGTGCTCTCGCAATCGCCCGCGGCGGGTGAGCCCGTCGAGCGGGGCGCGTCCGTGCTCGCGCTGCTCTCGCCGCCCGGCGACTCGCTCGGCCGGGAGCTGCCCGATCTCCGCGGCGCGCCCGTCCGCGAGGCGCTGCGCGAGCTCTCGCTGCGCCAGGTCACCGCGCACCTCGTCGGACGCGGACTGGTCGTGCGGCAGGAGCCCGCTCCGGGGACGCCGCTGCCGATCTCCGGCGGCTGCCGGCTGTGGTGCGAGGAACCCGACTCGCCGGCGGGAGCGCGCGCGATCGAGGCGGCCGCGGTCGCGGCGCCGGCCCGCCGCCCGTGACGGTCCGCGAGCTGGCCGCGGAGCTCGAAGGCGCTCGCGTCACGGGCCCCGACGGCGCGATCGTGGCCGGCCTCGCGCTCGACTCGCGGCGCGTGCGGCCGGGCGACGTGTTCTTCGCGCTGCCGGGCGCGAAGGCGGACGGCGCACGCTTCGCCGAGGCCGCGATCGCCGCAGGGGCGGGGGCCGTCGTCGGGCCCGTCGGCGCGCGCTGGCCGGGCGCGACGACGATCGAGGTGGCCGAGCCGCGGCTCGCGCTCGCCCAGGCAGCGTGCGCGTTCCACGGCAATCCCTCCGCCACCCTCGACGTCGTGGCGGTGACGGGCACGAACGGCAAGACCACGACGACGTACATGGCGGAAGCGATCGGCCGGGCCGCGGGGCTGCGCTGCGGCGTGATCGGCACGACCGGCGTCCGCATCGAGGGCGTTACGGAACCCAGCGCGTTCACGACGCCGGAGGCGCCCGAGCTGCAGGCGCACCTCGCGCGCATGCGAACGCTCGGCGTGACGCTGGTCGCGATCGAGGTGAGCAGCCACGCCCTCGTCCAGCGGCGCGCGTGGGGATTGCAGCCGCGCGCGTGCGTCTTCACGAACCTCACGCAGGACCATCTCGACTACCACGGCACGATGGACGCCTACCGGGACGCCAAGCTCATGTTGTTCGACGGGCGAAACGGCGGCGGACGCGGGCGCGAGTGGATCGCGGGCGTCAACGCCGACGACCCCGCCTCGGGCGCGGTCGTGACCGCCGCGGCCACCGGGCACGCCTCATCGACCGTGCGCTTCGGCGCGGCGCCGGGCCCGGACCTGCGCGCGCACGTGCTGGCGACGCTCCCGCACGGACTGCGGCTGCGGCTCGAGGGCGCGCTCGGCGGGCGGGCGATCGCTCGCGAGCTCGTGCTGCCGCTGCTCGGGCGCTTCAACGCGCTCAACGCGGCGGGGGCGTTCGTCGCGACGGTCGCGACCGCGATCGCGAGCGAGGACCAGGCCGTGCGCGGGCTCGAGGCGTTCGCGGGCGTGCCGGGGCGGCTTGAGCGCGTCGAAGCGGGCCAGCCCTTTGGGGTCGTCGTCGACTACGCCCACACGCCCGATGCGCTGGAGCGCGCGCTGGCCGCCTGTCGCGAGCACGCGCCGGGCCGCGTGCTGTGCGTGTTCGGCTGTGGCGGTGACCGCGACCGCGGCAAGCGCCCGCGCATGGGCGCGATCGCAGCGGCCGGCGCCGACCGCGCGTGGGTGACGAACGACAACCCGCGCAGCGAGGATCCGGCCGCGATCGCCCGCGAGATCGCGGCGGGCGCGCCGGGAGCGGCGCTCGCGGTCGTGCTCGACCGCCGCGCCGCGATCGCGGAGGCGCTCGCGGCCGCCCGCGCGGGCGACATCGTGCTCATCGCGGGAAAGGGCCACGAGACCACGCAGACGATCGGCGCCGAGGTGCTGCCGTTCGACGACCGCGCCGTCGCGCGCGAGGCGCTGGGAGCGGGGCGGACGTGACCATCGGAACGCATCCCGCGATCACGCTCGTCGAGCTCGCGCAGTGGGCGGGTGGCGATCTCGTCGTCGCGCGCGTGCCCGAGGGTGCGAGCGCGCGGGAGGCGTTCCTGAGGGGCGGCGTCACGGGCGCCTCGATCGACACGCGCACGCTCGAGCCGGGGATGCTGTTCGTGCCGCTGCCCGGCAGCCACGTCGACGGGCACGCGTTCCTCGACGAGGCTTTCGCGCGCGGTGCCGCCGCCGCGCTGTGTGCGCGCGCGGCGCACCCGCGCATCGCGGCGCTCGGCCTCGGGCCGCTCGTGCTCGTCGACGATGTCACTGCGGCGCTGCAGCGGCTCGCGCTCCGTCATCGCGAGCGCTGGAGCGGGCTGCTGCTCGGCGTCACCGGCAGCGCGGGCAAGACCACGACGAAGGAGCTCGTCGCCTCGGCACTCGGCACGGCCGCGCCGACGCTGCGCACGCAGGGCAACCTCAACAACCAGTGGGGCGTTCCGCTCACGTTGCTCGAGCTGCGTCCCGAGCACGAGGCCGCGGTCGTCGAGCTGGCGATGAACCATGCCGGGGAGATCGCGGCCCTCGCCGCGCTCGCGAAGCCGGCGGCGGCGATCGTCACGAACGCCGGCTCTGCGCACCTCGAGGGACTCGGCTCGCTCGAGGCCATCGCGCGCGAGAAGGCGTCGCTCGTCCACGCGCTCGGCGCGGGCCAGCCGGCGTTCGTGGGCGCCGACTCGCCGCGGCTCCTTGCGGCCGTGAAGGGCGCGGCGGCGAACGTCATCACCTACGGGCTCGCGAGGCGCGCCGACGTCCGCCCGTCGCGGCTCGAGGACCTTGGCGAGGCGGGCTCGCGCCTCGAGGTCGAGGGCTTTCCGCCCGTCCACCTCCGGCTCGTGGGCCGGCACCAGGTGCAGAACGCGCTCGCGGCGCTCGCGGTGGCGCGCCGCTTCCGGCTCGATCCTGCGGCGGTCGCGACGGCGCTCGAGGCGTTCGCGCCGCTCAAGGGCCGCATGGAGGTCGTGCACGCCCGCGGCGCGACGCTGCTCGTCGACTGCTACAACGCGAACCCCGATTCGACCGCGGCCGCGCTCGCGACGCTCGCGGACTGGCCGGGCGCACGCACGCGTATCGCGATCCTCGGCGACATGCTCGAGCTGGGCGTCGGCGCCGGCGCGCTCCACCGCGAGACCGGGGCCCGCGTTCGCCACGCGGAGCTGTGGACAGTAGGCGCGCACGCGCGCGACTATGCAGCCGGCGCGCGGCGCGCACGCGCGCGGGTCCGGACGTTCGCGGACAAGCCGGCGGTCGCGGCCGCGCTCGCCGAGGTGCTCGCGCCCGGCGTCGTCGTGCTCGTCAAGGCCTCGCGCGGCGCCGCGCTCGAAGACGTGCTCGCGGGTCTCGGGAAGGAGAGCTGAGCGTGTTCCACGAGTGGATCTACCCGCTGCACAAGCTGCCGGGTCTCTCGTTCCTGAACGTCTTCCGATACATCACGTTTCGCTCGGCCTACGCCGCGGTCACGGCGCTGCTCATCAGCTTCCTGCTCGGCCCCGCCATGATCGCCTGGCTGCGACGGGTGAAGCTCGGCCAGAAGGTGCGGCAGGAGGGACCGCAGACCCACTACGGCAAGGCGGGCACGCCGACGATGGGGGGCATCCTCATCGTCACCTCGATCGTGGTGCCGTGCCTGCTGTGGGGCAACTTCCACTCGCGCCAGCTCTGGCTCGCGCTCGCGACCACGGTGTGGCTCGGCGGGCTCGGCTTTCTCGACGACTGGCTGCGCGTCGTCAAGAACTACCCGAAGGGTCTGCTCGGGCGCTGGAAACTCGCCGGGCAGATCGCGATCGGGGCGATCGTCGGGCTCATCATCGTGCTCCATCCCGAGCCCGGGCTCTCGCCGACCGTGACGCACGTGCCGTTCCTCAAGTTCCGCTACATCGACTTCGGCTGGGCGTTCGTGCCGTTCGTGATCTTCGTCATCACCGGTTCGTCGAACGCGGTGAACCTGACCGACGGCCTCGACGGGCTCGCGTCGGGCCTCGTCGCGATCGCGGCGATCGCCTTCGCCGGCATGGCGTACGTGAGCGGCCACGCCAAGTTCTCCGCCTACCTCAACATCAGCCACCTCGTCTACAGCGGAGAACTCACCGTGTTCTGCGCGGCGGTCGTGGGCGCCGCGCTCGGCTTCCTGTGGTTCAACTGCCACCCGGCGAACGTCTTCATGGGCGACACCGGCTCGCTCGCGCTCGGCGGTGCGCTCGGCGTCGTCTCCGTGCTCATCAAGCGGGAGTTCTGGCTGCTGCTCGTGGGCGGCGTGTTCGTCGCCGAGGCGCTCTCGGTGATGATCCAGGTGGCGTCGTTCAAACTGACCGGCCGCCGCGTCTTCCGCATGGCGCCGCTCCACCATCACTTCGAGCTCAAGGGTTGGGCCGAGTCGCGCGTCGTGCTGCGCTTCTACATCGTCGCGGCTCTCTTCGCCCTGCTCTCGCTCTCGACGTTCAAGCTGCAGTGACGTTCGACGCGCGGCATCCGCTCCCGGGCCGGCGCGCGCTGGTGGCCGGCGCCGCGCGCAGCGGCGTCGCCGCGGCGCGGCTGCTCGCCCGCCACGAGGTCGACGTGCGGCTCTGCGACCGGCGCGGCGCCGCCGAGCTGCCGCAGGCCGCCGCGCTCGCCGCCGACGGCGTCACGCTCGCGCTCGGGCGCGAGGACGCCGGCCTGCTCGACGACCGCGAGTTCGTGGTCCTGAGCCCCGGGATCCCCGCCGACCATGCGCTGCCCGCCGCGGCGCGCGAGCGCGGGCTGCCCGTGATCGGCGAGCTCGAGCTCGGCTTCATGGCCGCGCGCGCGCCCCTCCTCGCCATCACGGGCACGAACGGCAAGAGCACGACGACCGACCTGGCGGGCGCTCTGCTGCGCGCCGCGGGCCGCGAAGTCGAAGTGTGCGGCAACATCGGGCGCGCGATCTGCGAGGTCGCCGAGCAGGTGAGCGCCTCGGGGCTGCTCGTCGTCGAGGTGTCGTCCTTCCAGCTCGAGACCGTCGAGCGGTTGAAGCCCTTCGTCGCGACCTGGCTCAACCTGACGCCCGACCATGGCGATCGCCACCCCACGTTCGACGCCTACGGCGCCGCGAAGCAGCGGCTCTTCGAGCGCCAGGACGAGGACGACTGGGCGGTGTGGAACGCCGACGACCCGGAGGTGACGCGCCGCCGCACGGGCGGGGGGCAGCCGCTCGAGTTCTCGCGCGAGCGCACGGTCGACGAGGGCGCGTTCGTCGAGGCCGACGATCTCGTCCTGGCGTGGCGCGGCGGTCGCGAGCGGCTGCTGCCCCGCCGCGAGCTCGCGCTGCCGGGCCCGCACAACCTTGCCAACGCGCTCGCCGCGCTCGCGACCGTGATGCCGCTCGAGCCCGCGCCCGAGGCGCTGCGCGGCGTGCTGCGCGCGTACGGCGGGCTCGAGCACCGGCTCGAACCGGCGGGCGAGGTCGAGGGCGTGCAGTTCGTCAACGACTCCAAGGCCACCAACGCGAGCTCGCTCGAGGTCGCGCTGCAGAGCTTCGAGCGCCCCGTCGTGCTCATCGCGGGCGGCCGCGACAAGGGGCAGGACTTCTCGCCGCTTGCGCCGCTGGTGCGCCGCGCGGTGCGCCACCTCGTGCTGATCGGCGAGGGCGCCGGGGCGATGGAGCGCGCCTGGACCGGGGTCCCGACCGAGCGGGCGGCCTCGATGCGCGCCGCGGTCGAAGCGGCCCGCCGGGCGGCCGGCCCGGGGGGCGTCGTATTGCTCTCGCCAGGTTGCGCTTCCTTCGATATGTTCCTCGACTACGAGGACCGTGGCAGGCGCTTCAAGGACGAAGTCCGCCGGCTCGCGCAAGGAGGCGTTGTTTCGTGATGCGGGGTGATCGCTGGCTGCTGGGGCTGGCCCTGGTGCTGACGGGCGTCGGGCTGGTCATGGTCTACTCCTCCGGCTCCTTCTTCGCGTTCGTCCACTACCACGACCCGAACTACTTCCTGCGCCAGCAACTCATCCGCATCGTCCTGGGCGGCGCCGCGTTCTTCGCCTGCGCCCGCTACCTCAGCGTCCGCCGCCTCGAGTCCGCCGCGCCGCTCGCGCTCGGCGTCGCGTGTGCGCTCCTCGTCGGCGTGATCGCTTTCGGACACATGGCGAAGGGCGCGACGCGCTGGCTGCACGCCGGCATGATGTCGCTGCAGCCCACCGACCCCGCGCGCGTCGCCGCGGTGCTGTTCCTCGCGTGGTGGCTCAAGCGCCGCCCGATCGCCGAGCTCGGCTTCTGGCGCGGCATGCTGCCGCCGCTCGTCATCACGGGCATCGTCGCGGCGCTCATCCTCAAGCAGCCGAACCTGAGCTCGGCCGGGCTGCTCATGGGGACCGCGCTCGCGATCCTGTTCCTCTCGGGCGCACCGATCCGCTACCTGCTCGCGCCGATCGGCGCGGGCGCGGCCGCGGTGGCGCTCGCGCTCGCGACGCACCCCTACCAGATGGGGCGCGTCCGCACGTTCCTCGACTTCGTCTTCAGCGGCAAGCTCGACGCACGCGGCGCGGGCTGGCAGCTCGAGCAGTCGCTCATCGCGATCGGCTCGGGCGGGCTGCTCGGGCGCGGGCTCGGGGCCGGCATGCAGAAGCTGCTCTTCCTGCCCGAGGCGCACACCGACTTCATCTTCTCGATCATCGGCGAGGAACTCGGCTTCTGGGGCACGACGCTGCTCATCGGGCTCGTCGCGGCGTTCGTGTGGCGCGGCATGCGCGTGGCGGTGCGCTGCGCGGACCCGTTCGCGGCGGTCGTCGCGGGCGGACTCACCGTGCAGATCGCGCTCTACGCGCTCGCGAACCTCGCGGTCGCGACCGGGCTCGCGCCGACCACCGGGCTGCCGCTGCCGTTCGTCTCGTACGGAGGCTCGGCGCTCGTCGTGAACCTCGCGGCCGCCGGCATCCTCTATCGCATCAGCGCGCTCAACGGCGAGTCCGAGGCGCTCACGCGCCAGCGCTGGGCGAGGGAGGGCGCATGAAAATCCTGATCGCGGGCGGCGGCACCGGGGGCCACGTCTTCCCGGGGATCGCGGTCGCCGAGGAGCTCAAGCGCCAGCGGCGCGACTGCGAGGTCGTGTTCGTGGGAACGCGCCGCGGGCTGGAGGCGCAGGCCGTCCCGGAGGCCGGATTCCCGATCCGCTTCCTCGCCGGCTCGGGTTTCGCGCGCGGGCGCTGGTGGCTGTGGCCCTGGGCGGCGATCGTCAACCTGCTGGGCTTCGTGCAGGCGCTCGTGCTCGTGCTCACCGAGAACCCGAAGGCGGTGCTCGGCACGGGCGGCTACGTGAGCGCACCCGTCTCGTTCGCGGCGCGCATCCTCGGCCGCCCGCTGATCCTGCAGGAGCAGAACAGCGTGCCCGGGCTCGCGAACCGAGTGCTCGCCCGCTTCGCGAACGAAGTGCACCTGTCCTTCGTCGAGGCCCGCACGCACTTCTCGCGCCGCGATCACCTGAAGGTCACCGGCAACCCCGTGCGCGCGCACATCCTCACGGGTGAACGCGAGCCCGCACTGCGCGAGTTCAAGCTCCAGCCCGGCCGGCCCACGCTGTTCGTCTTCGGCGGCAGTCTCGGCGCTTCCCGGATCAACGAAGCCGCGCTCGACATGCTGCGTCGGCTCAAGAACCGCATCGAGGTCCAGTGCCTGCTCCAGACCGGGCGGGGTGAGTTCGAGCGCGTGCAGGCCGTGGTCGCGGCGGAGCAGCTGCCCGTCACGGTGCTGCCGTTCGTGCGCAAGATGCACATGGCCTACGCGGTCGCGGACCTCGTGGTCTGCCGCTCGGGCGCGATGACGCTCGCCGAGATCGCCGTGTGCGGCCTGCCCTCGATCCTCGTGCCGTATCCGTACGCGGCGCACAACGAGCAGCAGGACAACGCCGCCAACCTGGTCGACCGCGGCGCCGCCGTGCTGATTCCGGACGCCGAGCTCTCGGGTGAGCGGCTCGCGAAGGAGGTCGCGCACCTGCTCTCGGACCGCCAGACGCTCTCGCGCATGTCGGCGAACGCGCGGCTCTTCGCGCGTCCGGATGCCGCGGCACGCCTGGCGCGCTCGCTGCTGCGCTGGGCCGACGGCAGCGTCGAGGCCGTCGAGGATCCCGGCGCCGGCGGGGGGCGCTGAGCCGTGTACGGCCACACCCGTCGCATCCACTTCGTCGGCATCGGCGGCAGCGGCATGTCGGGAATCGCCGAGGTGCTGCTCAACATGGGCTATCAGGTGACGGGCAGCGATCTCAAGGCCTCGGACACGACCGAGCGGCTCGTCGAGCTCGGCGGCCGCGTGTTCCCGGGCCACTCGCCGGCCAACGTCGAGGGGGCGCAGGTCGTCGTCTACTCGTCCGCGGTGCGCGAGGACAACCCCGAGCTCGTCGCGGCGCGTGCCGCGGGCGTGCCGGTCATCGCGCGCGCCGACATGCTCGCGGAGCTCATGCGCATGAAATACGGCGTCGCGGTCGGGGGCTCGCACGGCAAGACCACGACGACGTCGATGGTCGCGGCCGTGCTGAGCCGCGGCGGGCTCGATCCCACGATCGTCGTCGGCGGGCGGCTGCGCGCGCTCGGCTCCAACGCGAAGCTCGGCCACGGCCAGTTCCTCGTCGCCGAGGCGGACGAGAGCGACGGCTCGTTCCTGCGGCTCGCACCCGCGGTGACCGTGGTGACGAACATCGACCGCGAGCACCTCGACCACTACGCGGACCTCGCCGAGATCCGCCAGGCGTTCGTCTACTTCGCGAACCGTGTGCCGTTCTACGGCGTGAGCGTGCTGTGCGCCGACGACGAGAACGTGCGCGCGATCCTGCCGCAGGTCTCGAAGCGGACGGTGCTCTACGGCACGCGCGAGGACGCCGGGGTGCGCGCGCTCGACATCGGCCTGCGGCCGCACGGCTCGTCGTTCCGCGTGGTCGCCGGCGGTCGCGCGCTCGGCGAGGTGACGCTCCAGGTCCCCGGCCGCCACAACGTGCTCAACGCGCTCGCGGCGATCGCGGTCGGGCTCGAGCTCGAGGTGGGCTTCGGTCACGTCGCGGAGGCGCTCGCCGATTTCCGCGGCGTCGGCCGGCGCTTCGAGACGCGCGGCGAGTCGGGCGGCGTGCGCGTGATCGACGACTACGGTCACCATCCGACCGAGATCGCGGCGACGCTCGCGGCCGCGCGGCAGCTGGGCGGGCGCGTGCTCGTGCTCTTCCAACCGCACCGCTACTCGCGCACGGCGGCGCTGCGCGAGGAGTTCGGGCGCTGCTTCGGCGACGCCGACCGCGTCTGGATCCTCGACGTCTACGCCGCGGGCGAGGCACCGCTGGCCGGCGTCTCGGGCCACAGCCTGGTCGAGGCGGCGCGCGCCCACGGCGCCTCGCACGTCGAGGACGCGGGCTCGGGCGCCGCGGCGGTGGAGGCCGCGGCGGCGGTGGCCGCGCCCGGCGACACGATCCTCACGCTCGGCGCGGGCGACGTGTGGCGGCTCGGGGACGACGTGCTGCGGCGTCTCGCCGCAGCGCCGGCCGCGAGGGTGGCGCGGTGAGGGCGGGCCGGTGACGCCGTCCTATCAGGGCCGCGCGCTCCAGCGCCCGGCGCGTCCGCGGCCGCGCGGTCCGGCGGTCGCGCTCGTCGGCGGGCTCGCGCTCGCGCTGGTTGCGACCGGGCTGGCGCTCGTGCCGTGGCGCGCCCTGCGCCGGCGCTACGCCGTGCTCACCGACGTGCAGGTGAGCGGACTTCGCTACCTCGACGCCGACCGCATCGAGCGCGACGCGCGGCTCCGCAAGGGCGAGGACCTGCTCTCGCTCGACCCGGCGCGCGTGCGCCAGCTCGTGCTCACGGACCCGCGCATCGAGCGCGTCGACGTCTTCCGTCGGGCGCTGCGCGGCCTCGAGGTGCGCATCGTCGAGCGCGTGCCCGCGCTCGCGGTCGCGCACGGTGAGCCGTGGGAGATCGACACGGCGGGCGTGCTGCTCGAGCCGCTCCAGCCCGGCGTCGTCGCCGACGTTCCAATGCTCGCGGGCGCCGACTTCTCCGCCTACCGGCCGGGAACGCAGATCCGCACCCCGCAGGTGCAGAGAGGGCTCGCATGGGCCGCCGTTTTGGGGGACAATGCGCTGCGACTGGCGGGCCAGGTCTCGGAAGTCGACGTCGCCGAGGATCGGACGACGCGACTCGTGCTCATGAACGGCATTCGCGTGATCGGTCCGGCGTGGCCGGCGAGCACGCGGCAGCTCTCGGGGTTGCGGGCGACACTCGCGGATCTCGAGCGCAAGGGCATGCGACCCACGGAAGTGGATCTCCGGGTGCCGGAACAGGTCATCGTGCGGGACGCGCGACCGATCGCAGCGGATCCGCCCGGCTCGAAGCCGAGTTAGACATCCAGGGAGGGATGCTCATGGCGCAGGCGACGAAGACCTTCGTCGGACTCGACATCGGAACGACCAAGATCTCGTGCATCGTCGCCGACCAGAACGCGGCCGGCGAGCTCCGGGTCGTGGGCGTCGGCAACGCTCCGAGCGAGGGCCTGCGCCGCGGCGTCGTCGTCGACCTCGACAAGACCGTGAGCAGCATCATGCGCGCCGTGGACGAGGCCGAACGCATGGCCGGCGTCGAGGTGAAGGGCGTGCAGGCCGGCATCGCCGGCGACCACATCCGCAGCATCAACAGCCGCGGCGTGATCGCGGTGGCCCGGAAGGACAACGAGATCGCCGCCGCCGACGTCGAGCGCGTCGTCGAGGCGGCCAAGGCGATCGCCATCCCGATGGACCGCGAGATCATCCACGTGATCCCTCAGGAATTCATCGTGGACGACCAGGATGGCATCAAGGACCCCGTCGGGATGAGCGGCGTGCGGCTCGAAGCCGAGGTCCACATCATCACCGGCGCGGTGACGAGCGCGAAGAACATCTGCCGCGCGATCCAGCGTGCGGGGCTCAAGGTCTACGACCTCGTGCTCGAGCCCCTCGCCTCGGCGATGGCCGTGCTCGACGGCGACGAGCGCGACCTCGGCGTCGTTCTGCTCGACATCGGCGGCGGCACGACCGACGTCGCGGTCTTCCATGAGGGCTCGATCCGCCACACCGCGATCATCCCGTTCGGCGGCGCCAACGTGACGAGCGACATCGCCATCGGTCTGCGCACGCCGATCGACAAGGCCGAGGCGATCAAGATCCAGTTCGGCTCGGCGCTCGCCTCGCGGGTGCCCGCCGACGAGCTGCTCGGCGTCTCGGGCGTCGGCGGCCGCGCCGATCGCGAGATCTCCCGCCACGTGCTCGCCTCGATGATCGAGCCGCGGATGGAGGAGATCTTCGCGCTCGCGAACAAGGAGGTGCGCAAGAACCACTTCGCCGAGCTGCTGGGTGGCGGCGTGGTGCTGACCGGCGGCACGTCCCTGCTGCCGGGCATCTCCGAGCTCGCCGAGCAGGTCTTCGAGATGCCGGTGCGCCTCGGCGTGCCGCGTGGTCTGGGCGGGCTCTCGGCCAACGTCGCCGATCCGCGTTTTTCGACCGGCGTCGGGCTCGTGCTGCAGGCGGCGAAGCCGGAGGGCGGGCAGGGAATGTTCTCGGAGAACGGTCGTACGGCGCCGCGCGGCAAGTTCGATCTCTGGAATTGGTTCGCGGGCCGGTTCTGACACGCTGACGATCCACGATCGCCGGGCTCGAGCGGCCAGGACGGCCGCGATACCGGCACAAGGAGGGTGCCCATGTCCACCACCAGCTTCGAGCTCGAGATCGAGCGCACGTCCGCGGCCCGGCTCAAGGTGATCGGCGTCGGCGGCGCCGGCGGCAACGCCGTGAACCGCATGATCGGCGCGGGTCTGCGCGGCGTCGAGTTCATCACCGCGAACACCGACGTGCAGGCGCTCGGCCAGTCGCTCGCGCCGACCCGCATCCAGATCGGCGTCAGCGCGACGCGCGGCCTCGGTGCGGGCGGCGATCCGTCGCAGGGCCGGCGTTCCGCGGAAGAGGACGAGCAGGCGATCGGCGACGCGCTCGCCGAGTCCGACATGGTGTTCGTCACCGCCGGCATGGGCGGCGGAACGGGCACCGGCGCGGCGCCCGTCGTCGCGCGCCTCGCGCGCCAGTCGGGCGCGCTCACGGTCGGCGTCGTCACCAAGCCGTTCACGTTCGAGGGCCGGCGCCGGATGCGCCAGGCGGACGAGGGTCTCGAGGAGCTGCGCGCCGAGGTCGACACGCTCATCGTGATCCCGAACGAGCGGCTGCTCACCGTGGTCGAGCGCGGCACGCCCCTCGTCGAGGCCTTCGGCATCGCCGACGACGTGCTGCTCAAGGCGACCAAGGGCATCGCCGATCTCGTCACGGTCCCCGGACTGGTCAACGCCGACTTCGCCGACGTGAAGAGCGTCATGGCCGCGCGCGGCAACGCGCTCATGGGCACCGGTCGCGCGAGCGGCGAGAACCGTGCGGTCGAGGCGGCGACGCGCGCCGTGTCGAGCCCGCTGCTGGAGGACATCTCGATCCACGGCGCCGAGGGCGTGCTGCTCAACATCACGGGCGGGCGCGACCTGAGCCTGCACGAGGTCAACGAGGCCTCGCAGGTCGTGACGCAGGCAGCCGGCGAGGACGCGAACATCATCTTCGGCGCGGTCATCGATCCGGCGCTCGACGGCGAGGTCGTCGTGACCGTGGTCGCGACCGGCTTCGGCGTGAGCGCGTCGCACCTGCGCGTCGTGGAGCGTCCGGCGCGCAAGGTGAACGCCGCGGAGGACGACTACGCGCAGCTCGAGCAGCCGGCATGGCAGCGCCACCCGAACCGCCCGCAGTGGGGCCGTACCGACGCGCGCGGCGAGTCCCTGGAGGTGCCGACGTTCCTGCGCCGGCAGATGGACTGACCGCCGGATGAGCCTGCTCTCCTCGCTCGTGAAGTGGGGGCACACGCGGGATTACAACGCAGGGATCCTCCACTTCAACCGGGGTGAGTACGCGCTCGCGGCGGAGTGCTTCGAGACCGTTCTGGGCGAGCGGCGGGATCCCAACGATCCCGACCACTGCCTCGCGCTGGTGCACGCCGCCGAGGCGCGCGCCAACCTCGGGCTCGCGTTCTTCCATGCGGCGCAGTACGCGCGCGCCGAGGAACAGTTCGATCGGGCGCTCGAGGAAAATCCGACCTTCCCGGACCTGCGTTACTACCGGGCGCGGATCTACGAACGCTCGGGCCGGCTGCGTGAAGCGATCGCCGACCTCGAGCGGGCGCTGCAGGAGCATCCGCACTACCTCGAGGCGCACCTGCTGCTCGCCGTGTGCCTCGGGCTCTCCGGCGACCGCGAGCGTTCGGCCGCGCAGCTCGGTGAGGCGCTGACGCTCGGGCTCGCAGCGCCGGAGTGGGTGACGCCCGCCGTCGCGCGCGAGTGGACGGGCGAGCAGTGGCGACGGCTGCTGCCGGGTGCGACGCCCGCGCCGGGCGCGCCCGCGCGGCCGCTCGATCGCGCGCTCGCCCACCAGCAGGCGGGCGACCTCGCGGGTGCGATCGCCGAGCTCGCGCGGGCCGTCGAGGAGCGGCCCTCGTACGCCGACCTGCGCTGCCGGCTGGCGGGGCTGCTGCTCGAGGGCGGACGGCCCGAGGAGGCGCTCGATCAGCTCCACGTGGCGCTCGAGCTCAACCCGCGCTACCTCGAGGCCCGGCTCGTCGCGGCGCGCGCGGAGCTCGAGCGCGGGCGGGCGGCGGCGGCCGTGGGCCACCTCGACGCGGCGCTCGAAGCCCATCCGCTCTATCCCGACCTCCACTTCTGGCTGGGCGTCGCACGCTTCCGCTGCGGCGACCTGCACGCCGCGGTCGAGCCGCTCGAGCGGGCGGTCGAGCTCAACCGCCAGTTCGCGCGCGCCCAGCGCCTGCTCGGGCTCGTCTACCACGCGCTCGGGCGCTACGACGACGCGCTGCGCGCCGTGCGCCGCGGCCTCGCGCGCGACCGCGAGACGCCGCGCGCGGCGCTCGCCGGCGCGCAGCTGCTGTTCGAGTCGGGCGATCTCGAGGGCGCCGAGGTCGCATTGATGCGCGCGCTCGCGGTCAACGCGGGCTATCCCGACCTGCAGCTGCTGCTGGGGCGCCTGCGGCGCGCGCAGGGCCGGCTCGAGGAGTCGGCAGCCGGTTATGCGCGCGCGCTCGAGCTCGAGCCCGACTACGCGGCCGCGGCGCTCGAGCGCGGCAGCGTC
>DATJXF010000151.1:0-23538 GCA_035500415.1 Candidatus Acidiferrales bacterium | reverse complement strand
GATCGAGACGTTCCACTCGACGATCTCGCCGCCCGGCTTGGACACGTCGTACCCGTTCATCCCGAGGTCGAAACGCATCTCGACCGTGTAGCCGCGATCGGAGAGCGTGTCGGAGTTCACGGTGCCGTCGACCGTCCAGCGCGCGTCCCACTCCTGGATCTGCTGCGGCGTAGGAGCCTGGTAGCCCGTGCGCCACACGCACGTCATCGCCATCGGCTTGTTGATCGCCCGCGGCTGCGTGTCGCCGCTGGTCGACGGCCACCACCACGAGATGAAGTGCTCGCCGGGCGGCGCGGGGCGATCGGCGAGCTGGTGCTGCTTGAGCGACATCAGCAGGCCGTCGAAGTAGTTGAAGATCTCCGAGCCGCCGATCGAGCTGTCGCGCACCGTGGCGCCCACCCAGAGCTGGCTGCCCACCAGCAGGAACTTGATGACGGAGTGGTTGGGGTCCGTTGCCGCGAAGCCACCTTCGTCCTTCCAGCCGCTGCCCGGAATCGGCCCGATCTGCCGTCCGTCGATGACGATCGAATCGGCGACGGCCCACTGCGGCTCGTTGAGCACGCCGTCGAGCGTCAGCTGCGCGCCGTTGGTATTGCGCGCCCACACGTAGTCGTAGCGCTGGAACTGGGCCCGGCTCGGCTGCGCGGTCCCCAGCACCGCACCGGCCGCGAGCACGGTCACGAGTACTGCTCTGTTCATGGCGAAAGCCTCCTGCGATGTGCTTCGGTCCGTGGCCCGAAGCGGCCTGCCGTCGCTTCGCGACCCTCTGGTGTCGTCTGGGCTGCCTGGGAGCGCCCGATGCGTCGGGCCGCTCCGAGAAAACCAATCCTCCCGGGCTCCTTCTCGAGGTGGGTATCGATCGTGGACATCAGGTCGGAGAGCCGTCCCGCCCGCGCGCGAGCGAGTCGTCGTTGCGTCGCGCCCCCGGGCTCGCGGGGCGGTGGCGATGGCGGTGGAGGTGCGTCGCGCCGCCGCCGTCGGCGGCCCGCGCCCCGCACGACGCGCGCACGACGAGCGACGTCGGGAGCGTCTCGCGGTGGGCGACGGCCGGGCGTCTCGCGCGCACGTAGGGCATCAGGTGCTGGAGCGCGCGTTCGCCGAGCCGGCACGCGTCGACGCGCACGGTCGTGAGCGGAGGGTGCAGGTACTGTGCAATCGCGATGTCGTCGAAGCCGGCGACCGCGACCTCGTCCGGCACGCCAATGCCCTCGTCCCGCAGCGCGCCCATGAGGCCGATGGCCATGTAGTCGTTCGCCGCGAACACCGCCGTCGGGCGGGGCCGCAGCTGCATGAGCTCGGCCGCGGCGTGAAAGCCCGCCGACTCGCTGAAGTCGCCCTGGATCTCGAGCTCGGGCGACCACTCGAGCCCGGCCGCGGCGAGCGCCTTGCGGTAGCCGCGGCGGCGCTCCTCGGCATCGAGGTTGCCCTGCGGCCCGACGAGCGTGGCGATGCGGTGATGGCCGAGCGAGGCGAGGTGCTGAACCGCCGCGTAGGCGCCGTCGAAGTTCGCGATCGAGATCGCGCCGCACTCGACCAGCAGGTCGCCGGGATTGAGGAGCACGACCGGGAAGCGCGTCGAGAAATCACGGATGGCGACCGTCGCGTCCGCGTCGGGCGCCATCACGATGAGACCGTCGATGCGGCCGCGCAGCGCGCGCACGGTGGTGACGATGGTCTCGGCGTCCGCGCGCGAGCTCGAGACGAGCACCTGATACTTCTCGCGGCGCGCGGCGAGATCGATGCCGCGGATGACCTCGGAGAAGAACTCGCCGTAGAGATCCGGCAGCAGCACGCCGATCGCGTGCGTGCGGTGCGTGATGAGGCTGCGCGCCGCGCTGTTCGGCCAGTAGTCCATGCGGGCCGCGACGGCGCGGACGTGCTGCGCCGTCGGCTCGGTCACCAGAGAGGTCTGGTTGAACACTCGGGACACGGTGGCGATCGAAACTCCCGCTTCACGCGCCACGTCGCGAATCGTTGCCACGGGGGATGCTCCGGGGGATGACGTCCGTGCCGGACCACGCCGAGTCGGAGCCGGGCTCCGACGAACCTCGCGGCGGCGGGCGCCGACGCTCATGAAAACGATTACATCTCCGTTGCACCTTTGTAAAGGAAGAGTTTGAGGCGAATCCAGCGCGGCCGTTATCATGCGTCGCTCGTCCGGGTTGCGACGCACGCCCCAACCTCTCCCCATCACCTTCTGCCCTTGAAAACGTTTCCCGCAGGATTCCTCTGGGGCGCAGCGACATCCGCCTACCAGATCGAGGGTTCTCCGCTCGCCGACGGCGCCGGCCCGAGCATCTGGCATCGCTTCGCGCACACGCCGGGGCGCATGTACGGCGGCGCGACCGGCGACGTCGCCTGCGACCACTACCGGCGATGGGAGTCCGACGTCGAGCTGATGGGCGCGCTCGAACTGCGCGCCTACCGCTTCAGCCTGTCGTGGAGCCGCATGCTGCCCGACGGGCGCGGACGCGTGAACGCCACGGGCGTGGATTTCTACTCGCGCCTGATCGACCGGCTGCTCGAGCGCGGCATCACGCCGAACGTCACGCTCTACCACTGGGACCTGCCGGCCGCGCTCGACGACCAGGGCGGCTGGCTCAGCCCCGACGCGCCGGCCTGGTTCGCCGACTACGCCGAGGTGGCGTTCCGCGCGCTCGGCGACCGCGTTCCGATGTGGGCGACGCTCAACGAACCGTGGGTGTGCGTCGACGCGGGCTACCTGCACGGCTCGCACGCGCCCGGCCACGCGAGCGTGCGCGAGGCGCCGACCGCCGCGCGTCACCTGCTGCTCGCGCACGCCGCGGCGGTCGAGCGCCACCGCGCGATGGGCGAGCGCAGCGCGATCGGCGTCGTCCTGAACCTCGAACCCAAGGATGCCGCGAGCGACGATCCACGCGACGTCGCCGCGACCCGCCGCGCGCACGCCTACTTCAACGAGCAGTACGGCGATCCGATCTTCCTCGGCAGCTCGCCGCCCGAGCTCGCGGAGATCTTCGGCGCCGACTGGCGGCCGTGGACGGATGCCGAGCTCGCGCGCGTCCACCAGCCCGTCGACTTCCTCGGCATCAACTACTACACGCGCGCACTCACGCGCCACGCGCCCGAGTGGCCGCCCGTCGGCGACGCGCGCGTGGTCCCCGAGGGCGCGGTGAGGATGACGACGGGCTGGGAGCTCTATCCGCCCGGACTCGAGCGCACGCTGCTCTGGGCGCGCCAGCGCTGGGGCGACGTGCCGCTCTACGTCACCGAGAGCGGCGGCGCGTTCGCCGATCCCGCGCCCGTGAACGGCCGGATCGACGATCCGCTCCGGATCGAGGCGCACCGGGTGAACCTGCTCGGCTGCCTCGCGGCGATCGAGCGCGGCGTGGACCTGCGCGGCTACTTCGCGTGGTCGCTGCTGGACAACCTCGAGTGGTCGTCGGGCTTCTCGCAGCGCTTCGGGCTCGTGAGCGTCGACTTCGAGACGCAGGCCCGCACGATCAAGGCGAGCGGCGAGTTCTACCGGGACCTGATCCGCACGAACGGAGCGGCGCTCGAGCCGCGCTGACGGCGCGGCCGGGCTCCGTCGCGGGCGCGTCTCAGCGCCAGTGCAGGACCGCCGGCAGCGTGCGCACGACCTGCTTCGCCGCGCCGACACCGGGCGGCACGACGACGATGCCGCCCGGCGGCACGCGCAGCTTCGCGCCCTCGATCGTCGCCTCCACCGCCTCGTGCCCCGGTTCGCCGCGCGAGCGGAGCGTGAACGAGATCGGACCCCAGCGCGTGATCAGCCCCTTCACCACAACGCCGTCGCCGTGCAGCCACCCGGCCGGCACGCCCGCGCCGATCACGATCGAGCTGTCCGCCTCGCGCTCGAACGCGAGCATGTCGAGCAGCGAGCGCACGTAGTCGGTGCCGACCCAGGCGTGCGGCATGTCGCCGAGGAAGCGCGGCGCGCGCTCGTCGTGGCAGACGACCTCGGCCCACTCCTGAAACCCCGGCGGGCGGCGGTAGCCCATGAGCCACGCGCGCACGGCGTTTGCACGGTCGCGCCACGGCCCGCCCGGTTGCATGGCCTCGAGCCGCACCATCGCGCCGACGTTGCGCCACTCGTAGGGCGTGAAGGCGTCCCACGGCTCCGTGCCGTCGCGGCGCGCGACGAAGTTCCTCCAGTACTGCTCGAACGTCGCCGCGAGCGCGCCCGGCGGCGGCACGTCCTCGGCGTTCGCGGGATCGAGTGCGATCGTCGTGCTGGTGGCGTCGAAATCGCCGAGGTCGGCGCAGCCGGGCACGTAGTCGACGTGCTTCGAAGCCATCGCGGCCGCGATCGACGCGCCGAGATCGTGCGCGAACGCGTCGCGGCTGCGCTGGATTGCGGCCCGCTCGGGCCGGTCGAGCAAGGCCGCCAGATCCGAGGCGTCCTTGTAGCCGCGCAGCGCGAAGAAGTCGTCCCAGTACGAGTGCATCGGTTTCGCCGAGTAGCCCTCGTGGCTGATCGACGGCGGCAGGATGCCGTGGAACGGCGCGTTCGCGGCCGTGCTCCATTCGGGCGTCAGCCGCTGCGCCCGCAGCGAATCGAGGTAGCCGATCGCGGCCGCGACGTGCGGCCACATCCCGCGCGCGAAGGCGAGATCGCCCGTGTAGCGCACGTACTCGGTGATCGCGTCGATCATCTCCCCGTCGCTGTCGTGCTCGGGCACCGGATCGGAGCCGCGCGAGTCGACGCAGCACGGTGCCTTGCCGTTGGCGTACTGGTGCGGCACGAACGCCTCGTCGAACGCGCGCACATCGTCGGCGTGGTCCAGGCGCAGCAGCGCGCTCGAGATCAGGTCGCCGTCGCGTATCCAGGTCCGGGCGTAGGAGCGCGTCGCGGGCCGGAACATCGGGCCGTTGCGGTTGACGAGCACCCAGCCGAGCTGCGCGCGCAGCGCGTGAACGGCATCCGAGTCCGGCACGGAAACGGTGACGCGGTCGAGCAGCGCGTGCCAGCGCGCGATGGCGCTCGCCTGCGCGGTCTCGACGTACGCGCGCACCGAGCGCGCGTCGGCGGCGACAGGAGGTTCGGCGGGCGGATCGTGGAGCGGCACGAGCAGGTCCACCTCGCGCGTCGCGCCGGGCGGCAGCTCGAGCGCGTACGCGAGCGCGCCCGAAGCGTGCGCGAACGGATCGGGCATGCGCTGCGCCGCCGGCAGGCGGCCCGCGCGCAGGTACTCGACCACGTCGCCCTGATCGAACGCCGCGGCACCAAAGCCGTCCGGGGCGGTCAGGCTCTCGATGCCGCGGTCGCCGTTCGCGCGCACGACGCGCCCGTCCTGTGCGAGCTCGCGGATCGTCGCGACGCCCCCCGGAGCGTTGAGGAACTGCGTCGGCGGATCGACCTGGAACGGGCGCAGCGCGAGGAACAGCGTGTCGCGCCGCGGCGCCGCGCCCGCGTTGCGCACGCGGTAGCGCGCGAGGATCGCGGTGTGACCCGGGCCGCCGATGCCGAACGCCGTGACGTCCAGTTGCAGCCCGCCCGCACTCCACTCCACCGTTGGGATCGGCAGGTCGCCATCGGCGAGCGACTGCGAGAGCGCGACGTCGTGCCACGTGAGGAGACGGCCGCCATCGCGCAGGAACGGCTCGATCGCGAACGCGCTCTTGCCAGTCTCGAGCCGGCCGGCCTCGTCGAGCAATCCGTTCGCGGTGTCGGAATCCTGCCCGACCGTGGTCCAGAAGACGTTCTCGCCCAGCATCGCGCGCGGATAGTCTCCGCGCGGCGCCTCGAGCGCGATCCCGCCGAAGAACGCATCGAGCGACGAGAACGCGAGCGGGCGGACGTCGAGGTTCGCGATCCCGACGCGGCCGTCGGCGGCCATCGGGCGCGTGGCCTGCACGCGCACCCAGCGCGCCTCGCTCTCCGGCAGCCAGATCCAGTCGCGGCCGCCGTTGCCGTTCGTGACCTCGTGCGCCGTCGTCCAGTCGTGGCCGTCGGTCGAGAGATCGACCGAGTAGTCGCGCGCGGCGTGCCCGTGGTCCCAATCGATCACGAGCGCCCCGAACTCGCGCGCTCCGCCCAGGTCCATCGTCAGCGCCGGCGCACGGTCGCCCGGCGCGCTGAGCCACGCGCTCGCGGGATCGCCGTCGACCGCGAGTGCGGCGGCGCCCGCATTGCTCGAAGCGCGCGCGGTACGCACCCTCACGCTCGTGTCGGGCAGCGGGAGCGCCTCCAGTTCGAGGTCGTCGAGCCACACGCTGCCGTGCCCGCCACTTCCCGCCGTCACCGCGAACTCGATCGCCGCGACGTGGCGGATCTCACCGCCGCCCGCCGGTCCCCACGCGAAGCCGATACGGCGCTTCTTGAGCGCGACCTTCGTCCACGTCCGGAAGTACTCGAAATCGCGCTGATTGCACCACCACACGTTGTCGCCGCTCGAGTCGATCAGCTTGAACTCGAGGTTCTCGGGCGGGCAGTCCCCGCAGATGCGGAACGTGAACTGGTAGTTGGCGGGCAGGTCGATCGAGACGTCGCGGTGGATCACGGCGTAGCCGCCGCCGCCGTGGAAGTCGAAGTCGAGCCGCAGCGAGCGCCCGACGAATCCGGGATCGGAGCGCAGCTGCATCGTGACGCCGTCCGCGGGTTGCGTCCGCCACGGCGCGGTGGACTCGAAGTCGTCGATCACGGCCGGCGACGCGCACGCCGCCGGCGCCGCGAGCCACGCGGCGAGCGCGGCCGCGAGCGGGGCGGTGAGCGCCGCCGCGAGCCGGCCGCGACGGGCGCTCATCCCTTGACGCTCCCCATGAGCACGCCGCGCACGTACGAGCGCTGCATGACGAGGAACACGATCAGCACCGGCAGCACGGTGAGCACCGAACCCGCCATCATGAGCTCGGTGTCCTGCACGTGTTCGCCGACGAGGCTCGCGAGCGCGACCGGGAGCGTGTAGCGGCGGTCGTCGCTCAGCACGATGAGCGGCCACATGAAGTCGTTCCACGCCGACAGCACACTGAACGTCGCCATCGTGACGAGAATCGGGCGCAGCACGGGCAGCACGACGGTCCAGTAGATGCGGAACTCGCTGGCGCCGTCGATGCGAGCCGCGTCGAGCAGCTCGTCCGGGATCGAAAGCGCGAACTGCCGGATCATGAAGATGCCGAAGACGCCCGCGAGCCCGGGGATCATCACGCCCCAGGGCGTGTTGACCAGCCCCAGCCCCTTTACCATCAGGAAGAGGGGCATCATCCCGACCTGCGCCGGGATCACCATCGCCGCGACGAGCACGCGGAAGATGGCGTCGCGGCCGCGGAAGCGCAGCTTCGCGAACGCGTAGCCCGCCATCGAGTTCACGACGAGCGAGCTGAGCGTGATCCCGAGCGTCACGACGACCGAGTTCGCGAACGTGCGCGCCAGGTTGAGGCGCGTGAACAGGTCGAAGTAGTGCTCCAGCGTCGGCCGGCTGGGGAGAAGTGGCGGCGGGAACGTGTTCGCCTGCCCCGTGGGCATGAAGGAGGCCGACACCATCCAGAGGAGCGGCGCGAGCGTGAGCAGCGCCCCCACGACGAGCAGGGCGTGGAGCGCGATCGCCGGCAGCGCTCGCTTCACGGCCGGCGTCCTTCGCCCTGGAGCCGCATCTGGATCAGCGTCGCGATCAGCATGATGACGAACAGCACGAAGGCGATCGCGCTCGCATAACCCATCCGCCACCAGCGGAAGCCCTGCTCGTACATCAGCATCACGACGCTCACGGTCGAACGCAACGGGCCGCCCTGCGTCATGACGTAGGGCTCGGCGAAGATCTGGAACTGCCCGATCATCGTCATGACGCCCACGAACAGGAACGTGGGCGCCAGCGCCGGCAGCGTGACGTGGACGAAGCGCGCGCCCGCGCCGGCGCCGTCGAGCTCGGCGGCCTCGTAGAGCTCCTCGGGAATGCCCTGCAGCCCCGCGATGAAGATGAGCATGTTGTAGCCGAAGTTCTTCCACACCGCGAGCAGCACGATCGCGGGCATCGACCAGTGCGGATCGCCGAGCCAGTCGATTGGCTTCAGGTGCAGCAGCGTCAGGCCCTCGTTGACCAGCCCGTAGCGCGGGTGGAGCAGGTAGCGGAACACGATCGCGACGGCGACCATCGTCGTGACCACCGGCGTGAAGTAGATGGTGCGAAAGAGGCCCTTCCAGCGCGCGATCTTCGCGTTGACGAGCAGCGCGGCCGATAGCGAGGCGAGCACGGAGAGCGGCCCGCCCACGACGACGAAGTAGAGCGTGTTGCGCAGCGCATGCCAGAACTCGGGATCGGCGAGCACCTGCTGGTAGTTGCGCAGGCCCATGAAGCGGATCGTGTCCGGAGCGCCGATCGCGTAGACGTCGTAGTCGGTGAAGCTCATGACGAGCCCCGCGATGACCGGCACGAAGAAGAACACCGCGATGAGGATCAGGGCGGGCGCGAGGAAGCCCCACGCGGCGCGCTGCTGGCGGCGCTCGGTCGTGAGCGCGCTCACCGCACGCTCCCGGCCGCGAGCGCGCGGCCGTGCAGCCAGCGGCGCTTCTCGAGCAGGCGGTCGACCTCGACGCTGAGCTGCGCGAGCACGACGTCCGGCGTGGCCGTGCCGCGCACGGCGCGCTCGACGTAGTCCTGGAGCCGGTTCGCGATCTCCTCCCACTCCGGGACCTTCGGCGTCGGTACGACGCGTTCGAGCTGCACCCCGAACGCGCGCGTGTTGGGATCGTGGGTGAGCGCGGTGTCGCGCCACGCTTCGAGCCTCCCGGGAAGGTCGCCCGAGAGCCGCCAGAACTCGAGCTGCACGTCGGGGCGCGCGAGGTACTCGATGAGCGCCCAGGCCTCGGGCTTGGCGCGCGAGGCCCGGAAGAGGACGAGACTCGAGCCGCCCGCGAGCGAGACGCCCGACGCCGCGCCCGTCGGCCCCGGGAGCGGCGACGTCGCCCACGCGCCCTGGAGCGAATCGGGGAGCCGGTTGCGAAACTCGCCCAGCTGCCACGGCCCGGTGATGTATGCGTTGAAGTAGCGCCGCGCGAACTCCTGGTAGACGTTCGCGATCTCGTTGCCGCTCACGGACGGGGCCAGGTTCTCGCGGAAGAGGCTCATGTAGAAATCGAAGCCGGCGCGGAACGCCGAATCGCGGAACGCCGCGCGCGTCCCGTCGTCCTTGAGGATCGGCGAACCCGCCTGCAACCCGAAGATGATGGGCGGATTCCACTCGTTGGTCGGCAGGAAGATCGCGAATTTGCCCGGCCCGACGACGCGCTTCATCGCGCGGAGCGCCTGCTTCCACTCCGCCCACGACTGCGGCATCGAGTCGTAGCCCGCGGCGCGGAGCACGTCCCTGCGGTAGAAGAGCAGCCGCGTGTCGACGTACCACGGCACGCCCATCGGTGCGCCGTCGATCACGTTCGTGTCCCAGATGCCGTGGAAGAACTTCGTGCTGTCGAGCGTGGTCGACGAAGCGAGCCATGGCCGCAGCGGCTCGATGGCGTGGAGCGCGGTGAACTCGGGCACCCAGGTGTTGCCGAGCTGGCTCACGTCCGGCGTCGAGCGGCCGACGTACGCCGTGATGAGCTTCTCGTGGGCGGCGGTCCAGGGGATCTGCTGCACGATCACGTGTACGCCCGGGTGCTCGCGCTCGAACGCGGGCATCAGCTGCTGGACGACTTCGCCCTCGCGACCCATCGCCCAGAAGCGCAGGGTCGTGCCGCCGCCCCTCGCGGCGCAGCCGGCCGCGAGTGCCGCGACCGCGAGCGCCGCGACCGCGAACGCCACGGTCGCCCGCACTCGCGCGCGCGCCGTCGCCCGCAGCGTCATCGCGTCGTCCGCGCGCGCTCGAGCCAGCCGCCCTCGAACCCCGCGACCTCGAGCCCGTGCACGAGGTGGGGGCAGCGGCGCATGCGCGACCACACGAGTCCGCTGCGCCAGTTCTCGATCATGAGCAGGATCGGGCCCTCGTCGATCCCCAGCCAATCGGTGTCGAACCAGCCCTTGCCGGGCACGATGCGTCCGTGGTGGACGTCCGCCCCGCCTTTCAGCGTCGGGTTGAACGCATCGAGGAAGCCGTAGGTCGAGTCGAGATCGCGGCCGTAGGCCGTCGCGAGGTGCTCGAGCGTCGGCAGCACGAGCTCCGGCACGAACGGCATCGAGCCGGCGACCGCCGCGGGCGCGATCGTACCGTCGTCGACGATCCCGTTCGCACACGCGCCGCGCGCCGTGTACGTGTGGAAGGCTCGCGAGCGGCCGCCGATCTCGACGCGGCCGTCCAGCGGGCCATCGCACGCGGTGAGGCCCCAGACGAGCGGGCCATAGTCGTCGAAACGGCCCGGGTTCACGCTCGCGTACCGCCGCTGCGCGAGCGTCGCGCGCCGCGAGTTCTCGAAGTAATCGATCCCCTTCGCGCGCATCCAGGCGTCGGTGATGCCGCGGAAGTCCACCCACGCGTGCGAGTACTGGTGACCGAAGAGCGGGCCGAAGTTGACCTGCGACTCACCCTCGAACGCGGCCCACGTGTAGTCCTTCGTGCGCTGCTCCCACGTCGTGGCCCCGAGCGGATGCGTCGGCGAGCCCAACGCGAGCAGGTACATGATCGCGGTCTCGTCGTAGCCGCCCGCATCGTACGGCAGGGGGCCGTCCTCGGGCTCCCAGCCGAGCGCGATCTTCGGCGGGCGCACCGACATCCAGCTCCAGTCGACGCGGCGGTAGAGCGACTCGGCGAGCGCCCGGACTTCCGCTTCGCCGGCGCTGGCGCGGTCGAAGTACTGCTCGCTGAAGAGCGCGCCCGCGAGCAGCAGCGCAGTATCGATCGAGGAGAGCTCGACGTCCTGGAAGCGCGTGCCGTCGTGCGGGTTCAGGAAGTGGTAGTAGAAGCCGCGGTAGCCCGTCGCGCCGGCGCGCGCGGTGTCCTGGCGCGAGGTCCAGAAGAAGCGCAGGGTCGCACGCGTGCGCTCGAGCGCCTGCTGGCGCGTGATCCAGCCGCGCTCGGCGCCGATGGGATAGGCCGTGAGCGCGAACCCGACGGCGGCGACGCTCGAGAACGACCGGGTCGGCGCGCGGTCGGGCGTGAGCCCGGTGCGCGGGTCGGTGAGGTCCCAGAAGTAGTGGAACGTGCGCGCTTCGAGCGTGTCGACGAACGCGCGATCCGCGGGCCGCAGCGAAGCGTACGTGAAGTGCGCGGAGGAGTCGGCCTCTGACACCGCCGGACGCGGCGTGACCGTGGCTCCCCTCGTCGGCGCCGACGAGGCAGCGCTCGCACCGGGCGCGAACGCGGAGAGCGCGAGCAGCGCGAGCGCGGCGCGGACGTTCACTCGGCGGCGGCGGGAATCGCGCGCATCCCGCGCCAGCGCGCGGGGTTCTCGCGGTCCGCGGGCCGGGCGCCGCACGAGCTGCGGATCGCGAGCGAGGTCGGCAGCACCTCGTGGTGACGCGGCGCCGACGCCCCGAGCCGCCGCGCACGCAGCAGCAGCTCGACCGCGCGCTCGCCGAGGAGCGCGGTGTTGACGCGGACCGACGTGAGCGGCGGCGAGGTGAAGCGCGCCATCGCGATGTCGTCGAAGCCCGCGACGGCCATCTGGTCCGGGATCGAGACGCCCGCGTCGCGCAGTGCGCTGATCACGCCGACCGCCATGTGATCGTTGCCGACGAACACCGCCGTCGGGCGCGCGGGCGAACGCAGCAGGCCCGCCACCGCCTCGTAGCCCGAGCCCTCGGTGAACTCGCCCTCGGTCTCGAGCTCCGGCGATGGGCCCAGGCCGGCCTCGCGCAGCGCGGCGCGGTAGCCCTGCAGCCGCTGTTCGGCGTCGAGGTTGCGCGCCGGTCCGCGCACCATCGCGATGCGCCGGTGCCCGAGCGCGATCAGGTGGCGCACCATCTCGTGCGCGCCGTCGAAGTTCGCGATCGAGAGCGTGTCGCAGGCTTCGACCTCCTGCCCCGGGTTGACGAGCACGACCGGGCAGTGCCCCGCGAAGCTCCTCACCGCCGCCGGAGCTTCGACGTCGGGCGCCATCACCACGACGCCGTCGATCCGTCCGCTCATCGAGCGCAGCGCCTCGGAGAGCGCCTCGCTGTCGGCGTGCGAACTCGAGACGAGCAGATGGAAGCCGTGGCGGCGCGCGGCGAGGTCGAGCCCCCGGATCACGTCGGAGAAGAACTCGCCGTAGAGATCCGGCAGCAGCACGCCGAGCGCGTGGGTGCGGTTCGTGATGAGGCTGCGCGCGACGCCGTTCGGCCAGTAATTGAGACGCGCGGCGACCGCCCGGACCAGCGCGACGGTCTCGCCGCTCACGAGCGAGCTGTCGTTGAAGACCCGCGAGACGGTGGCGATCGAAACGCCGGCGTCCCGAGCGACATCCCGGATGGTCGCCAAGTGCTCTCCGTGGGGCTCGCGCCACTCGACCACGGCCCCGGCTCGCGCCTCAGTGCTCGCGACGCAAAGTGTAAGCGTTTACAGCCGCGTTGGGCCGAAGTCAAGAGCGGAGCGCAGTCGGAACCATCGCAGTCCCCGTGCTACCGTGCGGTGCATGGATACCACTTCCGCCCTGCTCGATGCCCGGCGCGCGCGCGCGGCCGCGGCCTGGAACCTCACGAACGAAGTCGTGTTGATCGAGGCCGGCGGGCCGATCTCCATCCCCGGCGGCGCCGACCAGACCTATCCCTTCCTCGCACACGCCGAGTACTTCTGGCTGACCGATCACGAGCCCGCAGGCGCCGTGCTCGCGTTCGATCCGAAGAGCGGCTGGACCGACTTCGTGCCCGAGACGACGGAAGCCGAGCGCGTCTGGGAAGGGCGCGGCGACGCGCCGGGCACGCCGCGCCGCCTGCTCGAGGACTGGCTCGCCGGGCGCGCGGACCGGCCGGTCGTCCGGCTCGGCGCGGCGCTCCCGAACGCGGGCGGCAAGGACGGTCGTGCGCTCGAGCTGCGCGAGGCGCTGACGCACGCGCGCAGGCCCAAGGACGCGGCCGAGCTGGCGCGGCTGCGCGCCGCCTGCGACGCGACCGCCGGCGCGCTGGACGCACTCGCGCCGCGCATCCGTGCCGGCGTGAGCGAACGCACGCTGCAGATCGAGCTCGAGACGGAGTTCTTCCGGCGCGGCGCGGATCGCACGGGTTACGGCACGATCGTCGGCGCGGGCTCGAACTCCGCGGTGCTCCACTTCACGCCGGGGGCGCGGGTTCTGCGCGCGGGCGACTCCGTGCTGATCGACGCCGGCGCGGAGGTGCGCCGCTACACCGCCGACATCACGCGCACCTATCGCGCGCCGGGCGGCGACGCCGGCTTCTTCCGCGCGCTCTACGCCGCCGTGCTCACGGTCGAGGAGCGCGCGGTCGCGCGCTGCGTGCGCGGCGCGGAGTGGCGCGACGTCCATCTCGAGGCGTGCCGCGACACCGCGGCGGCGCTGGTCGAGCTCGGGATCCTGAAGGGCGAGCCGGACGCGCTCGTCGAGCGCGATGCGCACGCGCTCTTCTTCCCGCACGGCCTGGGCCACATGGTCGGGCTCGGCGTGCGCGACGCGAGCGGCTACCTGCCGGGGCGAAAGCGCAGCGAGCGGCCCGGGCTCAACATGCTCCGCACCGACCTGCCGCTGGAGCGCGATTACGTCATCACCGTCGAGCCGGGCATCTACTTCGTCCCGGCCCTGCTGCGCGACCCGGAGCGCCGCCGGCGCTTTGCCGACTGCGTCGACTTCTCGCGCGCCGAAGCGCGGTTCGAAACCGGCGGCGTGCGCATCGAGGACAACGTGCGCATCACCGATGGGGCGCCGGAGGTGCTGACCGCGGCAGCGCCAAAGTCGCTCGAATCGATGCTGCTGGGCTGAAGGCCCGCCCGGATCAGACCCGGGCGTTCGCGCCCTGCAGTCGCTGCTCGAGGGCGCTCAGCTCGTCGCGCAGTCCCTGCGGCAGCCGCGCTCCGAACTTCTCGTAGTGCCCGCGGATCGCGGGCAGCTCGGCGAGCCAGGCCTCGGTGTCGAGGCGCGTCACCTGCTCGAGCGCGCCCGGCGCGATCGAGAGCCCGCTCGTCTCGAGCGCACCCGGCGCCGGCAGGCGTCCGATCGCGGTGTCGACGGCCTTGCCCGGCCCCGTGACGCGCTCGAACACCCACTTGAGCACGCGGCTGTTCTCGCCGTAGCCCGGCCAGAGGAACTTGCCGTCCGCGCCCTTGCGGAACCAGTTCACGTTGAAGATCTTCGGCAGCTTGCCCGCGTCCGCGCCCGCGCCCACCTTCAGCCAGTGCGCGAAGTAGTCCGCCATGTGGTAGCCGCAGAAGGGCAGCATCGCGAACGGGTCGAAGCGCAGCGTGCCCACGGCGCCCGCCGCAGCCGCCGTCGTCTCGCTGCTCATGATCGAGCCCAGAAACGTGCCGTGCTGCCACGACAACGCCTCGTTGACGAGCGGCACGACCGACGCGCGGCGGCCGCCGAAGAGGATCGCCGAGATCGGTACCCCGGCCGGGCTCTGCCACTCGGGCGAGATCACGGGGCACTGGCCCGCGGGCACGCAGAAGCGCGCGTTCGGATGCGACGCCTTGCGTCCGCTCGCCGGCGTCCACGGCCGGCGCAGCCAGTCGGTGAGCTCGGCGGGCGGCGCCTCGGTCATGTCCTCCCACCACACGTCGCCCTCGGGCGTGAGCGCGCAGTTCGTGAACACGACGTTGCGCGCGATCGTCTTCATCGCGTTGGCGTTGCTCTTCTCGCTCGTTCCGGGCGCCACGCCGAAAAAGCCCGCTTCCGGGTTGATCGCGTGCAGGCGCCCGTCGGCGCCGAACTTCATCCACGCGATGTCGTCGCCCACCGTCTCGACCCGCCAGCCGGGCAGCGTCGGCTGCAGCATCGCGAGGTTCGTCTTGCCGCACGCCGACGGAAACGCGGCCGCGACGTAGATCTTGCGGCCCTCGGGATTCGTGATGCCGAGGATCAGCATGTGCTCGGCGAGCCAGCCCTCGTCGCGCGCCTGCACCGAGGCGATGCGCAGCGCGTGGCACTTCTTGCCGAGCAGCGCGTTGCCGCCGTAGCCCGAGCCGTACGACCAGATCTCGCGCGTCTCCGGAAAGTGGCAGATGTACTTGGTCTTCGGGTTGCACGGCCACGGCGAGTCCGGCGTCGTGGGGGTCGGCAGCGGCGCGCCCAGCGAGTGCAGCGCGCGCACGAACTCGCCGTTGCCGAGCGCCTCGAGCACGCGCGTGCCGACGCGCGCCATGACGTGCATGCTCGCGACCACGTAGGGCGAGTCGGTGAGCTCGACGCCGATCTTGGCGATGGGCGAGCCGATCGGGCCCATGCAGTAGGGAATCACGTACATCGTGCGACCCTTCATCGCACCCTGGAAGAGCGACGTCAGGGTCGCGCGCGTCTCGTCCGGATCCTTCCAGTTGTTCGTGGGGCCGGCGTCGTCGCGCGTGCGCGAGCAGATGAACGTGAACTCCTCGACGCGCGCGACGTCGGCGGGATCGGAACGCACGTAGACGCTGTGGGGCCGCGCGGACTCGCTCAGGCGGATCGCGGTGCCGCTGTGCTCCATGAGGTGGAGCATACGGTCGTATTCGCGCTCCGAGCCATCGCACCAGTGGACGGAGTCGGGCTGGCACAGGGCGGCCATCTCGCGCACCCACGCATCCAGCTGGGAATTCCTCGTCATGGCGTGAACCGCCTTTCCGTGCGCGGGCCCGCGTGGGGGTCGAATGGGATTGAGGCCGCCCGCAGGCCCGTGGGCGGCAAGAGTCTGTTCCGTGCGCAGTTTAGACGGCCGCGAAGAGGGCGGGCAAATCGCGCGAGCGCTCCGCCGGCGGGCTTTTTCGCGCCGGCGACGACGCCGTCACGCGTGCGCCGGCAGACCCGCCGCCCGGGCTTTCGCGTCCCGGCTCGCGCGCGCGATACTGCGCGGTCCCTGGACTCCGCACCCACCTGCGAGGGCGCACCGAACTCATGAGCCTCGACTGGTCACGCTGTCTCTCGTCCGAACGCGCCGGCACGCCGGCCGACCCGCCGGGCGTCGCGCGCACACCGTTCCAGCGCGACTACGACCGCATCCTCTTCAGCGCCTCGTTCCGGCGGCTCGCCGACAAGACGCAGGTGTTCCCGCTGCCCTGGGACGATCACGTGCACTCGCGGCTCACGCACAGCCTCGAGGTCGCCTCGATCGGCCGCTCACTCGGCACGCTGGTGGGTGCGCGGGTGCGCGAGCGCGAGGCGGCGCCCGCCGCGCGGCTCGACCCGCGCGACTTCGGCGACAGCGTCGCCGCGGCCTGCCTCGCGCACGACCTCGGCAATCCGCCCTTCGGCCACGTCGGCGAGAGCGCGATCCGCGAGTTCTTCGCGCGCGAGCAGCCGCTCTGGGACGAGCTCTCGGCGCGGCAGCAACGCGACCTGCTGATGTTCGAGGGCAACGCGCAGACGTTCCGGATCGTCACGCGGCTCGAGCGGCCGACGCGCGGGCACGGCCTCGATCTCACCTTCGCGACGCTCGGCGCGCTGGTCAAATACCCCTGCTCCTCGGCGTCCGCGCAGGCCCGGTCGGAGGACAAGGGGCGGCGCAAGCCCGGGCTGCTCGATGCCGACGTCGAGGTCTACGCCGGCATCGCCCGGGGACTCGGACTCTCGTCCTCGGAGCCCGAGCACTGGCCGCGCCATCCGCTCGCGCTTCTGACCGAGGCCGCGGACGACATCGCCTACCTGTTGCTCGACCTCGAGGACGGACTGCGACTCGGCCACGTTTCGGACCACGCCTTCGTGCAGTGCCTGCAGCCGTTGTGCGAGGCGAGCCCCCGTTGCCCCGAACTCGGACCGCTGGAGGATCACGCGGATCGCATGGATCGTGCGGACCGGCTGCGTGCGATCGCCGTCGATGCGCTGGTCCACGATGCGGCCGATGCGTTCATGGCCGCGGAGCGCGATCTGCTCGCGGGCCGCTTCACGACGGACCTGCGCCGCTCGATGCGTCATCGCGAGGCGATGCTCGGCATCCAGCAGGTCTGCGAGGCGCGCTGCTATCGGGCGCGCGACGTGCTCAAGATGGAGCTCTCCGGCGCGGAGGCGATCCAGGGCCTGCTCGAGATCTTCGTCGACGCACTGCGCCACTCGACGTCCCTGCGCGCCGCGCACCTGCGACGGCTCTACCCGCGTCTCTTTCCCGACGCGCCAGCGTACGATCGCCTGCTGCGATTCACCGACCACGTCTCGGGCATGACCGATCACTACGCCGTGCGGCTCTACCGCGAACTGCGCGGCATGCGCTACCCGGGCGGACGGGACTGAAGCCGTACGGCGCGCAGCCTCACCGCTGCGCGCCCGCGTCGATCCACGCCGCGAGCGTGTCGCGCTCGGCGTCGGTCATGCCGGTCAGGTTCCCGAGCGGCATCGTCTTCGTTTCGACCGCGCGCACGCGGATGCGCGGCGCGAGCGCGACGACGTGCGCCGGATCGTCGAACGTGACGCCCGCGGGCGGCTGAGGGAACGACGGATTCGACGGATGGCGCGAGTGGCAGGTCATGCAGCGCCGCTCGAGGATCGCGTCTACGGTCGAGAACTCGACCGGCCCGAGCGTCGAAGCGGCCATCGCCGCCGACGGCCGGCGCGGCGCGAGCGTCAGGGCGAGCAGCGCGCCGAGCGAGACGAACACGGTCGCCACGACGAGCGCGGGCGTCCTCGATCGGAAGTTCATCCAGTACTTGACCGACATGCCGAACGCCACGAACAGCACGAGCACGAGCCACGGCAGAGGGTGCCCATAGGTGCTCGGGAAGTGGTTGCTCAGCATGGTGAAGAGCACCGGGAACGTGAGGTAGTGGTTGTGGATCGAGCGCTGCTTGGCGCGCGCGCCGAGCGAAGCGTCGGCGGGCCGGCCCGCGCGCGTCGCGGCGATCATCTGCTGTTGCGCGGGAATGATGCGACGCCAGACGTTCGCGGCCATGAGCGTGCCGAGCATCGCGCCGACGTGCAGGAACGCCGCGCGGCCGCTGTAAAGGTGGCAGAGCCCGAAGATCGCGGCGGCGAGGAGCGCGAGCGAGAGCGTGGCGGCGGCCCTCGGCGCACGCACGAGCGGCGAGGTCCAGATCGCGTCGTAGAGCAGCCACCCCGAGACGATCACCGCGAGGCTCGCGGCGACCGCCTCCGTCTGCGTGAGCGGCAGCACGGCGCGATCGACCATGAACGCGGCGCCGCCCACCCAGTAGACGACGACGAGCAGCGCGAAGCCCGAGATCCAGGTGGTGTAGGCCTGCCAGCGGAACCAGTGGAGGTGCTGCGGCACCTCGCCCGGCGCAAGCACCCGGCGCTTGACCACCTCGTAGAAGCCGCCGCTGTGCACCATCCAGAGCTCGCCCGAGACGTCGCCCTCGCGCGGACGCGACGGCGGTTCGAGGCTCGCGTCCATCCACATGAAGAGGAACGAGTCGCCGATCCACAGGATCGCGGCGACCACGTGGGTCCAGCGCAGCAACAGGTTGAGCCACTCGGCGATCGGCGCGGGCACGGGTTCTTGCACCTCCGGAACATTGCGGGCTGGAAAACGGCGCAGAATAGCAGGCGTGACCGAAGGGGCCAGCGTAATTCCGCCGCCTGCCGGCGGCACCGAGGAGCACGCCGGGAGCTTCCTCTACCCCGATCGCCCGCCGATGCCGGCCAGCGTGCGCGTGGAGTCCCGTGACCGCCGCGCGCGTCTCGTGCGGGCGGCGCGCACGCTCGGCGCCTGCTGGGGGCTGGCCGTCGTCGCGATCTTCCTGCCGGTGCTGCACTTCGTGCTGGTCCCGCTGCTGCTCGTGCTCGGCCCCGCGCTCGGCTGGTCGCGCCTGAACGAAGCGCACTCGCTGCTCCGCGCGAGCGGCAGCTGCCCGGGCTGCGGCGGGGCGCTCGAGCTCAAGCTGGGCCAGCGCTGGCGCGAGCGCACGATGCTCCGCTGCCCGGCGTGCGGTCGCGGCATCGAGCTGCGGCTGCCCGCGGAGCCGGAGCGCGGCTAGCGTTCGCTCCCGTGTGCCCCGCGCTGGCCGCCGTCTCGCACGCGGCCTAGAATGCGCCGTTCGAAGCGGCAACGGACGGGCGGGAGCGCGATGATCGGCACGACGTTGGGGCGGTATCGGATCGTCGGACGTCTCGGCGAGGGCGGCATGGGCGTCGTCTGGCGCGCGAGCGATCCGCGCCTCGACCGCGAGGTCGCGCTCAAGCTGGTCCGCGAGGGGGCGCTCGCCGACGATTCCGTGCGCAAGCGCTTCCGGATCGAGGCGCGCGCGCTCTCGCGCCTGCTCCACCCCGGCATCGCGACGCTGTTCGACCTCGACCAGGACGGCGAGCACGAGTTCCTGGTCATGGAGTACGTGCCCGGCGGCACGCTTGCGGAGATCCTGGACCGCGGCCCGCTGCCCGAGGCGCGCGCGCGCGCGATCGGCGCGGAGATCGCGGACGCGCTCCACTCGGCGCACGAGCGGGGCGTGGTCCATCGCGACTTGAAGCCCCGGAACGTCGTCATCACGCCGAACGGCCACGCGAAGATCCTCGACTTCGGGCTCGCGCAGCTCGTCGCGAGCGTCGACAGCACCGCGACGGTGACCGCGAGCGAAACGCCTTCGCTCGCCGGCACCGTCCCCTACATGGCGCCGGAACAGGTCCAGCAGCGCCCGCTCGATGCGCGCACCGACGTCCACGCGCTGGGCGTGCTGCTCTTCGAGATGGTCGCGGGGCGCACGCCGTTCGCGGGCGACGACCCCGTCTCGACGCTCTACCGCATCGTCCACGAGCCGGCGCCCTCGCTCGCCCAGACGCGTCCCGGCGTCTCGCGCGCCCTCGACGCGCTGGTGGCGCGCTGCCTCGAGAAGGCGCCCGAGCGGCGCTTCGCGACCGCGGCGGACGCGGCACGCGAACTTCGGACGGCGACCACGCCCAGGGCCGTGGCCGCGCGCGAGGAATCGACGGGCGAGGGCTACCGCTCGCTCGTCGTCCTGCCCTTCGAGAACCGCTCCGGCGATTCCGCGCAGGAGTTCTTCACGGACGGCCTCACCGACCTGCTGATCAACGACCTGGCGCAGATCGGCGCGCTGCGCGTCATCTCGCGCACCTCGGCCATGCGTTTCAAGGGCGGCGGTCGCGCGCTCGCCGACATCGCGCGCGAGCTCAACGTACGCGCCGTCGTCGAGGGTTCGGCGATGCGCGTCGGCGATCGCGTGCGCGTCAGCGTGCAGCTCGTCGACGCCATCGCGGATCGCGGCATCTGGGCGCGCAGCTACGATCGCGACCTCACCGACATCCTCGCGCTGCAGAGCGAGCTCGCGAGCGCGATCGCGAAGGAGATCCAGGTCAAGGTGACGCCGGCCGAGGAGGTGAAGCTCCGACCGCGCGGGCAGGTGAATCCAACCGCCCATGTCGCCTACCTGCGCGGTCGCTTCCTGTGGAACCGCTGGGGCGCCGACGAGGTGCGCGAAAGCATCGCCTGCTTCGAGGAGGCGCTGCGCGCGGACCCGGACTACGCACCGGCGCTCGCAGGACTCGCCGACGCGTACACCACGCTCGGCACGACGCGGGCGATGGCGCCGGGCGAGGCCTACTCGCGGGCGAAGGACGCGGCGACGCGCGGTCTGGCGCTCGACGAGACGGCGGCCGAGCTGCACTCGGCGCTCGGGAACGTGCTCCGCCATCACGAGTGGGATTGGCCCGGCGCGGAACGCGAGTTCCTGCGCGCGCTCGAGCTCAACCCCGGCTACGCCCTCGGCCGCGACCGGTACGCGCTGCTGCTCTCAAACCTCGGCCGCCACGACGAGGCGATCGCCGAGGTGATGCGCGCGCTCGAGATGGACCCGCTCTCGCTCATCATCCACACCGCCGTCGGCGACGCGCTCTTCTACGCGCGCCGGTTCGAGGAGTCGATGATCTACTACCGGCGGTGCAACCAGATGGATCCGACCTTCGGGCCGGGCAACACCGACCTCGCGCGCTCGCTCGAGCACGTGGGCCGCTTCGAGGAGGCACTCGAACGCTTCGCGAACGGCGTGCGCAGGCCGGACGGCAGCATTCCGCCCTCGACCGGGCTCGCGATCATGCTCTGGCGCGCCGGGCGCCAGGACGAGGCGCGTGGGACCATGGAGCAGGTTCACGAGGCGGCGAAGACGCGCTACATCGCGCCGTTCGGCATCGCGTCCTTCCACGCCGTGGCGGGCGAGCCCGGCCTGGCGCTCGACTGGCTGGAGCGCGCGTACGCCGAGCGCGACAGCTCGCTCGTGCTGCTCAAGGTCCACCCGCGGCTCGACAGCCTGCGCGGCGAGCCGCGCTTCCGGGCCCTGCTCGAGAAGCTGCACCTCGACGCCTGACGGCGGCGCCCGCGGCGCAAATCACGGAAAGAACGTGAAGCGGCTGCGGGCGTTGGCCGATCACTGCGGCGATGAAGCGCGTCCTCTTCCACGTCGAGCCGCTCGTCATGCACGGCAAGCCGTTCCACTACTGGGCGTGGCTCGGCTGCGCCGCGGCGATGGGGCGGCGCCTCGCGGCGGGCGGAGAATGGCAGGTGCGCGTCGTGCTCAACGCCGCGCTCGCCACCCGCGCGGTCGCGCCGCACGCCCCCGCGCGCCGCACCGATCCGCGGAACGGTCACGCCTTGCCGCGAGAGTGGCTCGCGGTCCTCCACCAGGAGGAGCTGCGCGCACCGTACGGCGTCCCCAACGTCGAGATCCTGCGCGGGCACCAGCGGCGCACGTGGCCGGAGGCCGCACTCGCACGGCACGCAGCGCTGCTGCGCGAGCGGCTGGGCGCCTTCACGCCCGAGGTGATCGTGAGCTGGACGCCGAACGAGGCGCTCGCGCGCGCGTTCCCCGACGCGCTGCTCCTGCACACCGAGAACGGCATGTTCTCGCGCGCCCCCTACCCCGGCTTCCAGTTCTTCGATCCGCAGGGGCTCTACGATCGGTCGGTGCCCGGCGCCGAGGCGCCCGCGCTGCGCGCATTCGACGCCGCGCCGGACGAGCTCGCGTTCGTGCGGCGCTGGCGGGCGCAGCTCGAGGCGCAGCACCGCGCCTCGAGCCCGTTCGGCACGCTCGTCGCCCGGCTGCGCGAGCGCTATCCACGCGTCGCGCTGCTGCCGCTCCAGTTCGGCGGCGAGGCCGGCTTCGACCTGAACGGCCCATTCCGCAACCAGGGCGAGTACCTGCTGCACGTGCTCGAGAGGCTGCCTGACGACGTCGGACTGATCGTCAGCGAGCACCCGACCGCGCACTGGCTCGGGGACCGGATCGACGAGGAGACGCTCGAGTGGGTCCGCACCGCGTGCCCCCAGGTCGCGTTCGTGCCGCTCGACGCCGCGCCGCACGCGGGCCAGACGCTTGTGCCGCACGTCGACAGCGTGATCAGCCTGAGCTCGTCGCTCGGCTGGCATGCGCTCTTCTGGGGACGCGAGCTCGTCTGCCCGGGCTCGGGGCACCTCGCGGCGTGGGCGCACGCGCACGACGTCGCCGCCACCGGCCGCAGCGGCGCGGACACCGCACCGCCCGATGCCGCGCTCGCGTGGATGCTGACGCGCTACTTCGTGCGCAACCTGCGCTGCCTGGACGACGACGACTGGGTGCGTGTCTTCTTCGCGGGCGCGCTCGCGCGCTGGCGCGCCGGACGGCGCGGCCTCGAGTTCTTCGAGCCCGCCGAGCCGCTCGCGGCGCTCGAGAAGGCGGCGCTCGGCTCGTGCGCGACGAGCGCGCCGCGCCTCGATCCCGCCAACGTGCTCGTCGCCAACGGCGACTTCGCGGATGCGCCCGCGGGCATGCCGCGCCACTGGGAGCTGCTCAATCCCAACGGCGCCGTGACGTCGCTCGATCGCGCCGCCGCGCCGCGAGCCGGCTTCGCCGTCCGGCTCGCGCGCCGCGCGAACGGCTCCGGCCCCACGTTGCTGCTCCAGCGCATCCCCGGGATCGCCCGTCTCGCGGGCGCGACCATCACGGTCGGGTTCGATGCGCGCGGCGAGCGGGGCTCGCGCCTCGGCTGCTACCTCTACCTCCAGCCCGGTGAGGGCGCCGAGCCGCGCGGCTCCGTCCCGCGCGAGTACCGGCTCACACCGGCGTGGCGGCGCTACGCCTACACCGTGACGGTGCCGGCTCTGAAGCCCGGCGAGGCGCTCGGCGCCGGCGACCACACCGAGCTCGTCCTCATGATGCCTCCCGACCGGGCGGCGCTCACGATCGAGGTTGCCGACGTGCGGATCGGTCCCCCGGAATGGCTCGAGGAAGCGGCCTGAGCGCATCGGACTCGCCGCTCAGCTCCACGCATTCGCAGGGCGCGAAGCGCACCTCGATCGCCGCCGCGGGCGGCCGCTCTCCGGTCGCGACGAGCAAGGCGCGCAGCACGGACTGGTGCGCGACGACCAGCGTCGCGCCGGACGGAACGCGAAAGCCGGCGAGGCGCGCCGCGGCGTCGGCGTAGCTCTCGCCCGAGGGCCAGCGCGACGTCCAGCGATCGCGACCGCGTTCCGCCCACCATGCCGGCCAGCGCGCGCGCACCTCGGCGAGCGTGAGCCCCTCGGCCGCGCCGAAATCGAGCTCGGCGAGCACGGCCTGCTCGCTGCAGTCCGCTCCGCAGGCCGCCGCCACGATCGCGCCGGTCGCGCGCGCGCGGCCGAGCGG
>DATJXF010000150.1:0-22589 GCA_035500415.1 Candidatus Acidiferrales bacterium | reverse complement strand
GCTGGGCGAGGCCGAGGCGCTGCTCAAGGACGAGAAGAAGGAGTGGGACGCCGGCGTCAAGCTGCTCCAGGTCCAGCGCGCAGCGCCCAAGCACAAGCGCTTCATCAAGCTCGTCTCGGAGCAGCCGGAGCTGCGCAAGCTCATCAATCGCGTCGAGCTCGAGTACCTCCGCGACAAGCGCCTGCACGAGCTCGACGACGATCTGCTCTACACCATCGACGAGAAGTCGCGGAACGTCGACCTGCTCGAGGCCGGACGCACGCTCATGTCGCCGTCCGATCCCGATCGGTTCGTCGTGCCCGACCTGACGAGCCAGCTCTCCGAGCTCGAGGGTCGCGAGGACCTCACGCCCGACCAGCGCGTCGCCGAGCGCGACCGCCTCTACCGCGAGTACGGCGCGCGCAACGAGAGCATCCACAGCATCCAGGCCCTGCTCAAGGCCTACTCGCTGTTCGAGCGCGACGTCGAGTACGTCGTGCAGGACGGCAAGGTGCTCATCGTCGACGAGTTCACGGGGCGCCTGATGCCCGGACGGCGCTACTCCGACGGCCTGCACCAGGCGATTGAGGCGAAGGAGGGCGTCAAGGTCGAGGGCGAGACGCAGACGCTCGCGACCATCACGCTTCAGAACTTCTTCCGCATGTACGAGAAGCTTGCGGGCATGACCGGCACGGCGGAGACGGAGTCGGGCGAGTTCTGGGAGATCTACAAGCTCGAGGTCGCGGTGGTCCCGACCAACAAGCCGATCCATCGCATGGACGACCAGGACGTCGTCTACCGGACCAAGCGCGAGAAGTACAAGGCGGTGGTGGAGGAGATCGCCGCGTGCCACGAAAAGGGCCAGCCGGTGCTGGTCGGCACGATCTCGGTCGAGGTGAGCGAGCTGCTCTCGCGCATGCTGAAGATCCGCGGCATCAAGCACAACGTGCTGAACGCCAAGTTCCACCAGCAGGAGGCCGAGATCGTCGCGCAGGCGGGACAGCGCGGCGCCGTGACGATCGCGACCAACATGGCGGGCCGTGGCACCGACATCAAGCTCGGCGCGGGCGTCGCCGATCTCGGCGGGCTCCACATCCTCGGCACCGAGCGTCACGAGTCGCGCCGCATCGACCGCCAGCTGCGCGGGCGCTCCGGCCGCCAGGGCGATCCGGGATCGTCGCGCTTCTACCTCTCGCTCGAAGACGACCTGATGCGGCTCTTCGGCAGCGAGCGCATCTCGGCCCTGATGGTCCGGATGGGGGTCGAGGAGGGCGAGGTCATCACGCACTCGATGGTGACGTCGGCGATCTCGCGCGCCCAGAAGCGCGTCGAGGCGCACAACTTCGACATCCGCAAGCACCTGCTCGAGTACGACAACGTCATGAACAAGCAGCGCGAGGAGGTCTATCGCCAGCGCAACGAGGCGCTGCTCTCGGACGACATCAGCGCGCGCGTGCTGGATGACATCGCCGAGGCGGTGGGCGAGCGCGTCCAGCGCTTCACGGGTGAGAAGGTGCATCGCGACGAGTGGAACCTGCGCGGGCTCGCCGACGAGCTCGCCTACGTCACGATGTCGCCCGTTTCGCCCGAGGAGCTGGAAGGCCAGCGCGTCGAGGACGTGCAGGAGCGTGCGGTGGCGGTCGGCGAGCGAGCCTACCGCGCCCGCGAGCGCGAGTTCACGCCGCAGGTGACGCGCGAGCTCGAGCGCCACCTCTACCTCTATACGCTGGACGAGCACTGGCGCGATCACCTCCACGAGCTCGACCACCTGAAGGGCGGCATCGGACTGCGCGCCTACGGCCAGCGCGACCCGCTGATCGAGTACAAGAAGGAGGCGTTCGGCCTCTTCGAGACCATGATGACCGAGGTGCGCGACGAGTTCGTCTCGCGCTTCTTCCGCGTTCAAGTCCAGCCCGCCGCGGCGCAGCGCGTCATCGAGGCCGCACCGCGCCCGCCGCGCCAGATGGTGGCGCAGCACGCCGAGGCCGAGTCGTTCGGAGGCGCGGCTCCGGCCGCGCCCGAGCCCGCGCGCGCCGCCGCCCGCGCGCCGGCGCCGGCCGCGGCGATCCAGCCGGTGCGCGCGCGGCCGCGCGTCGGGCGCAACGATCCCTGCCCGTGCGGCAGCGGCAAGAAGTACAAGAAGTGCCACATGCCGATCGACGAAGGCGTCGGGAGCGGCACATGAACGATCGCCCCGAACACGACGCCGTGATCCGGCTGCTGCGCCTGATCGGCGACAAGCTCGAGGACTACCTCGACGGCGACGAGCTGGCGCTCGAGACGCTCGGTGAGTCGATCGAAGAGGGCGGCTGGTCGGGCGAGGAGCTGCAGTCGGCGATCCTCGCGATCCGCGCGCTGGCGTGGGCGAGCGCGGCGCCGGCCTGGTCCGCGACCGCGCCGGGCCGGCTCGCGACGCGCGTGCCGAGCGCGGAGGAGCGTGAGTCGCTGAGCACCGAGGCGTGGGGCTGCCTGCTCGAGCTGCGCCAGAGCGGCGCACTCGACGCGGCGCAGTTCGAGCGCGTGCTGGAGCTGCTGCTCGCGAGCGGCCAGCGGCCGGTCAGTGTGGAGATCGCGCGCGATGTCGCGGCGCGCGTCGTGCTCGAGCAGGGTGACGGGGGCAATCCGGGGGACGGCTCGCATGGCGACGTCGAAGTCGCGCACTGAACGCCCGCGCGGCGGCGCCGCCGCCCGCGCGAAGTCCCCGGCCAGGAAGAGCACATCCGCACGCAAGCCCGCCGCGAAGCCGGCCTCGGCCCGCGCGCGGGCGCGAGCGACGGCGGCCACGCCCGCGGTGCGCCGCAAGTCCGGCCGCGCCGCCGCCGCCGCGCCGGCGGACGGTGACGATTCGCAGCCGGACCAGGACGAGGCGCTCGCCACGCGCGCGGCGGGCAAGAATCTCGTCATCGTCGAGTCGCCGACCAAGTCGAAGACGCTGAACAAATTCCTCGGCCGCGATTTCATGGTGCTGGCGTCGAACGGCCACATCATGGACCTGCCGAAGAGCCAGCTCGGCGTCGACCTCGAGAACAACTTCGAGCCCGAGTACGTCCCGATCCGCGACAAGAACCAGGCGCTGGGCCGCATCCGTTCGGCGGCGCGTCACGCCGCGACCATCTACCTCGCACCCGATCCCGACCGCGAGGGCGAGGCGATCGCCTGGCACCTGAGCGAGCAGCTGCGCAGCTCGCGCCGCCCAATCCGCCGGCTGACGTTCAACGAGATCACGCGCCGCGCCGTCACGGACGCGCTCGCTCACCCGCGCGAGCTCGACATGAACCTCGTCAACGCGCAGCAGGCGCGCCGCGTGCTCGACCGGCTCGTCGGCTACAAGGTGAGCCCGTTCGTCTGGAGCACGGTCAAGTACGGGCTCTCGGCCGGCCGCGTCCAGAGCGTGGCGCTCCGGCTCATCTGCGAGCGCGAGGACGAGATCCTCGCGTTCGTTCCCGAGGAGTACTGGACCGTCGAGGTCGACTACCAGACCGGCGCGGGCGATCGCTTCACCTCGCGCCTCGTGCGCGTGGGCGAGGAGAAGCTCGAGAACGCGCAGCTGCGCGGCGCCGACGCCGGCGCGCGCGCCACCGCGCTCGCCGACGAGCTGCGCCGCACGCCGGGCCGCATCGCCGGGATCGAGGTCAAGCCGCGCACCAAGCGTGCCGTCCCGCCGTTCATCACGAGCACGCTCCAGCAGGCGGCGTCCAACCGCTACGGCTTCACGAGCCAGCGCACGATGCAGGTCGCGCAGAAGCTCTACGAGGGCATCGAGATCAAGGGCGAGGGCAGCGTCGGCCTCATCACGTACATGCGCACCGACGCGCCGCGGCTCGCCGACGAGGCACTGATCGAGATTCGCGGCTGGCTCGGCAAGGAGTTCGGCGGCGAGTACGTGCCCGAGAAGCCCAACGTCTTCCGCAGCAAGAAGGGCGCGCAGGAAGCGCACGAGGCGATCCGCCCGACGTCGGTCGAGCGCACGCCCGGCTCTGTGCGCAGCTTCCTCACCGAGGAGCAGTTCAAGCTCTACGACCTCATCTGGAAGCGCGCGGTCGCGTCGCAGTGCACGCCCGCCGAGTACGAACAGACGACCGTCGAGATCGAAGCGGGCCGGCTCGGCCTGCGGGCGAGCGGGAGCGTGCTGCGCTTCCCGGGCTGGCTCAAGGTCTATGGACGCGACGACGACGACGAGGACGAGGGCGGCCGCCTGCCGGCGCTCACGCCGGGCGAGGCGCTGACGATCCCGGCGGAGCCGGTGGCGCGGACAGCGGACGAGCCCGGGGACGCCGACGAGGATGCCCGCGTCATTCGCCCCGATCAGCACTTCACCCAGCCGCCACCGCGATTCACGGACGCCTCGCTCATCAAGGCGCTCGAAGAGAAGGAGATCGGCCGGCCGAGCACGTACGCGACGATCGTCTCGACGATCACGAAGCGCGACTACATCGAGCGCGATGGCCGCACGCTCAAGCCCACCGACCTCGGCATGCTCGTCACGCGCCTGCTCGTCGACACGTTTCCCGACGTCTTCAACGTCGAGTTCACGGCCGGGATGGAGGAGGAGCTCGACGACATCGAGGAGGGCAAGCGCGAGTGGCACAGCGTCGTCGCGGGGCTGTGGAACCCGCTCTCGCTCGATCTCGAGAAGGCGCGCAAGCACGCCAAGGAGATCAAGGAGGGCCTGACGCAGGTGACCGACATCACCTGCCCCGCGTGCGGCCAGCACAAGCTCGTGAAGAAGTTCGGACGCAACGGCGCGTTCCTCGCCTGCCCGGGCTACCCCGAGTGCAAGCACACGCAGCCGCTCGACGCCTCGGAGCTTCCCGTTCCCGTGCCGGGCAAGTGCGAACTCTGCGGCTCGGACCTCGTCGCACGGAACGGCCCCTACGGCCGCTACATCCACTGCGTGCGGCGGCCCGAGTGCAAGTTCACGAAGCCCTTCACGCTCGGCGTCACGTGCCCCAAGTGCGGCAAGGGCGAGATCGCCGAGAAGCGCAGCCGCAAGGGCAAGCTGTTCTTCTCGTGCACGCGCTATCCCGAGTGCGACTACGCGCTCTGGGACCGCCCGCGCCCCACCCCGTGTCCGCAATGCGGCGCGCCGTTCCTCGTCGAAAAGGTCAGCAAGGCCGGAACGCGGTTGCAGTGCCTCACCTGCAAGTCGCGCTTTCCGCTCGAGCCGGTGGGTGCGTAGGGCGCTCGAGGACTTCCTGCGGGAGTTCGCCGCGAGCCGGCGCGGCTCGCCTCACACGCTGTCCGCCTACCGTCGCGACGTGACCTTCGCGCTCGACCGCGTGCGCGGCGCCGGTCGGGACGTCGCGGCGGCCGAGTGGACGGGCGAGCTGCTCGAGCGCTCGCTGCGCGAGCTCTACCGCACGGGGCACGCGGCGACGAGCGCGGCGCGGACCCTCGCGGCGTGGCGCAGCTTCGGCCGCTTCTGCGTGCGACGCGGCGTGCTCGCGACCGATCCGGCGCGGCGCATCGCGTTCCCCAGGCGGCCGCGCCGGCTGCCGCGCACGCTGCCCCGGATCGACCTCGCCGCGGCGCTCGACCGGCTCGAGGCCGCGGACGATCCGCGGGCGCCGCGCGACCGCGCGCTGCTCGAGCTCGCGTACTCCTCCGGGCTCCGGCTCTCGGAGCTCGTTGGCCTGAACCACGGCGACCTCGACCGCCGCGCGGCGCTGCTGCGCGTGCGCGGCAAGGGGCGGCGCGAACGCATCGTCCCGGTGGGTGCACGTGCGCTCGGCGCCCTGGACGGCTACCTCGCGCACGAACGTCGGGCGCCCGGTGCCGGGGGCGAGCCGCTCTTCACGGGGCGCTCGGGCCGGCTCTCGGGCCGCACCGTGCAGCGCGTCGTGGCCCGTCGTCTCGCGGGAGTCGCCGCGGGACTCGGCGTCACGCCGCACGCGCTGCGGCATTCGTTCGCGAGCCACCTGCTCGACGCGGGCGCCGATCTGCGCGCGATCCAGGAGCTGCTCGGCCACCGCTCGCTCGCGAGCACGCAGGTGTACACCCACGTTTCGCGCGCGCGGACCCGGGCGGCCTATGAGCAGGCACATCCGCGCGCCTGAGGGCGCGCCGGCGCGGGCGGACGCCCGCTGGGAGTCCACGGCCCTGACGCGCGCGACGCTGGCCGCGCTCCTCGCGGCCGCGCTGGCTGCCGGCTGCGCGAAGAAAGGGCCGCCGACCGGCGGTCCACCCGATCTCACGGCCCCGACCGTGCTCGAAGTCGAGCCGGATTCCGGCGCGGCGGGCGTCTCGACGCACGTGCGACCCTCGATCACGTTCAGCAAGGGCATGGAGCCGCGAAGCACGAACGATGCGCTCGACTTCGCGCCCCCGGTGCCGATCCGCCAGCGGCGCTGGTCCGGCAACTCCGTGACGCTCGTGCTGGGCGATACGCTCAAGGCCGACCACACCTACACGCTCTACGTCGGGTCGGCGGCGCGCGACCGCCGCGGCAACACGCTCGCCAATCCACGCGCGATCGTGTTCACGACGTCGAAGACGTTTCCGCGGGGCCGGCTCGAGGGCCGCGTGGACGCCGTCGGCTTCCGTGCCGCCAGCACGACGCTCTGGTGCTATCGCGACGGCCGCCAGCCCGACAGCACGGCCCGCGACTTCGACGCGCTGGGCGTCGCGGACGCGGCGGGCAATTTCCGGATCGGTGGCCTGAGCGTTCCCGGCCGCTGGCGCGTGTGGGGCTTCGCCGACCTCAACCACAACCGCTCCTTCGAACCGAACGTCGACCTGCTCGTCGCCGCGGACACGACGCTCGACCTCACGTCCGAGCAGCCGGTCGCGACCGGCATCCGGCTCCACATGGTCAACCCGAAGGCGCCCGGCCGCTTCGCGGGCGTGGTCATCGATTCGGTGAGCGACGGGACGGGCATCTGCCGCCTGATCGTCGCGGGCGTGACCGACACGACCCGCCGCGTCGTCTACGAGGTGCCCGAAAACAACAGCTTCGACTTCAAGTGGGACCCGGGCACGTACCGCGTGCGCGCGTTCCGCGATCTCGATCGCAACCGGGTCTGGAAGCGCGACACCGAGCCCGCGAGCGAAGAGGTGCTGGTGCACATCGAGCCGGGCGGCGAGATCACGGGGTTCGAGTTCGTGCTGGCGCGGCCTGTACCGCTGCCGCCCGCGCCGGCGCCGGGCGCGGGGCCGTGATCGTTCCGTTCACGAAGATGCACGGGGCCGGCAACGACTTCGTGGTGATCGACCACCGCGAGCCGTTCCTGCCCCTCGCCCGCGAAGCCCTCTTCGCTCGCTGGTGCGACCGCCGCCGCGGCGTGGGCGCGGACGGCGTGCTGCTGCTCGAGCGCGCACGCGAGGCCGACTTCAGGTTCGTCTACCACAACGCCGACGGCGGCCCCGCCGATTTCTGCGGCAACGGTGCGCGCTGCCTCGCGCGCTTCGCGCTCGAGCGCGGCCTGGGCCGCGACGGCTGCGTCACGTTCCACACTCCCGTCGGGACGAAGCGCGCGCGCCTGCAGCCGGACGGACTCGTGGCGCTCGAGTTCGGGAGCGTCGCCAACCCCGAGCCGGTGCGGATCGAGGCGCTCGGCCGCAGCTTCGAGGGCGCGCTGGTGCTCGCCGGCGTTCCCCACTTCGTCGTGCCGGTCGATCGGGTCGAGCGCGTGCCGCTCGCGGAGTGGGCGCCGCCGCTGCGCGCGCACCCGCGCTTTGGTGCGACGGGCACGAACGTCGACTTCGTCACGCCGGCGCCGCGGCACGTCGCGATGCGGACGTGGGAGCGGGGCGTCGAAGGCGAGACGCTCGCCTGCGGCAGCGGTGCAATCGCGACCGCGGCGTGGGCGCTGGGCACGGGCCGGACCTCGCCCGTCACGATTCGCACCGCGGGCGGGGACGACCTCGTCGTCGCCTTCGGGCGCGAGGGCGGCGGGCTCTCGGCGACGCTCGTCGGCCCCGCCGTCGTCGCGTTCACGGGCGAACTCGCGCTGGGCTGAGCCGGGCGCTGCGCGAGGCCGCGGAAGGATCGTCGGCGTCCACGATCCATGCGGGTGTGCGACCTCGATCCGTGGTATTCGTTGGGTGCGGGCTGCATGCGCACGGATGCGGGGAGCCGGTCTGCCGGCGGCGAGGAGGGGGCATGTTCGAAGGTCTGTCGGTCGCAATGGTGACGCCGTTTCGCGGGGGCGCGATCGATCGCGACGCGACCGCGCGGCTCGTCGAGTGGATGATCGAGGGTGGCGTCGAGGGCCTGGTGGTGAGCGGCTCGACGGGCGAGGCCGCGACCTGCACGCTCGAGGAGCGCCGCGCGCTGCTCGCGTTCGTCAAGGAGCGCGCGCGCGGGCGGGTGTGGATCGTCGCGGGCACGGGGACCAACAACACCGCGGAGTCGGTTGCGCTGACGAAGATGGCGGAGGAGGTCGGCGTCGACGGCGCGATGCTCGTCACGCCCTACTACAACAAGCCGACGCCGCGCGGGCAGGTCGCGCACTTCACCGCGGTCGCGCGCTCGACGCGCCTGCCGCTCATCCTCTACAACGTGCCCGGCCGCACCGGGACCAATACGCCGCCCGAGGTGTTTGCGCAGGTGCAGGAACTTCCCAACGTGAAGGCCGTGAAGGAGGCGTCGGGCAATCTCGAGCAGATCTCGCAGCTGCGTGCGAGGACGCGACTCACCGTGCTCTCGGGCGACGACGCGCTCACGCTGCCCGTCATCGCGGTGGGCGGGCAGGGCATCGTCTCCGTCGCCGGGCAGGTCGTTCCGCGCGAGATGCGCGCGCTGACCGACGCCGCGCGCGCCGGCCGGAACGCCGAGGCCGAGGGGCTCCATCGCCAGCTGCTGTCGCTCTTCAAGGCGCTCTTCGCCGAGTCGAATCCCGGTCCGGTCAAGTACCTGCTCGCCGAGATGGGCCTCGTCGCGAACGAGCTGCGGCTGCCGCTCGTGCCCGTCGAGCCCGCAACCGGGAAGCTGGTCGTCGACGCCGCACGGGGCGCGGGCGTCGCACTTGCCGGGGCGGCGGCTCGCGCATGATTCACGTCGTCCTCGTCGGCGCCGCCGGGCGCATGGGTCGGGCGATCGAGCAGGCGGCATTGCAGGCGCACGAGCTGGTCATCACCGCGCGCGTCGAGCACCGCGAGAACTTCTCGGCCGAGGACGGGGTATGGACCGAGGACGCGGCCTCGGTGATCGAGCCCGGCGTCGTCGTGATCGAGTTCAGCAGCCCGGAAGGCGCGGCGAAGGCGGCCCGGCTCTGCGCCGAGCGAGCTGTGCCGCTGGTCACGGGCACGACCGGGCTCTCGGCCGAGCACGAGACGGACGTTCGCACCGCGAGTGCGCGCACCGCGGTGCTGCGCGCCAGCAACTTCAGCGTCGGGATCGCGGCCCTGCGCCGCGCGCTGGCCGCCACGCTCGCCGCGGTGCCGGCGACGTGGGACGTCGAGGTCGTGGAGCGGCATCACCGCCAGAAGAAGGACAGCCCGTCGGGCACCGCGCTCGCGCTCGTCACCGACGTGCTCGCGCACCGCGGCCTCGCCTCCAGCGCCGTGCGGAACGGGCGCGAGGGGGCGGTCGGCCCGAGGCCGGTCAGCGAGGTCGGCGTGCACGCGATGCGGGGCGGGACCTGGGTTGGCGACCACATGGTGGTGCTCGCGGGTGAGGGCGAGACCATCGAGTTGCGGCACAGCGCGCAGGACCGGGCCGCGTTCGCCAACGGCGCCCTTGCCGCCGCGCGATTCGTCGCGACCGCGAAGCCCGGGCTCTACGGCATCGAGGATCTGTTGGAACGACCGGGATCGAAGGGGTGACGACCGGACCGATCGTGAGGTGATGTCCCCATGCGCGCGGGGCACTCCATTGCTGCCCTCGCCGTGATCCTTGCGCTCGCCGCGCCCGTGCGCGCGTCGGCGCAGTCGTTCGGGCAGAACAAGGTGCACTACGAGACGCTGGACTGGTCGGTGCTCGAGACCGCCCACCTCCGTGTGCACTACTACGCCCAGGAGGAGAGCCTCGCGCGCCCGCTGACGGCGTTCGCCGAGAGCGTCGCGGTCGAGTACGACCGACGCTTCGCGATGAAGCCGCGCCAGCGGGTTCCGCTGCTCCTCTACTCGACGCAGATGCTGTTCGAGCAGACGAACGCGACCCCGGAGATCCTTTCCGAGTCCGTCGGCGGCCTGACCGAACTCATCAAGGGTCGGGTGCTGATCCCGCACACCGGTTCGTGGGCGCGATTGCGCTGGGTGACCCGGCACGAGCTCACGCACGCCTACATGTTCGAGAAGCTGGGCCAGGTGATGCACGCGCACCACAAGATCCAGGCGTGGTTCCCGCCGCTGTGGTTCACGGAAGGCCTCGCCGAGTACTGCGGCACGACGTGGGACGAGGACGCCGAGGGGCTCATGCGCGACATGTTCGACTCGCGCATGGGCTACCCGGTCCAGCACAGCGAGCCCATCACCGGTTCGGTCGAGATGTACAAGGAGGGGCAGGCGTTCCTGCTCTGGCTGCGCGATCGCTACGGCGAGGCCCGCATCTTCGCGCTGCTGGAGAACGCCTGGCGGGCGGACGACTTCGAGAGCGACTTCCGTCTGACCTACGGCCGGCGGCTGGAGGACGTCGATCAGGAATGGTTCGAGGCCATGCAGCAGCGCTTCTACCCGGCGCTCGCGTCGTCCTTCCGTCCGGTCGAGTTCGCGCGGCCGGTGCCGCAGCGCAGCCGCTTCAACCTCGGGCCCCGCGCGCTGCCGGCGATTGCGGACAGCGACACGACCGTGCGCCTGTGCTGGTTCGAGGTGAACGACGGCGCGGTCGACCTCATGACGAGCGAGCCCGGCCCGCACGGCGGTCGCAAGGAGCGACGGCTGCTGCGCAGCGGCGACACGCCCGCGTTCGAATCGTTCCACCTGTTCCAGAACCGCCCGGCGGTCTCGCCCTCGGGGCTCATCGCGGTCGCGGCGCAGAAGGGCGCGCACGACGCGCTCTACCTGATCGACGCGCACCGTGGCCGGATCGTGCGTCGACTGGAGTTCCCCGAGCTCGTGCAGATGCGTGACCCGAGCATCGTTCCCGGCGATCGCGCGGTCGTGTTCGTGGCGCAGGACTACGCGGGGGAGAGCGACCTCTACCGCGCGAGCTGGACCGGAGCGCGCGATTCCATGACGCTCGAGCGCCTGACGCACGATGGCTACGACGACGCCGAGCCCGCGGTCTCGCCCGACGGGCGCTGGGTCGCGTTCGCCTCCGATCGCTGTGAGACGGGCGGGCACTACGCACTCTTCCGGCTCTCGCTCGAAGACGGCGGGATCGAGCGCGTGAGCTTTCCGCCGCGCGGCGACGACCGCCAGCCGGCGTGGTCGCCCGACGGCAAGTGGCTCGCGTATCGCTCGACGCGCGACGGCACGAGCGATCTGTACGTTCGTCCTGCCGTGCCCGGCCGCACCTGCAGCCGGCTCACACGCGAGCTGGGGCCCGCGAGCGACCCGGACTGGCTGCGCAACAGCCGGGGCGTGATGTACACCGCCGAGGACGCGGTGACGTTCAGGACCTGGGTGCTGCGCTTCGATCCCGACACACTTGCGGTCGAGTCCGAGACGCCCCCGCCCACGGTCCCCGTGCTTCCGACGATCGCGTACGCCGATCCACCGCAGGATTACCAGCGCCGGCTGAGCCTCGATCTGCTCCAGAACGCGATCGGCGTGAGCCCGTCGTTCAACAGCACGATGGACTTCGGCCAGGTCGCGTTTTCCGACGTGCTCGGCAACGAGGAGTGGGTGCTCACGGTGTCGAATTCCTCCGAGGAATTCGGCGACTTCTGGGATAACTGGGAGGGCGGGCTCACGTACCTGAACCAGGCGAATCGCCTGACCTACGGCCTGGGACTCTTCCGCCTGACCAGCCTCTACGATCCCGACTTCGAGGTGATCCGCCGCGAGGTGCGGCTCGGGGTGCTCGGGCTCGCCAGCTATCCGCTCAACCGCTTCGACCGGATCGACGCCTCGGTCGAGGTGCGCCACGCCGAGCACCACCTGCTCCGCGACGGCGACGCACCGACGGTCGAGCTCGTTTCGAACTATGTGGGCGTGGTCCACGACAACTCGCGCTGGACCTGGGACGGCCCGGTGGGCGGGCTGCGCATGAACCTCACGACGGGCTTCACCCGTGACCTCACCGCCGGCGCTTCGGACTTCGGCACCGTGCTCGCGGAGGTTCGCCACTACCGTCAGCCCCTGCCGGGCGTGGTGCTGGCCATGCGCGCGAACTGGAGCGACAGCTTCGGGCAGGACGCGCAGAACACCTACATCGGCGGGCCGACGCGCCTTCACGTGCAGGACTGGCGCGCCATGGTCGGGCAGAACGCGCTCACGGGGAACCTCGAGGCCCGCTACCCGCTGCTGCGCGGGTTCACGCTCGCGGTCCCGCAGACGTGGCAGCTCCCGACGGTCTACGGCGCGATCTACGCCGACGGCGCGCGGGTGGTCGACGCGGGCGCGATCTCGCGGATGGGCGTGGTGGGTTGGGCGGTCTACCTCGGCGGCGGCTGGTATCCGGCGCTGCGCTGGAACTGGAGCTGGATCACGGCCGATTTCCAGAAGTTCGAGAGCGGCATCCCGCAGAACTACTTCTCGATCGCCTACAACTTCTGAGGTTGCCGGCGAGGGCCGGAGACGACGCGCCATGCTCCGGCCGACGTACGACGCGGCCCAATTCCGCAGTTGACTCCGGGGCCGTCGCTGCCGAAACTCACGGTACGCTCACTCGTGCGGCTTTCACCGCACGCGGTCCCGGCGGCTCGGGCGGCGCGCCGGATCGGGAGGGTTGGGTCCCTCCGTGGAGGTATGCCCCTAAAAGGAGGTGATCCATTGGACAGTTATCGCTGTAGTTCGGTGGAGGTGACGTCCTCGTAGGGGACCTCCGGCTGTCGTGACGGTCCGGAGGACCCCTGGGACGGGGTCACCCAGCGTCACCAAAACCGAAAGTCTCGAGGGCCCCGGCGGCGACGCCGGGGCTCCTTTTGTTCGCGCGCGGGCCGAGTCGGGTGGGCGGGCGCGGGGGCGGGCGATCGCGGCGCTACTCGAGCCCCGGATCGACGGAGATTCCGACTGGATCGCTGAAGCCGCCCAGCGTCTCGAGCACCTTGCCGTTCGAGTCGAGGTGGACGATCGACTGCGCGCTGCGCGCGACGACCCAGGCGTCGCCGGTCGCGCGATCGACGCTGACGTCCACCGCGCCCGCGATGCCGTTCACGGTGAAGAGCACGTGGTCCGTCGCGGGATCGAGCGCGATCACGCGGTTGCCCACGGCATCCGCGACCCAGACGCGTCCGCGATAGGGATCGACCGCGAGGCCGATCGGGCCGCTGGCCGCGAGCGAGGAATCGATGACCGCCGCGTTCTGGCCGAGTCGAAGTACGACGCCGCGCTCGAACGACGTGACCCACACCTCGCGCGTCACGCTGTCGACCGCGGCCCGCGAGGGCAGGGGCTCGAACCCCGTCGAGACGGGGCTGCCGTCGCGCGCGAAGTGCCGCAGGCGGGCGCCGCCGTTTTCGCACACCCAGATCGAGAAGTCGCGCGGATCGATCGCGACGCCCGACGGGGTGTCGAACGGTTCGGTTGGCGGACCGATCGCCGCCGGGACGCCGGCGGTGCCGCTCGGGTCGCGGTGCGCAAGCGAGACCGACTGGCAGATCCACGCGCTGTGGTCGAACGGCGTGATCGCGAGCGTGAATGGCGAGTCGAGGCCCTGCATGATCACGGGCTGGAGCCCGTCCGGCGTGCGCACGGAGACCACGCCGTCGTACGCGGCGGAGGTCCAGACCTCGCCGGTCCCGGGATCGACCCCGACGCTCTGCACGTCGCCCGCGTCGTCGAAGCTGGCGAGCACATGTCGGCCGTCGGCGGTCAGGCGTACGAGCTCGCCCGAGCCGTCGTCGGCAACCCACGGTCGCGCGGGCCCCGGCGTCGCGTGGTCCGCGGCGGGCTGGCTGCCGAGCGCGCCGCGGATCACGTAGTAGAGCCGGTACTGGTAGAGCCGGCCGTTCGCGACCGCGAGGTCGAGCACGCCGCCGGTCGAGGGCGGAAGCACCGCCGTGATCGCCTGCCAGGCCGTGTCGCCGGGGGCGAAGCGGAGCACGCGGAATCCGTCGATCGAGAGCCCGGGCTGGGCGGTCCAGCTCAGCCGCACGACGTCGAAGTCGGCGAGCGCGGTGAAGCCGGCCGGTCGGCCGCCGGTCTGCGGGTTTGCCGGATCGAGCGGGTTTGCGCGGTCGCGTTCGCTGCACCCGGCGAGGGCGGCGAGCAGTGCGAGGAGCGGAGCTAGAAGCGCAATGCGAGCGCGCATCGCGAAGGTTCCACCACGAGCGCGACGGGGGCATCGTGCGAGGGTCGGACGAATTGGAGGTAGACGGCGAGCGCGAGCAGACCCTCGCCTGCGAGAAGCGAGCCGTTCGCCATGCGGTCGGCACGCAGCGTGGCGTCCCAGCGCGACTCGATCCGGGCCGGATCGGCCTCGGAGAGGTAGGCGTCGTAACGCCGGTCCGCCAGCTGCTTGAGCGGAAAGGACGCGACCACGAGCCCGACGCCGCCGACCGCGCAGCAGGCCGCGGCGCGGCGCGGGCCGCGCGCGGCGACGGGGCGCGGCACGACCTCGAACGGCGAAGCCGCCCGCGCGGGGGCGAGGGCGGCTTGGAGGAGCATCGCGCTCAGCGCCGCGGCTCGCAACAGCGCGGCCGGGCGGGAACGCAGCATGCGGATTGCCTCAGGCGGGGAGCTTGGCGACGAACCGGGTGAGCCGGGACTTGTGGCGGCTCGCGGTCTCGCGCTTGATCACGCCCTTGGCGGCCGTGCGATCGAGGATCGAGATCGTCTCCTGGAGCGCAGTCGTGGCCGTGCTGCGCGTGGTCGCCGAACGGACGGCCTTGATCGCCGTCTTCATGCGGCTGGTCGCGGCGATGTTGCGCTGGCGACGCTTCTCGTTGGTCACCACGCGCTTGGCCGCGGACTTGTGGTGCGGCATGGAATCCTCCTCGAGGGAACGAATCGGTCGGGAAAAAGCCGAAGGAACTTACGTTGGCGTTCGGGGACTGTCAAGCGCCGGAGCGGGCTCCCGACCGCTTCCCGCAGGTCGAAACCTTCTCTCTCTCGCGCGAGTCATTCGCTCGTTGTACCCCTTCCGGGCCGCGTGTAGTGTTCTTGCCTCGAGTACCCCCGCACGTGTCCCCGGAGGGTGCCGTGAGCGCGCTCGCGGAGAAAATCGCGAATTTGCCCGCCGTTCCGGGGGTTTACCTGTTCAAGGACGCCCGCGGGCAGGTGCTCTATGTCGGCAAGGCGGCGAGCCTCGCGGCGCGCGTCCGCAGCTACCTCGCGCACGATCCCGAGCGCCCGCGCATGGACGAGATGATGGAGCGCGCGACGGACCTCGACACGATCCTCACGGACACCGAGGCCGAGGCGCTGCTGCTCGAGTCGACGCTGATCCGTCAGCACCGGCCGCACTACAACGTGCTGCTCAAGGACGACAAGAGCTTCCCGTTCGTCAAGCTCTCGATGCAGGACGAGTTCCCCCGGCTGTCGGTGACGCGGCGTGTGCGCCAGGACGGCGCGCGCTACCTCGGCCCGTTCACGGACGTGAAGAACCTGCGCCGCGCGCTCCGCGACCTCCGGCGCATCTTCCCGCTGCGCACGTGCCGCAACTTCGAGGACTACCGCCGGCAGGACAGGCCCTGCCTCTACTTCCACATCAAGCGCTGCGCCGGGCCGTGCTACAGCCGCGCGCACGTCGATCCCACCGCGTATCGAGGGCTCGCCGAAGGGCTCGTGCTGCTGCTCTCGGGCCGCAACGACGAACTCCTCGCGCGGCTGCGCGCCGAGATGGCCGACGCGGCGGGCGCGCGCCGCTACGAGCTCGCCGCCCAGCGCCGCGACCAGATCCGGCTGCTCGAGCGAGCCCAGGTCCCGCAGAAGATGGTGACCGGGGACGCGCGCGACACCGACGTGCTCGGCGTCGCGCGCCACGGCGAGCGCGCGGCGCTGGCGGCGCTGCTCGTGCGGGGCGGCCGCGTGATCGGCAAGGACGCGCGCACGGTCGAGCGCGCCGGCGCACTCGACGATGCGGCGCTGGTCGAGCTCTGGATCGCGCAGCACGCGCTCGCGCGCTCCGACCTGCCGCGCCGGATCCTCGTCGGGCGCCTGCCGGGGAACCACGCCGCGCTCGCCGAAGCGCTCTCCAGGCGCGCGGGCCACGCCGTCGAGCTGGTGGCGCCGGTGCGCGGGCGCGCGCGGCGGCTGCTCGAGGTGGCGGAGAAGAACGCCGCCGCGGCGCTCGAGCAGCTCGCGGCGCGCGCCGCGGGCCGGCGGGCGCGCTTCTCCCCCGCGGTGCTGGGCCTTCAGAGGGAGCTCGGGCTCGGCTCGCCGCCCCATCGCATGGTGTGCTTCGACATCTCGAACTTCGGCGCCGATCAGGCCGTCGCGGCGGTCGTCGCTTCGGAGGAGGGCCGGCCGCTCAAGTCGCTCTACCGGCGCATGCGCGTGCGCCGTCCGGGCCCGGACGACTTCGCGATGATCGGGGAGGCCGTCGAGCGCTACTGGACGCGCGTCGAGTCGGGCGAGCTGCCGCGCCCGGACCTCGTCGTGATCGACGGCGGCGCGGGCCAGCTCTCGGCGGCGCGCGAAGCGCTCGGACGCATCGCGACGCGGCCGGTTTCGCTCATCGCGCTCGCGAAGCGCGAGGAACTGATCGTGCGCGAGGGTGCCCCGGACCTGCGCCTGCCGCGCCGCTCGCCGGCGTTGCGCGCACTCCAGCGGCTTCGCGACGAGGCGCACCGCTTCGGGCTCACGTATCACCGCACGCTGCGCTCGCGCGCGCGGATCGGCAGCGCGCTCGACCACGTGAGCGGCGTGGGGCCCGCGCGTCGCGCCGCGCTGCTCAAGGCCTTCGGCTCGGTCGCGGCGATGCGCGAGGCGAGCCCCGAGACGATCGCGGAACGCGCGCGCGTGCCGCTGGCGCTCGCGCGCCGCGTCGCCGAGCACCTGGCCCACCTCGAGGGGGCGGCGTGAGCGCCGCCCGCGCGACGTCCGCGCCGCGCACGGGTGGGGCGGAATCCTCGCCCCTCCTGCCCGCGATCGAGGCGTGGATCGACGAGCTGCAGAAGGGCAGACGCCTGAGCCCGCGTACGCTCGACGGCTACGGCCGCGACCTCGCCGACTACCACGTGTTCGCACGCCGCCACCGGCTCGTGACCTGGGCCGAGGCCACGCCGACGTTCGTCGATGGCTACTTCGCGACGTTGCTGCAACGCGGGCTCGCGGGCGCGACGGTCGCGCGGCGGCGCTCGGCGCTGCGCGGCTTCCACGCGTTCCTCGCGCGAGTCGAAGGCCGCACCCACGATCCGCTGGCGCTGCTCGCGGCGCCGCGCCGCGAACGCAAGCTGCCGGCCCCGCTCTCGCTCGACGACATCGAGGCGCTGCTCGCGCAGCCGCAGGGTGAGGGCGCGCTCGCGCTGCGCGATCGCGCGATGCTCGAGCTGGGCTACGCCTGCGGGCTGCGCGTCTCGGAGCTCGTGGGCCTCGAGCGCGTCGACGTCGATCTCGCCGGGCGCGGCGTCACCGTGACGGGCAAGGGCGACAAGCAGCGCGTGGTTCCCTTCGGACGGCCCGCGGCGGGCGCGCTCCGGGCCTGGCTCGAGCGCGGTCGCACTCCGCTCGTGGCGCGGGCGCGGCACGAGCGCGTCTTCTGCAACGCCCGCGGCGGCCCGCTCACGCGTGGCGGCTGGTGGAAGATCCTGCGCGGACACGCGCGGCGCGCGGGGCTCGCGGCGCGCGTCCACCCGCACGCGCTGCGCCACTCGTTCGCGACGCACCTGCTCGAAGGTGGCGCCGACCTGCGCGTCGTACAGGAGCTCCTCGGGCATGCCTCCGTCACCACGACCGCCATCTACACGCACCTCGACCGCAGCTACCTGCGCGAGGTGCATCGCCAGTTCCACCCGCGGCCCTGAAGCCCCGTTCGGAGGCCCGGACCACCCGACCGGGTGAGGAGACAGCATGAAGCGCATCATCGTCGACGCGGGTTTCGCGGTCGCACTGGCCGCCGTAGTGGCGGCGGCACCTCCCGCAGGTGCGGTCACGATCGTGCTGCCGCGCGCCGGGCAGGTCGGCGTCGGGGTGCAGGGGCAGTTCGGGACGCTGCTGCAGTCGGGCAACCTCGGCAACGAGTTCGGCTCCGGGGCCGGGCTCGCGATCAAGCTCGTCTACCGCATGCGCTACGAGCGCGCGATCGGGCTGTCGTTCGAGTCGTCGCAGCTCCAGACGCGCGTGCCGCGGTTCGACCAGACCGCCTTCCTCGCGAGCCCGGACAGCCTCACGCGCTCGACGCTCAACGTCACCTCCGCGGGCTTCGACATCTACCAGTACTTCAACACGCGCACGCGGACGCCGCGTTACCTCGACGCGGGCATCGGGCTCGCCGAGGTGAACTCAGAGCTCCAGGACGGCGAGATCACCTATCCACCGGACGGCAGCGACGGGCTCTACCTGAGCGCGGGCGCGGGATTCGAGCGCTTCGTTTACCGCAGCTGGGCCGTCGACGCGAGCGCGAAGTATCGCGCGATCTTCTTCGACGGCGAGGTGAACCACACCGTGCAGGCGTCACTGGGCATGATCTTTTACGCCGCGTACTGAGTGCGATCCAACGTGAAATCCACCCTTGGTCTCTCGTTCCTGGGCGCCGCCCGCACCGTCACCGGATCCCGCCATCTCATTCGCTTCGGCGGGCGCTCCGTGCTGTTCGATTGCGGGCTCTTTCAGGGCCACCGCGACGAGGCCGAGCGCATCAACCGCACGTTCCAGTTCGAGCCGGGGGGGCTGGACGCCGTGGTCGTCTCGCACGCCCACCTCGATCACACGGGCAACCTCCCGACGCTCTCGGCGCAGGGCTTCTCGGGCCCGATCCACGTGACGTCCGCCACCGCGGATCTCGCGCGCGTGATGCTCGCCGACAGCGCGTTCCTCATGCAGAAGGACGTCGAGCACGTGAACCGGCACGCGCGTGCCGGGCGCACGCCGCGCCAGCCGCTCTACACCCCGCACGACGTCGAGGCGACGCTCGGCCGGTTCGAGACCCACGGCTATCACGAGCGCTGGACGGTGCTGCCCGGCATGACCGCGACCTACTCGGACGCGGGCCACATCCTCGGCTCGGCCGTGACGACGATCGAGTTCGAGGCGAACGGCCGCTCGCTGCGGCTGTGCATGGGCGGCGACCTCGGCCGCCCACGCCGCCCGATTCTGCGCGATCCGGAGACGCCGCCCGCGCCCGACGTGCTCGTGCTCGAGAGCACGTACGGCGATCGCCGCCACGCGGCCGAGGCGGAGACGCTCGCCGGGCTCGCCGACGCCGTGCAGCGGACGGCGGCGCGCGGTGGGCGCGTGCTCGTGCCGGCGTTCGCGGTCGGACGCACGCAGGAGCTCGTCGCGACGCTGCACGAGCTGATCCAGGCCGGCCGCGTGCCCGATCTGCCGATGTTCGTCGACAGCCCGATGGCGCGGAACGCCACCGCGATCTTCACGCACCATCCCGAATGCTTCGACGAGCAGGCGGCCGCGGCGTTCGGCAAGGGCGACGGCGAGCCGTTCGGCTTTGGCCGCCTGCGCTACGTCGCGACGCCGGAAGAGTCGCGGGCGCTCAACGACCGCCCGGGGCCGTGCATCATCATCTCGGCATCGGGCATGTGCGAGGGCGGCCGCGTGCTCCATCACCTGCAGCACACGCTCGGCGACGAGCGCAACACCGTGCTGTTCGTCGGCTTCCAGGGCGAGGGCACGCTCGGTCGCCGGCTGCGCGACGGCGCGGAGACGGTCAACGTGTTCGGCGAGCCCGTGCGCGTCCGCGCCGAGATCGCGGCGCTCGACGGCTTCAGTGCCCACGCCGACCAGCAGGAGCTGCTCGACTGGGTGGGCGGGTTCGAACGCCCGCCGGGCACGATCTTCCTCGTCCACGGCGAACCCGGCCCGGCCGAGACGCTGGCGGCCCTGCTGCGCGCGCGCACGCCCGCGCAGGTCCACGTGCCCGTGAAAGGGCAGGAGTTCGAGCTGTGGAACTGAGCGAGTCGCGCTACCAGGTCGGCCAGCGCCTGCACCATCCGGTGTTCGGCGAGGGGCTGATCGTGGAGGTGCACACGGATCGCGGGCGCGAGGTGCTCGAAGTCGTGTTCGACGGCCAGCTGCGCCGGCTCTCGGCGGCGCGCGAGTGGGAGATCGTGGATGGTGTGCGCGTGGTCGAACCCGCGCCCGCCGGCGGCGGGAGCGCGGCAACCGCGTCGCCGGCGACGGCGCGTGCGCTCGGAACGATCCGACGGCACTGGCATCCGCAGGGGGACCGGCTGCTCGAGCGCTGGCTCCAGCACGAGGCGGAATCCCAGGGCCAGTTCGACACGCGGGCGCAGGCCGAGGAGTGGGCCGGCTGGGCGAGCGCGGACCGGCTTGTCTCGCTCGACTCGCTGCGCGGCGTCGAGCGCTTCCCGCACCAGGTGAATGCGTGCCTGCGCGTGCTCGGCGACTTCGGCGGGCGCGGCATCCTCGCGGACGAGGTGGGGCTCGGCAAGACGGTCGAGGCCGGCATCGTGGTCAAGGAGTACCTGCTGCGCGGCGCCGTGCGCACCGTGCTCGTGCTCGTGCCCGCGTCGCTTTGCGAGCAATGGCGCGCGGAGCTCTGGGAAAAGTTCGAGCTCGACTTCGTCGTCTCGCGCGGGCCTTCGGGACAGTGGGGAAGGCACCCGCTCGTCATCTCCTCGCTCGAAACCGCGCGTCACGAGCGCCACCGCCGGCGCGTGCGCGGGGCGAACTACGACATGCTGGTGGTCGACGAGGCGCACCGCCTGCGGAACCACCTCACGCTGGGCTGGAAGTTCCTGAACGATCTGAACCCGCGCTACCTGCTGCTCCTCACCGCGACCCCGGTGCAGAACGATCTGCGCGAGCTCTACAACCTCGTCACGCTCGTGCGTCCGGGCACGGTCGGGACGTTCTCGCAGTTCCGACGCGACTTCCTCTCGGGCCACGACAAGCGCACGCCGCGCAACACGCCGCGCCTGCGACGGCTGCTCCAGAGCGTGATGATCCGCACCCGGCGTGGCGACACGCAGCTCACGTTCGCGCCCCGCCGCGTCGAGACGGTGTGGGTGCCGCAGACCGCCGCCGAGCGCACGCTCTACCGTCAGGTGAGCGAGTTCGTCGCGGACGCCGTGCACAGTGACGCCGGCCAGCCCGGGAAGCCGCACTACTTCACGCTGATGGTGCTGCAGAAGGAGATGGGCTCGTCGTGGGCGGCGGCCTGCGGCACGCTGGCGCGGCTCGCCTCGCATCCGGACGGCCTCGACCCGAAGCGCGTGCGCGCCTTCGCCGATCGCGCCCGCGAGCTGAGCCGCGACCCGAGCAAGCTCAGGACGCTGCTGCGCTCGATGGTGTCCCTCAAGGGCGAGAAGGCGATCGTCTTCACGCAGTTCCGCGCGACACAGGACGCGATCGTCACCGCACTGCGGGCGGGCGGCATCGAGCCGAGTGTCTTCCACGGCGAGATGGGCTGGCGCGAGAAGGAGGAGGCGCTCGAGCAGTTCCGCCTGCGCGACCAGGTGCTGGTCAGCACCGAGGCGGGCGGTGAGGGGCGCAACCTCCAGTTCGCGCGCAACGTCATCAACTACGACCTGCCGTGGAACCCGATGCGGCTCGAGCAGCGGATCGGGCGGGTGCACCGGCTCGGGCAGGAGCACCCGGTTCGCGTCATCAACCTCGTCGCGCGCGGCACGATCGAGGCCTACGTGCTCGAGATCCTCGAACGCAAGATCCGCATGTTCGAGCTGGTCGTGGGCGAGATGGAGGAGATCCTCGGTGCGTGGAACACGCACGGTTCGTTCGAGGACGAGGTGTTCCGGCGCTGGACCGAGGCCCGCACTCCCCGCCTGCGCAAGAAGCGCTTCACCGAGCTGGCGCAGCACCTGGTGACCGCGCGCAAGCTCTACCAGCAGCAGCGCGACAGCCAGAACTGGCTCTTCCGCGGGAGCGCGGAGAGCGACGAGGAGCCCGCCACGTGACGCCCGGCGCCGCCACGAGCCGAGCCCCGCGCAGGCGCAAGCCCTCGCCCGTGCCACCCACTCGCGTGCCGCGCGGCGAGACCGCGGCCGAGCAGCCGCAGTGGCGCGCGTTCGTCGGGCGCTGGCTCGCGCTCACCGGGTGCCAGGTCGAGGACGCTCCGCGCGGCGACTGGGAGGTCGAACTCTCGCCTTCGCTCCAGAAGCGCTGGCGACGGCAGCGCGTGCGGCTCGTCTTCGATCCCGCGCGCCGCACCGTGCCGCGGGGCGCGTGGTTCACCGCGCCCGGCAGCGCGGCGGGCCGCCGCATGCTCGAGGCGGCGCTCGCGGAGCCGGCGTTCACGCGGCGCACGGCGCTCGCGCAGGTTCCCGGCGCGCCCGAGGGCGGGCTCGCCGGCATCTGCAAGGTGCGCGGCCTGACGTGGGGGCCGCCACGGCTCGGCCCCGTGCGCTACGAGCGGCGCGTCGCGTTCCACGCCGTCATCACGCGCTGGGGCGGGCTGCCCTGGCAGGAGCAGTGGGTCGTCCTCGTCGGCAGCGGAGGGGAGGTGCTCGAGCGCGCGCAGGCGCCTC
>DATJXF010000149.1:0-15639 GCA_035500415.1 Candidatus Acidiferrales bacterium | reverse complement strand
CTCGACGCGCTGCGTGCCGCCGGCTTCACGACCGCGCAGATCGCGCCCCGACGCGGCGTCGTGCGAGGCGTGAGCGCGATCGTCGAGCTGGGCGACGGCGCGGCGGGCGCCAACATGCTCGTGCCCGACGCCTCGCAGGTGGTCGCGCTCGCGCCCCTGCCGCAGGGCTATCCCGGCTCGCTGATGGGCGCGATCGCGCTCATCCGCCAGTGCTTCCTCGATGCCAGGTGGTATCGCGACGCGAACGCCGCGTACGCGAAGAAACCCGAAGCGGCCGAGCCGCCCGCGGTCGACAACGCGCTCGCCGCGCTCCAGCCGGTGATCGAGGGCCGCCAGAGCGTGCAGTTCGTCTCGGACGACATGCTCTCGACGCTGCGTGCGGCGGCGATCGCACACGAGGCCGGCGTCTCCGGGCGCATCGTCGGCGCGGGCGACGAGTACAAGCGCGCCAGGGCGATCGTCGCGGGCGGGCTGCCGCTCGTCGTGCCCGTCGACTACCCCGACCCGCCGGACGTCTCGACGGACGATCTGGCGCTCGAGGTCGAGACGACGGACCTGCGCGCCTGGCAGGACGCGCCCGGCAATCCGGCCGCGCTCGCGCGGGCGGGCGGGACGTTCGCGCTCACGTCGAACGGCTTGAAGGACCTCAAGCAGTTCGCACCCAACGTCGCCCGCGCGATCGACCGCGGCTGGACCGCCGATGCGGCGCTGGCCTCGGTCACGACCGTGCCCGCGAAGCTGCTCGGGCTCGAGGCGCGCCTGGGCACCATCGCGCCCGGCCGCATCGCCAACCTCACCGTGACGCGCGGTGCGCTCTTTGGTGGTGGCAGGGTGCGCGAGGTGTGGATCGACGGCAACCGCTACGAGACCGCGAAGGACGAGACGGCGCCCGTCGGCAGGTGGAACCTCGACTGGGGGCAGGGCCCGCACGCCTTCGAGGTGACGACGGGAACCGACACCGCGGTCACGCTCATCGTGCACGCGGACACCGTGCGCGCGCGCGACGTGCGGCTCGAGGGCCAGCGGCTGCGCTTCACGATGCAGGCGGGCGGCCCGCCCGAGAACTTCGACCTGTACGCGGCGAACGACGCGCTCACCGGCACGCTCACGGTCGAGAACGTGGGCCAGCACCACGTCACGGCGCGGCCCTCGCGCCGCGAGGAGCCGCGCAAGCCGCGCGAGGAACTCGTGCCCGCGCCCGCCGTCGCGGGCGATCCGGAAGCCTGGCGCGCGCCGGCGCCGCCGCAGCCCGCGGCGCTGCTCGTGCGCAACGCCACCGTGTGGACCGCGGGCCCGCGCGGCACGCTCGACGCGGCGGATCTGCTCGTCGAGAACGGCAGGATCGTGGCCGTCGGTCCGAACCTCGCCGCGCCCAGGGGGGCGGTCGTCGTCGATGCGACCGGCAAGCACGTCGCGCCGGGCATCATCGACGAGCACAGTCACTCGGCGATCCTCGGGAACGTCAACGAGTGCACGAACAGCGTGACGTGCGAGGTGCGCATCCAGGACGTCATCAACTCCGAGAGCCCGAACATCTACCGCCAGCTCGCCTCGGGCGTCACGATGATGCACCTGCTCCACGGCTCGTGTAACTCGATCGGCGGCCAGTGCGCGGTGATCCGCAACACCTGGGGCGCGGCGCCCGACCAGCTCTTCGCGTCGGACGCGCCGCCGACGGTCAAGTTCGCGCTCGGCGAGAATCCCAAGCAGGCGAACTTCGGTGCCGACCGCACGGACCGCTACCCCAAGACGCGCGCCGGCGTCGAGCAGACGATGCGCGACGCGTTCGTGCGCGCGCAGGACTACGATCGCGCGTGGGCGGAGTGGAAGGCCGGCACGCGGCCTCTGCCGCCGCGGCGGGACCTGCAGCTCGATGCGCTTTCCGAGATCATCCACGGCAAGCGCATGATCCACGTCCACTCCTACCGCCAGGACGAGATCCTGATGCTGATGCGGCTCACGGAGTCGTTCGGCTTCCGCGTCAACACGTTCACGCACGTCCTCGAGGGCTACAAGGTCGCGGACGAGCTCGCGGCGCACGGCGCGTCGGGCCTGGGCTTCTCGGACTGGTGGCAGTACAAGCAGGAGGTGATCGACGCGATTCCCTACAACGCCTGGCTCATGTGGGATCGCGGCGTCAACGTCGGCTTCAACTCGGACAGCGACGAGCTCGCGCGGCGGCTCAACACCGAGGCCGCGAAGGCGATCAAGTACGGCGGCATGCCGCCCGAGGAAGCGATCAAGACCGTGACGCTCAATCCGGCCAAGTCGCTGCTCATCGACGACCGCGTCGGCTCGCTCGAGCCGGGCAAGGAGGCGAACTTCGCGATCTGGAGCGGCTCGCCGCTCTCGCCGTACTCCGTCTGCGAGCAGACGTGGATCGGCGGCCGCAAGTACTTCGATCGCGACGCCGACCTCGCCGGTCGCGACGCGCTGGCTCGGGAGCGCGCGGCGCTCATCGCGCACGCCCGCGCGGCGCACAAGGACGCGAGCGCCGGACCCTCCGGCCGCATGCGGATCCCGCCGCGCTACCTCGAGGACACCGACGAGAGCGGCAACGAGTGCGGCGAAGAAGGCGGCCGCTGGGTCGAGTTCACGAGCGAAGCCGCACGGCACGAGCGCGAGCTGGGCGAAGGAGGCTCGCGATGAGCGGCACGACGCTCGGGATCCGCACGGGCCGGCGGCCCTCACGTTCCGCGGCGTTCGGCGCCCTCGCGACGCTCGCGGCGCTGTCACTCGGCTTTGCCGGGGGCCCCGCCGCGCCGGCATTCGCCGGGCCCGAGTACACGACCGCACCCGCGGGCAAGTTCGCGTTCGTCGGCGGCACCGTGCACACCGCGGCCGGGCCGCCGATCGAGAACGGCACCGTGCTGATCGATCGGGGCCGCATCGTCGCGGTGGGCGCGCAGCTGAGCGTGCCCCCGGACGCGACCGTGATCGACTGCCACGGCAAGCACGTCTCGCCCGGGTTCATCTCGGCGAACACCGTGCTCGGCCTGATCGAGGTCCAGACCATCGAGGGCAGCGACGACACGCGCGAGACCGGCACGATCAACCCGAACATCCGCGCCGAGGTGATGTACAACCCCGACAGCGACGTGATCCCGGTGACGCGCATCAACGGCGTGACGAGCGTGCTCGTGGTGCCGGGCGGCGGCGCCATTCATGGCACCTCGGCGCTCATGCACCTCGACGGCTGGACGCCGGAGGACATGACGCTCAAGGCGCCGGTCGCGCTGCACGTCGACTGGCCGCGGATGCGGCCGATCCACGCGTTCTTCATCCCGCAGAGCGACGAGGAGCAGATGAAGGCGCGCGACGCCGCGCTCGCCGGAATCCGCGATGCGTTCGATGACGCGCGCGCCTACGAGACCGCCCGCACCGCCGAGTCGGGCAGGGGCGTGCCGCGGCACGACGACGACGTGAAGTGGGACGCGATGCGCCGCGTCGTGCGCGGCGAGGTGCCGGTGTTCTTCCACGCCGACGCCGCAGCGCAGATCCGCTCGATCCTCGCGTTCGTCGACGAGCAGAAGCTCGCGCATGTCGCCATCGTCGGCGGCCGCGACGCGTGGATGTTCGCCGACGAGCTCAAGGCGCGCGACATCGCGGTGATCGTGGGCGGCACGCTCGAGATGCCGCTGCGGCGCTACGAGGCGTACGATGCGGCGTACACGGCGCCCGCCCGGCTCGCGGCCGCGGGGGTGCGCTACTGCATCGCGGACGAGGGCGGCGGCTTCGCGGTCGCCAACACGCGCAACCTGCCCTACCACGCCGCCATGGCCGCGGCGTTCGGGCTTCCGCGCGACGAGGCCTTGCGTGCGATCACGCTCTATCCCGCGCAGATCCTGGGCGTTGGCGACCGGCTCGGCTCGCTCGAGCCCGGCAAGATCGCCGATCTCCAGATCACCGACGGTGATCCGCTCGAGGACGCCACGCACTGCGAGCAGGTCTACATCAACGGTCGCGCGATCCCGATGGAGAGCCGCCAGACGCGGCTGTTCAAGAAGTACGACGCCAGGCCGCGCGGCCCGCGCGCGCGGCCGAGGTGAACGGGCCATGACGCGCACGATCCTCAGCCGAACGCTGCTCACGCTGCTGGTCGGCACGCTCCTCGCCGGAGCGGCGTCGGCCGCGCCCGCGCCGTTCGAGTTCTTCGGCGCCGGGCCCTATCGCGACGGCGTGCCGCGGCCGGCCGACGTGCTCGGCTACGACATCGGCACGTATCACACCGGCTTCGCGGCCATGGAGCGCTACGTCGACGCCGTGCTGCGCGCCGCGCCCGACCGCGTGAAGCGCGAGCCGTTCGGGCGCTCGGTCGAGTTCCGCGAGCGCGCGGTGCTGATCATCTCCTCGCCCGGGAACCTCGCGAGGCTCGACGCGATCCGCGCCGGCTCGGCCAGGCTCGCCGATCCGCGGACGTGCAGCGCGGCCGAGGCGGCGAATCTCGCGAAGACGCTGCCCGTCACGGTGTGGCTCAACTACAGCATGCACGGCGACGAGTCCGCCTCGTTCGAGGCGATGCCGTACGTCGTCTACCAGCTCGTCGCGGGCGAGGACTCGCTCACGCGGGCGCTGCGCGAGCGCTGCGTCGTGCTCGTGGACCTCGCGCACAACCCGGACGGGCACGAGCGGTTCGTCACCTGGATCAACGCGCTCGGCCAGGGCAGCCCCGAGCCGTGGGCCATCGAGCAGCAGCGCCAGCAACCGTGGGGCATCGGCGGCCGCACGACGCACTACCAGTTCGATCCCAACCGCGACGCGCTCGCGATGAGCCAGCCCGAATCGCGCCAGTCCTCGCGCGAGATCCGCCGCTGGCATCCGCAGGTGTTCGTCGATCACCACGGCGAGGTCGCGTCGTTCTTCTTCCCGCCCAACGCGCCGGTCGAGAACGAGCAGCTCGCCGACGGAATCTACGCCCGGTGGTCCGAGATCTTCGGGCGCGCGAACGCCGCGGCGTTCGACCGCTACGGCTGGAGCTACTACGTCCGCGACGCGTTCGACTTCCACGAGCCCGGGTACTGGGACATCTGGCCGTCGCTGACCGGCGCGGTCGGCATGACGTACGAGACCGACGGCGGCGGCGATCTCGCCCGCCGGCGCGACGACGGCACGATCGTGACGATGCGCGACGGCGCGGCGCGGCACTTCACGGCGGCGCTCGCGACGGTGCGCGCGGCCGCCGATCACCGCGAGGAGCGCCTGCGCGACTTCCGCACGTTCGCCGAGCACTCGATGGACGTGCGCGCGGGTGCGGCGCGCGGATACGTGATCGATCCCGGCGGCGATCCGCTGCGCGCGGCCTGGATGGTCGAGAACCTGCTCGATACCGGTGTCGAGGTGCGCTGGGTCGGGGACGCGTTCACGGTGAAGGACGCGCGCGAGCTCTATCCCGATTGCACGAAGACTGCGCCCACGGGCAAGCCGAGCAAGGACGCGCCCCCGCCGCGCACCGGGATGCCGCGCGCCGAGCCGGGGCCGGAGGGCCCGCACGCCTTCCCGCACGGCGCGTTCGTGATCGATCTCGCCCAGCCCGCGAGCCGCGTCGCGCGGGTGCTGCTCGATGCCGACTCCTCGCCCGACTCGGCGTTCATCAAGGAGCAGCTCGGGCGCTACGACCGCAACGTCCACCGCGGCAGGCGCACGCCGCACGAGGAGTACGGCTTCTACGACCTGACCGCGTGGGCGCTGCCCCTCTCGTACGGCGTCGACGTCTACTCGAGCCACCTCGCGCCGCCCGCGGGCACGCTGCTCGCCGATCCCGACCCGAACGTGCTCGATGAGGGCGACGAGGTCGTCCCCGATTCGCTCGCCGTCGGCATCCCGCTCACCGCCCGCATCTCGCGGGCCGGGCCGCTCGTGATGCGCGGCGTGGACGGGCGCGTGGCGCTCGACCTGCGCGGCGGCGTGCAGGGCGGCGAGGCGGCGACCGCGTACGTGTGGTCGTGCGCCCAGGCCGGCGCGCAGCGCCTCGCGCTGCGGCTCGAGCAGGAGGACTTCCGCGTCGCGGCCGCGACCCAGCCGCTGCGCGCGGGCGGCGCGGATTGGCCGCGCGGCTCGTTCATCGTCCGCGTCGAGCGCAATCCCGGGACGCTCCACGAGCGCATCGCGGCGCTCGCGCGCCAGTGCGGGGTCCCGGTGCGCGCGGTGAACAGCGCGTGGATCGAACACGGCGACACCGGCATCGGCTCGGAAGCCGTGCAGAGCCTCAAGCGGCCGCACATCGCGATCCTGGTCGACGACGGCGTCTCGCCCAACGCCTACGGCGCGCTCTGGTTCCTCTTCGAGCGCCGGCTCGGCGTGCGCTTCACCGCGGTGCGCGTGTCGTCGGTCTCCGCGCGCCTGCTCGACGACTACAACGTCGTGATCGTGCCGGACGGCTCGCCGGAGCGCCTCGCCGACGCGCTCGACGACGGCGGCATCGCCGCGCTGCGGGAGTGGACCTCGCGCGGTGGCGCGCTCGTGTGCCTCGACGATGCGAGCGAGCTGCCGACGCTCAAGCGCGTCGGGCTCTCGAGCGCGCGCGTCGTGGGCGTGCCCGCGAAGCCGAAGGACGAGAAGGACGACGACGCGCCGCCGGACTCGGCGAACGGCGAAGCCTCGCGCCGTCCCGAGGAGATCCCGGGCACGATCTTCCGCGCCAGCGTCGATCCGCGGCACTTCCTGGGCTACGGCCTCACGGGCTCGACCCTGCCCGTGCTGATCCAGGGCGCGACGCTCCTCAGCCCGTCGCACGAGGGCGCGAACGCGCTGCGCTTCGATCGCACGCCGCTCACGGTCACGGGCTGGACGTGGCCCGAGACCGAGCGGCGCGTGACGGGGACGGCGTACGCGATCGACGAGCCCAACGGCGCCGGCCACGTCGTGATGATCGCCGGGCCTGCGGCGTTCCGTGGCTACTGGCGTTCGACCGAGCGACTCGTGCTGAACGCCGTGCTCTATGCACCCGGCCGGGACTGAGGCGCCCGCGCTCGGCAAGATCACGCCCGGGTTCTTCGCGCGCGTGATCGCGCCCCGCCTCGGCGCGGCGCGGCCCGAGGTGCTGGTCGGCCCGCGCGCGGGCCACGACGCGGCGATCGTCAAGGTGGGCGCCGGGCGCGTGCTGGCCGTCACGACCGATCCGCTCTCGGTGATCCCGGTGCTCGGGCCCGAACGCTCGGCGCGGCTCGCGTGCCACCTGGTCGCGTCGGATCTCTGGACGACGGGGATTCCGCCGGCGTACGCCAGCATCGACCTGAATCTCCCGCCGCGCTTCACGGACGACGAGCTCGAGCGCTACTGGGCCGCGATGAGCGAGACGTGGGCGACGCTCGGCGTCGCGGTCGTGACGGGGCATACCGGCCGTTACGAGGGCTGCGAGCCGAGTATCGTGGGCGCGGCGACGCTGATCGGAATCGGCGACGAGGGCCGCTACGTCTCGCCGGCGATGGCCGCGCCGGGCGATCGCGTGATCGTCACCAAGGGCTGTGCGATCGAGACCGCGGCCGTCGCCGCCGCGCTCTGCCCGCGCCGGCTCGCCGCGCGCCTCGCGCCCGATGCGCTCGCGCGCCTCGCCGCGCTCGAAGCGCAGGTGAGCGTCGTCGCGGACTGCCGTGCCGCGCTCGGCGTCGGGGTCCGCGAGCGCGGCGTCACGGCGCTCCACGATGCGACCGAGGGCGGCGTGCTGGGCGGGCTGGTCGAGCTGGCACACGCCTGCGGGCACGACCTGCGGATCGAACGCGCGAGGATTCCGCTCGCGGACGAGGTGCGGATCGCGTGCGACGTGCTGGGCGTCGATCCGTACGTTTCGCTCTCCGAGGGAGCGCTGCTCGTCTGCGCGGCGCCGCGGAACGCGCCGGCCGTGCTCGGTGCGCTCGCCGATGCGGGCATCGCGGCTGCGGAGATCGGCGAGGTGATGAAGGGCAGCGGCCGCGTCTGGATCGCCGAGCCGGGCGGCGCGGTCACGACGCTCGATCAGCCCCCCGCCGATCCCTACTGGGCCGCGTACGAGCGCGCGGTGCGCGAGGGCTGGGAGTAGGGCGCGGGGGACTCGCTCAATGGAGCACGACGAAGCGTCGTGTGATCCGCGTTTCTCCGGTCTCCACTCGAGCCAGGTAGATTCCCGGCGCCCAGGGCGCGACTTCGAGCGAGACGTCGTGCTCGCCCGCCGCCTGCATGCCGTCGACCGGCGTGGCGACGAGCCGGCCGGCGAGGTCGTAGACGCGCAGCGAGACCGAGGCCGGCTGCGGGAGCGTGAGCCGAACCCGGGCACTCGAGCGCACGGGATTGGGCGCGATCGAGCAACTCACCGCGGCGACCGCGCTCGCGGGATCGGCCTCGATCGAGACGGTTCTCGGGCGCGAGGGCCTGGCGTGGATCTCGGCGATGCCCCAGCGGGCCATGCCGTCCCACGCGTGGAAGGCCCCGCCCACGAACACACGATCGCCGTCGACGAGCATGCTGCGCACCTCGCCGTCGGGCTGAGGCCAGTTGCTCTGTGGCAGCCCGGAAGCCGTGTCGAGCACGGCGAACCAGGACCGCGCGGCGCCGCCGATCGTCGCGAAGCGTCCGCCGGCCCAGACGGCGCCGTCGTGCGCCCCGAGCGCCTCGACGATGTCGTCCGCGCCCGGATTCCATGGGCGCAGCGCGCCGCTTCTGGCGTCGACGGCGGCGAGCAACGCGCGCGGTTGGCCGTCCATGCTCTCGAATCCGCCTCCGGCGTACATCGTCTCGCCGCTCCGGGCGAGGGCGAAGATCGTCGGGCCGTCCCGGCCGCCCGCGGGCTGCGGCGCGAACGGCAGCACGTTCGCGGTCCCGGGATCCAGCGCGGCGAAGTAGGATTGATTCGCGCCGCCGATGAAGGAGAATCCGCCCGCAAGGTAGAAGGCGCTCGAGTCCGACGTCTCGAACGCCGTGGGCACGCCGTCGGCGTGGGCGTCCCATGCGGTCGGCAGCCCCGTCGTCGCGTCGAGCTGCGCGAGATAGTTGGGCCCCACGCCATTGAAGCCCATGAAATGGGCGCCGAGGTAGACCTTCCCCGCTTGCGTCGCGACCTGAACGGGGCCGGTGTACTCGCCCGTCGGCCCCACCCGTCCGGGGTACCAGGGCAATAGAGCACCGGTTCGTGCGCCCACCGCCGCGACGTTCTCGCGCAACTCACCGTCCACAGTGGTGAATTGGCCGCCCAGGTACACAACGTCACCGATGATCCCGATCCCCGTCACGTCTCCGTCGATGGAAGGACTCCACGGCGCGACGCGCCCCGTCGTGAGGTCGATCGCGGCGGCGCCGCGGCGCGCAGCCCAATCGTGCAGACACGCGAAGCTTCCGCCCACGAACAGGTCGTTGCCACCCAGCTTCAGCACGTTCACGACGTCGTCCGCGCGGGGATTCCATGTCGTCGCTGCGCCCGTGCGCGCGTCGACCGCGCCGGCGTTCGGCCGGAGCTGCCCGCCCAGCGAGTCGAACTCCCCGCCGACGTACAGCGTCCGTTCACGCGCCTCGAGCGCGGAGATCACGAGCAGCCCGCGATTCGGGTCGATCGCCGGCGACGCGACGAACGATTCGAGCCGCGCCGTACGTGCGTCGAACGCGGCGAGCGAGGCTCGGCGCGTGCCGCCCGCCCCCGTGAACCAGCCGCCCGCGTAGACCGTGCCGTTCTGGATCGCGAGCGCGTGAACAGAAGGCCAGATCCAGTCGCCCTCGCCCTCGTACACGCGCAGCGGCGTGAGACCGGCGTCCCACTCCAGCACGGCGCCGCTTGCAGGATCGACGGCGCCGAGGCTGTTACGGGGGTGGTCGCCCACGTGGCTGAACTCTCCGCCCACGTAGAGCGCTCCATCGCAGGGCGCGAGCGCATCCACGGCGCCGTCGGCGCCCGGATTCCACGGCAGCACGGCGCCGCTCTTCGCATCGAACGCCGCGAGGTCGCTGCGCGGGAGACCGCCGAACGAGACAAAGCTGCCGCCCGCGACGATCTCGCGCCCGAACGGCGCGAGCGCGCGGACTTCGCCCGCCGCGCCCGGGTTCCAGGCCTGCACCTGACCGGTCCGGGCGTCGACGGCTGCGATGTTGTCGCGCGCGGAGTCGCCGACCGCGTTGAAGAGGCCGCCGACGTAGATCGTGCCGCCGACGAGCACGAGCGCGTCGACGCCCGGTGTGATCGTCGCGAATTCGGGAACGCGCACGCGCAGGCTCGTCCCCGCGACCGCCGGTGCCCAATTGTCGACGCGGCCGTCGGCGAGCACGTGCGCCAGGTTCATGCGCGGCACGCCTTCGACGGCAGTGAAGCGACCGCCGAGGTACCAGCCGCCCCGTCCGTCGGGGAGCGCCGCGTCCACCGCGCCGACCACGCGCGCGAAGCGCCGTCGCGGCACGCCGGTGGCGGGGTCGACGGGCACCCCGCCCCCGGTACTGGGTCCCACATCGCTCATGCTGCCCGCCACAAAAAGCAGGTTTCCGGCGCGCGCCATCGCGAGCACGGTGCCGCGCACGCCCCACAGGTCGGGGTCGACCACGCCTCTCGCGCCCCCCGCTTCGTCCGCGAGCGCGGCACGGGCGGTGAGTCCCACGAGGACGAGGGCGAGCGCGACGCGGCTCATCTCACCTCACCGGATCGCCCGCTCCCGCGTGCGGCGCCAGGATCTGGCTCACGATGTCGGCGTGGTCGCTCGATCGCTGGAGTACCGGGAAGCGGAGCCCATCCCGGTAGTCGAGCCTGCAGGTGCGGAAGAAGTCGTCGTTCCTGACCAGGAGCTCGAGCGAGCCGCCGCTCTTCGTCGCGCGGATCGCGTCGCGCAGCACGTTCTTCGACCAGGCGCGGCCGTTCACGGCGACGAGGTGCATCTCGGGCGCGATGCCGGCCTTGTCGGCCGCCGAGCCGGGCACGACGTCGGAGATTCCGTCGTCCTTCGTCGAGACGATGAGCCCGATCGACTGCGACTCGTCGACGATGTTGCGCGCTGCCTCGCGGGACTTGCCGATCGCGGTCGCGCTGTCCTTGAACGCGAGCGCCCAGCCGCCCTGCCGAATCCCGCCCATCGGCGCGTGAGCCTGGACGCGGTCGAGGTGGTCGTGCAGGAACGTCGCCCAGTCGTACGGCGCCACCTCGTTCAACGCGTGGACCACGTCGTCGAACGTGTACGGCTTGAGCTCGGCAGGCCCGATGCCGCCATGGAACGCGTGGCAGAAGTCGTCGATCGACTTCGCGCCGTTCGTGAGGCGGCGGATCGTCACGTCCGCTTCGAGCCAGAGCAGCAGCCCCTCGTCGTAGAAGTCCGTGCCGCGCCGCTCGAACTGCCACGCGCCCCGCGAGTCGTAGAGTCGCGCCGCCTCGACGGCGGTGTCCTCGAGCGGTCGCCACTCGCGCCCGCGGATCGCCTCCTGGTTCGCCGCAATGCGCGCGAGCTCGTCGAGGCTCTGCTGCGTCGTGCGGATGCCGCTGCGCCCCGAGAGGACCCAGCCCAGGTACTGCGTGAGGCCTTCGTACACCCACAGCAGCTCGCCCTTCATGGGCTGGCCGTAGTCGGCCGTCGCGAGTCCCGCCGGCCGGCGGTACTTGCCGTTCCACGAGTGCACGAACTCGTGCGAGAAGAGCCCCGAAGCCGCAAGTCGCAGATCGTCGTCGACCCACGTGCGCTCGGCGGCGCGGTCGTCGCTGCACTCGTGGTGCTCGAGCCCGAAGTGCGCGGTGTGATCGCTCAGCGTGACGAGGAAGTGGTACTCGTCGTGGTGCCGTCCGCCGAACAGCACGTGCGCCTCGTGGACGAGCCGGCGGTAGGCCTCGATCGTGCTGTCGGGGACGTCGAGCCCGGCCGGGCTGTCGCACGCGAGCTCCATCGAGTAGGGCGTGGGAGATCCCGGCGCAAGATCGATGTGGCGGAAGTAGCGCCCGGCCAGCACGGGCGAGTCGACGAGGCGCGTGAGCGAGACCTGCGCGAAGTCGAGGCGACCCGTCCTGCTGCCGGTCGTGTGGAGCGCGGTCGCGTAGCTCCACGAGTCCGGCAGCAGCAGGCTCGCGCGGAACGCGATCGCGTCGGACGGCTGGCCGGCCGGGTAGAGCAGCACCTGGTTCCAGCTGAGCAGCACGAGGTTGTCGGTCGACGAGGCCGCGGACGAGTAGCCCGAGGTGGTCGACGCGAGCGCGAAGTCGAACGTCACGCGCAGCTCGCTCGCGCCGCCCGGCACGAGGCAGCGCACCACGTAGGGCTCGACGTCGTCGCGCTGCCACGAGAGCCGCTGGCCGTTCGCCGTCATCACCAGGTTCATCACGTCGGTGACCGGCCCGGTCGGGCCGTGCTCGCCCGGAATCCACTTGGGATACGCGAGCGAGATCGTCCCGGGCTTGACCGGGAACGTCTCGATGACGCGCAGCAGCCGGCGCGGTGCCTGCGTGGCGTCGACGTCGAGCGTGATGACCTGCGCGTGCGCACGCGGCGCGAAAACGAGCGCGAGCAGCAGCAGCAGCGAAACGAGCGGCGGGCGATGCGGCATGGGACGCCTCGCGGGGAACGGGGGTGCGGCCGGGCGTGGGGCCGCCGCAAGACTAGCAGCCGGGGCCGGCGCGGCGGGAACGTTTCCGGCGGTCCGAGCGGGCACGCGGCGCGCGCCGCCCTCGCGCCGCGCCCGCCTCGACGCCCCTTCGGTTGACGCAGCGCGCCCGGCGGACGATAAAGTGCCGAGGGGCCGCGTCCGGCCCGGCGGTCTCTCGGAGGAAGCGTGCGCATCGCGGCGATCGACGTCGGCTCCAACTCCATCCACATGGTGATCGCGAGCGCCCACCGGCCGCCCGCGTTCGAGGTGGTGGATCGCGAGCGCGAGGTGGTGCAGATCGGCCGCGGCTCCTTCGCCCGACGCCGCCTGCGCCGCGACGCGATGCAACGCACCGCGCTCGCGCTCCGCCGTTTCGTCCAGCTCGCGCGGCGGCTGCAGGCCGAGCGGATCCTCTGCACGACGACCGCCGCGGTGCGCGAGGCGAGCAACGGCGGCGAGTTCCTGCAGCTCTGCCGCGAGCTGGCCGGCATCACGCCCCGCATCATTCCGGCCGCGGAAGAGGGCCGCCTGATCGACCTCGCCGTGCGCTCGGCGCTGCGCGTCCACACGCCGCACGCGCTCGTCGTCGACGTGGGCGGCGGCAGCGCGCAGCTGGTCGCCGGCATGGAGGGCCGTGCGCCGCGCGTCGTGAGCGCGCCCGTCGGGGCGCTGCGCCTCACCGAGCGCTTCCTCCAGCACGATCCGCCCACGCCGCGCGAGATCTCGCGCCTGCGCCGCGCGATCCGCGAGGAGCTGGACGCGGCGTTCGACAAGCTCGGCGACCAGGACGGCGCACAGGTCTACGGCTCCTCGGGCGCGGTGCACGCCCTCGCGCACGCGGCGCACTGGCTCGATCGCGGCGAACGCGTCCGCCAGATCAACGGGCACGCGATCGGCGTCGATTCGCTGCGCCGGCTCACGCGCCGGCTGCTCCGCATGCCGCTCGCGCAGCGCGTGCGGCTGCCCGAGGTCGACGGACTGCGCGCCGAGATCATCGTGCCCGGTGCGCTCGTGCTGCTCGAGGTGCTCGAGCGCGCGGGCGCCTCGCACCTCACGCTCTCCGACTTCGGGCTGCGCGAGGGACTCGTCACGGACTGGCTGCAGCACCACGTGCACGAGGTCTCGGCGCTCGATTCGGTCGAGGATCTGCGCCTGCGCAGCGTGCTCGCGCTGCTCGCCAAGTTCGGGCCGACGGGTGCGCACCCCGAGCACGTCGCGAACCTCTCGCTCGCGCTCTTCGACGGCCTCGCGCCCGAGCACGGCATCGACGCGAGCGCGCGCGAGCTGCTGCGCTTCGCGGCGCTGCTCCACGACGTCGGCTCGGCGATCGCCTACGACGGCCACGCCGAGCACTCGCGCTACGTCATCCGCAACGGGCATCTGCGCGGCCTCTCCGAGGAGGAGGTGGAGGTGATCGCGAACGTCGCGCGCTACCACGGCAAGGCGCGGCCGCGGAAGCACGACGAGGGCTATCGCCGGCTGCGCAAGGGCATGCGCCGGACGGTGCGATGGCTGGCGGCGATGCTGCGCGTGGCCGAAGGCCTCGACCGCAGCCACTACCAGCTGATCCGCGGCCTCCACGTCGAGCGCCGCGGCGGACGCATCTCGCTGCACGTGCGCGCGCTCCGGGACGCGCAGCTCGAACTCTGGGCCGCGCGCCGCCGCACGCGCGAGCTCGAGCGGCTGCTGGAGTGCGAGGTGCGCGTCCGGCTCGAGCCGCGGCCCGAGCGCACGGCGCGGCGCGCCGCGCGCACGCTCAGCGAGCCGGCGCGCCGATCGAGCGCAGCAGCGGCGGAAGCGTCGCCAGCCCCTCGGAGCGCAGCCGGTCGGCCAGCGCCGCCGCGGCCGTCAGCTCCGACGCCTCGCGCGAGCGCCCGCGGCGGCTCGCCCGCCTCGCGCGGGCGAGCAGGAGCACGCTCGAGTTCGCCCGATCGTGCAGCGACCCCAGCCGTCGCTGCAGCTCGCGGGCCTCGTCCGAACGCGAACTGAGCGCGCCTCCGCTCGCCGCAGCGTACGCCTCCTCGGCGTAGCGCCAGCGCTTGAGCGCGACGCGCGCGGCGTGGAGGGGCCCGTCATCGTCGACGCCCTGGGCGGCCGCAAGCGCCGCGAGCGCGTCCCGCTGGCGCCGCCGCACGCGCGCGGCGCCGGCGGCGAGGACCGCGGCCAGCTCCGCCTCCGGCGCATCGCCCGTCGCGCGCTCGAGCGCCCCGCGCCAGCGCTTGACCCGCCGGCCGCGCGGGCGCACGCGCAGGCGCGACGTTACCCGGTCGCCCTCGCGCGCGAGCGCCCGGGCGAGCGCGCCGATGGTCTCGCCGCACTCGCAGAGCGGCGGGCTCCCGAGCTCATGCGCGAGCACCTCGAGATCGCGCGCGTGCGCGAGCCGGCGGCGCCAGCGTCGCGGCGCACGGCGGAGCGCGCTCGCTTCGCCGGGCGAGAGCGCGTTGCGCCACACCCAGAGCGCGGCCTCCATGCGTCGCGCGGCGACGCGCACGTCGTGCACCGCGTCGGGGGCGCGCTCGCGGCAGCGCGCGAGCGCACGGAGCAGCGCGTCGGCGCGCGACAGGAGCGCCGCGGCGGGGCCGGGCGCGGCGCCGCCGGGAGCCGTCCCGCCGCCGCCCGGGCTCACGCCCGGGGAACCGTCCGCCGCGTTCGAGCCGGCGGGCGTGGCGGTCAGGACAGGGGCGTCGCCAGTGCCGGGCGGCGATCCTGCAGCAGGCGTGAGACCCGGGCGCACAGGTCCTCCGAGATCGCGTCGACGTCGCGGGTCGCGTCCAACGTCTGGAAGCCGTACTCGCGGGCCAGCCCGTCCAGCTCGGCGATCACGCGGCTCTGGTACTGGATGAACGACTCGTAGAGGTCCTCGCCCATCGGCAGGTCCATGCCGGATTCCCAGTAGTCGAACGGACCGTCGGCGAGCACGCGCGGCACGAGGTTCTCGACGTCGATGCGCAGGTAGTAGACGGCGTCGGGGCGCAGCGCGACCGAGTAGACCTTCTTGATCCAGTCGGGATCGGCGCCGCGCACGATCGCCCGCGCGATGAGCGAGTAGATGTAGCGGTCGGTGATCATCACGAAGCCCGAACGCAGCGCGGGCACGATCTGCTGCTGCAGCCGGTCCGCGAAATCCGTCGC
>DATJXF010000148.1:0-6285 GCA_035500415.1 Candidatus Acidiferrales bacterium | reverse complement strand
GGCCGTCGTGTTCGTGCTGGCGCGGGTGCTCCTGGGGGCGTGCGCGGAGGCGCCGCGGCTCGGCGCGATGGTCGCGGTGATCGCGACGTGGTGCGCGCTTCTCGGGGGCGCGTGGCAGATGGAGGGCGCGGCGGTCGGCGGGTCGGCGCTCAGCGCGGGGCTCGCGGTGGCGGCGATGGCGGCGCTCGCGGCGGGTGAAGTGAACAGGAAGATCAGAAGATCAGAAGGGGGAAGTGGGGGAGAAACACCTTCCCGATCTTCTGATCTTCCTGTTCAAAATTCCCTGCGGCTCGCGGTGCTGGTGCTCGCGCTCGCGTTCTCGCAGGACCCGCTGGCGGGGCTGTGCGCGTACGCGGCGTGCGGCGCGTTCGCGGTCGGCGACCCGGAGATGCGCACCGGGATGCTCGAGGAGTGGCGGCGCGACTGGCGCGCGCTCGCCGCGCTGAAGCTCGCGGGGCTCGCGCCGCTGGGGCTCGCGCTCGCGCGGACGCGCGCGGCCGGGGTGCCCGTGATGGACGCGCTCATGGCGCCGTACGCGGGGGAGCGCGGGACGTCGGCGGCCGGGGCGCCGGGGCACTTCGTGCAAGGGGAGATCGGGGCGGTGCTCCTCGGGGCGGCCGTCGTCGGCACCGTGCTCGCGCTGCTCGTGCCGCGCGCGCGGGCGACGGCGGCGGCGCTCGTCGTCATGACCGCGGCGGGGCTCGCGTGCGGATGGCTCGGTGCGCCGCTCGGGCCGACGCGGTTCGGCGCGCCGGTGCTCGCGGCGGTCGCGTGCGCGTGCGTGCTCGCGGGGGTCGCGATGCAGGCGCTCGTGCGGGCCATCGCGGGGGCGCGCGTGCCGCTCGCGCGCGCGAGCGCCGCGATGGTGCTCGTGCTCGAGCTGGCCGCGCCCGTGGACATCGCCGACGAGGCGTACAGCCGCGGCTCGGTGCGCCCGCACGGCGCGCCGCCGTGGCTCGATTCGCCGGCGGCGACGTGGGACGACACGGCCTTGGGCGTGCTCCCGCCGCGCGCGGTGGTGCTCGTGACCGACCGCACCGTGTGGCGCCGCGCCGCCGCCGCCGAGGCGACGGGCTCGCTCCGCGGCGACGTGACCGTGGTGCCCACGTTCGCGCACGGAGCGGCCGCGTCGCGCGTGCTCGCCCGGGACGCGGCGCTCATCCCGCTCTGGCGCGATCTCGAGCTCGCCGGCACGCCGAGCGAAGGGGCGCTCTCGTCGCTCGCGGCGGCGCGCCCCGTGGCCATGGCGTTCGCGCCGGCGTGGGGGCCCGTGCTGGCGAAGCACCTGGTGCCCGCGGGCCTCTTCGATCGCTTCGAGCCCGAGCCGCGCGGCACGAGCGATCGCCGCAAGGGGCTCGACTGGTTCCTCCCGAAGCGCGAGCGCCTCGCCCGCGCCGTCGCCCGCGCGCACGACAAGCGCTTCGCCGACCCCGAGATCGCCGACGCCACCGCGGTGCTCCTCCGCCAGCGCCTCCTCGACCTCGCGGCGAGCGGCGACCGCGACCTCGTCGGCCGCGCGGTCGACGACCTTCACGCCTTCGCCCCCGACGACCCGACCGCCGCCGAGGTGGTGCAGAAGATGGTCCTCGGCAAACCGCGCCCCTAGGCGCAGCGACTACGCCTCCCAGAGTCTCGCGAGCGGAATCTCGAGTCCGTCGAAGCTCGCTGGCCTGAACGCGTCGTCTCCCGCGAGCGACTCGACGATCGCGTACACGCCCTCGCGCAGAACGAGCCGCTCCAGCATCTGCGCCTCGGGATTCACGAGCCAGTACTCGGGCACGCCGAGTTGCGCGTACCACTGCAGCTTCTTCAGCCGGTCGTACCGAATGCTCGACGGCGACATCACCTCGACCACCAGATCCGGCCGCCCTTCGACCAGTCCCTTCTGCTGCCGCTTCGAAGCGTCATTGCCCGCTCGAAAGAACTGCACGTCCGGCATCACGCCGCGCCGATCCGAGATGCGGACCTTGTAGCCCGACACCAGGGCGCGTCCGCCGTGTCCCGCGTCGGCCCAGTTGGTGAGCGCCGTGACCAGGCGGCCGACGATGTATTCATGCGAATCGGTAGGCACCTCGACCTCCACGAGCTCCCCGTCGATGAGCTCGCGCAGGTCGTCCTCGTCGAGCGCGACGAAGTCGTCCCACGTGTACCGGGAGTTCGCAGCCGTCGAGGCCACGACCGGAGTATGGCTCATGACCGCCCCGATTGCAGCGGCTGGGCCACCGCCGGCCTCGAGCGATTCCGTGCGCTTGCGATCGCCGACCCCCTGTCACGGACAGATCGCGGGGTGTCCCCGGACAGACGAGCCGCGCGGTTTCCGCCTATCATCGGACGCGCCGAAGGGGGCCGCGTGCCGGGCGACGACGAGAGGAACGCGAAAGAACCCGCGGGCACCGTGAGCGCGCTGCTGCGCGGGATGGCGCCGGCCGCCGAGGACCTGCGGGGCACGACGATCGCGCACTATCGCGTCGAGGAGAAGCTCGGGCAGGGCGGCATGGGCGTCGTCTATCGCGCGCGAGACTCTCGGCTCGCGCGTGACGTGGCGCTCAAGGTGCTGCCGGCGTCGCTCGCAGCCGATAGCGAGCGTCGCTCGCGGTTGCTCCGCGAGGCCCGGTCGGCTGCCGCGGTGAACCACGCGAACATCGCAGCCGTATACGACGTGGGCGAGAGCGACGGGCGCGTGTGGCTCGCGATGGAGCTCGTGGAGGGGACGACGCTGCGCGAGCGTCTGGCGGGAGGAGCGCTGCCGGCGAGCGAAGCGATCCGCATCGCCCGCCAGATCGCCGCGGGCCTCGCGCGCGCGCACGAGAAGGGCATCGTGCATCGCGACCTCAAGCCGGAGAACGTGATGCTCGCGCGCGACGGCGCGGTGAAGATTCTCGACTTCGGCCTCGCGAAGCTGCACGAACCCGATTCGACCGACTCGGCGCTGGAGCGCCAGGAGACGCAGACGCTCGAGGGGCGCGTGATGGGCACGCCCGGCTACATGTCGCCGGAGCAGGCCGCGGGCCGTCCCGTCGACGCGCGCACCGACGTGTACGCGTTCGGCGTCGTGCTGCACGAGATGCTAACCGGCGGCCTGCCCGGCGTCGGCAGCGGGCGCAAGCCCATCGGCGACGCGCGGCTCGAGGCCGTCGTCGCGCGCTCTCTCGCCGCGTCGCCCGAGGAGCGCTGGTCCGACGCCGGCAAGCTGCTCGCCCCGCTCGAGGCGATCGGATCCCCCGCACGCCGGAGCCCGTGGCCTGCGGCGCTCGGACTCGCGGCGCTCCTCGGCGCCGGCGCGCTCGCGGCGTCGACCTGGAGGCATGCCGCGCCGCCGCCCTCGCCCACGCCGGCGCCGTCCGCGTCCGCCGCGGCGGCGCCCGCGGTCACGACGTACGTCGACCAGCCGCTGCCGGAGACCAACGTCCCCGAGGCGCGGACCGAGTTCGCCGCCGCGATGCAGGCGCTGCGCGACGACAGCTGGAACCTGGCGCTCGGACACTTCTCGCGCGCCGCGCAGCTCGATCCGACGATGGCCGCGGCGCACTTCCGCCTCGCGATCGGGGCGTCGGTCTTCGACCCGGAGACCGCGCGGACCGAGCTGGCCACGGCCGCGTCGCTGCGCACGCGCCTCTCCGAACGGGACCGGGTCTTCCTCGAGGCGATGGAGCCGGCCATCGGCCGCGTGCACAAGGACCAGGCGCTGGCGATGGCCCGCCTCGAGGCGGCGTCGGCGCGCTGGCCCGGCGACGTCGAGTTCCTCGACTGGCTCGGAGGCCTCGGCACGGCCACCCCGGAGCGCGTGCTCGCGGCCTCGCGGCGCGCCACCGAGCTGGATCCGCAGGACGTGCAGGCATTCGAGAACCTGGGGAACGTTCTCGCGGTCCTCGGCCGCAACGACGAGGCGCGCGCGGTGTTCGCGCGAGGGACCTCGATCGCGCCGCAGTCCGGCGACATCTATCTCTGGCCGACACTCCTCGACGCGACCGAGGGACGCTGCGACGACATGGATCGCGACGCGCGCCGCACCTTCGACGTCGACAAGATACAGGGGTCGTGGAGCCTGATCTGGGCCGGCTCGGCGTTGCGTCGACCCGAGGCGGCGCTGCGCGAGCTCGCCGCACAGCACGCGGCGTCGCAGCCCGCGCCGCTCGGCGAGGTGTCCGGCGCGTCGGACGGCATGTGGCTCTCGTTCCTCGTCGGCCGCTTCGACGATGCGAGGGCGGCGGCGGAGCGGCTCGCCGCCTTCCTGCGCAAGACGATGCCGACCGTGTACCTCTGGAACCTGTGGGCCGCGACGGGACGCGTCGACGTGGCGCTCGAGACGGGAGACACGGCGCGCGCCCTCGACGTGGCGCGGGACTTCACGTCGCGCAGCGAGGCCCTGACGCGAAGCATGTTCCCGCACGGCGTCGCCGGCGTGGACGCGTGGCCGTGGATCGCGCGCCTGGCCCTGGGCCGCGGGCCGGCGTTCGACGCGGAGCGCTCGCGGTGGATCGACGAGCAGCTCCACGCCGGCGCGCTGCCGGATCTGGTGTGGTCGTTCGCGTGGGCCGCGACGGCGCTATCGCCGGAGGAGGCGAAGGAGGCGCTCGACGCGCGCGATCACGACCCGCGACTGCAGACGCACGCGGCAGGCCTGCCGCTCATCGCGGCCATCCTCGGCAACGCCGACGCGTACGCCGGGCACGTCCAGCTGCTCGCGGGGCGGCCAGCCGAGGCGATCCCCACGCTCCGTCGCGCGGTGGCGGCTTGCGCGTACGAGTGGCGCGTCGCCGATCACGTGCACGCGCAGCTCGATCTCGCCGCGGCGCTCGAGCAGACGGGGGACACGACAGGCGCGTGCGCCGCCTTCGACGAGGTCCTCTCGCGCTGGGGGCACGCGACGCCGCGATCGGTGAGCGCGGACGCGGCGCGCGCCGGCGTGAAACGCCTGCACTGCCCGCAGTGACGGCTACGTCTCGGGCAGTCGCCGCTTGATGTCGGCGATGTCCTGCTCGCATCGCTCGACGCGCGGTCGCAGGTCCCTCGCGCTGCGGAACTCGTCCCGCATCTCTCGAACGGCTCCCACGAGCTCGGTGATCGCCGTGGCCGTCCGAATCTCAGCCTCGCCGACGCGGCGGTTCGTCTGGTCGAAGCGCTCCGAGAGCTCCTCGCGCGTCTGACGGAGCTCCACGCGGACGCCATGCATCTCGGCCTGCAAGTCAGTCCGGGTCTGCCGGAGCTCGTCCTTGGTCTCGCGGATCTCCTGCCGGATGTCCTCGAGGATCTCGATCGTGACGTCCGTCGGCTGCATCGCGCGCTGCTCCTCGATTATGGCACGCGCCCCCAGAGCAATCTCCCGGCCGAGCTCGACCGCGCGGGATTGGCTGGGCTCCACCTCGCCGAGGGGGTGTCCCAGGACAGATGAATCGCGCGGTTTCCGCCTATCATCGAACGCGCCGAAGGGGGCCGCGTGCCGGGCGACGACGAGAAGAGGCGGAAGGAGCCCGAGGGAACCGTGGACCAGCTGCTCGGCGTCCTCGCGCGCCCGAGTGGCCCGCAGCCGGCGCCGGTCGAGGACCTCGCCGGGACGACCATCGCGCATTACCGCGTCGAAGCGAAGCTCGGGCAGGGGGGGATGGGCGTCGTCTACCGCGCACGTGACGCGAGGCTCGGGCGCGACGTGGCGCTCAAGGTGCTGCCGGCCTCGGTCGCCGCCGACGGTGAGCGCCGTGCACGGCTGCTGCGCGAAGCGCGGTCGGCGGCGGCGGTGAACCACCCGAACATCGCGGCCGTGTACGACGTGGGCGAGAGCGAGGGACGCGTCTACCTGGCGATGGAGCTGGTGGAGGGTGCGACGCTGCGTGAGCGGCTCGCGGCGGGCGCGCTGCCGGCGCAACAGGCCGTGCGCATCGCGCGCGGGATCGCCGCGGGCCTGGCGCGCGCGCACGAGAAGGGCATCGTGCACCGCGACCTCAAGCCGGAGAACGTGATGATCGGCCGCGACGGCGCGGTGAAGATCCTCGACTTCGGCCTCGCCAAGCTGCGCGCGCCGGACTCGACGGACAGCGCGCTCGCGAAGCAGGACACGCAGACGCTCGAGGGCCGCGTGATGGGCACGCCGGGTTACATGTCCCCCGAGCAAGCGGCCGGCCGGCCCGTGGACCAGAGCACCGACGTCTACGCGCTCGGCGCGGTGCTGCACGAGATGCTCACCGGGGGCCTGCCCGGCATGGGCAGCGGCCGCAAGCCGATCGCCGACGCACGCCTCGAAGCGATCGTCGCCAAGTCCCTCGAGCCGTGGCCCGACCAGCGCTGGCC
>DATJXF010000147.1:0-17270 GCA_035500415.1 Candidatus Acidiferrales bacterium | reverse complement strand
CGTAGACGAAGTCGCCGGCGGTGACCGGTTCGCCGTCGCTCCAGAGCAGCCCCGGTCGCAGGTGGAACGTGTAGACGAGGCCGTCGGGGCTGATCTCCCAGCGGTAGGCCTGCCCGGGTCGCGGCGCGAGCGTCCGGGGATCGGGCGTGGTCAGGCCCTCGAACAGCAGTGTCGCGATCCGGCCGTCGGCCTGCCCGGACATGACGCCGGGATCGATCGTCTCGGGCTCGGCGCCGTTGTTGAAGCGCAGCACGTTCGCGCGCGGGGGTGTCACCGAGCCGAACCAGCGCGCGTCCGCGGCGCCCGGGGCCGGCGCGCGGGCGCAGGCCGAAACCACGCTCGCGAGCAGCGCCGCAGCCCACGCGACGCGCATCCGTGCGAGCACGCGAACGATCGGGCGGTTCACGCCGTGAAAGATAGCAGAGCGTGCGGCCGCCGCCGTTCGACGCGCGAGCGGCGGCTCGTTGCGGGGCCTAGCGAAGGGCCACGAGCCGGCGCGTGAGCGTCCGCCCCTCGGCCGAGAGCCGCACGAGGTAGAGCCCGGCAGCGAGCGGACGGCCCGCGTCGTCCCGCAGCGACAGCGCCACCGCGTAGCGGCCCGCGGCCCGCTCGCCCTGGTCGATCGCGCGCATCCGTCGACCGGTGGGATCGAACAGCTCGAGGCGGACGCTCGCAGCGTGCGGCAGGTCGAAGCGGAGCAGCGTCGCCTCGTGCGCGGGCGAAGGTGACGGCGGCGCGAGCGCCAATGCGCGTGGCGGCGCGTCGTCGCCCACGCCCGTCGTGCCCGAGGGCACGAGCGTCGCGAACGGCGATTCGTTGCCGTGAACGTCGACCGCCGAGAGCTTGTAGACGTAGGGCGTGCCCGCGACGTCGGTGTAGCCCGTGTCGGTGAGCGCCGCGACCTCGTCACCCGGACCCGGCGTGAACGACGCGGACGTGCCGCGGTAGAGCCGGTAGCCGGCGAGATCGGCCTCGGCGTTGGGATTCCAGTGGAGCGTCGCGGTGCCGGCGGCGTACTGGCCGGTGAACGGCGCCGGCGCGATGGGCGCGAGGTTGTCGACCGAGTACCCGCTGTCGGGCGCGGCGTTCCACCACTGCGAGCCGCTGGCGTTGCGCGCCTGCACCATGTACGCGGTGCGGGGATTGCCGAGCGAGGTCGAATCGCCCGTCGTCGTCGTGACGAGGCTGTAGCTCGGCAGGTGGTAGGCGGCCTGCTGGTCGATCAGTTCCCAGTAGTAGGTCTGCGCGCCGTCGGGCGGCGCGTAGAGCGGCGCGCGCCCGGGCGTCGCGCCGGCGAAGTCGGCGAGCGAACGCGTCACGCGCCCCGCGCGCACCGCCTCGGCCGCGACGTTGGGCGGGGCGGAGCGGAACAGCAGGTAGCTCGCGACCGCGTACGAGGCGGGGTCCAGGTCGAGCGGGCTCGCGTTCCACGACACCTTCACGCTGCCGCCCTGGTCGTTCGGCACGTCCTTGACCCCCGCGGGCACCGGCTCGCCGCCCATCACGCCGAACGCGTCGACGCGGAAGCCGAACAGGTCGAAGCTCGTCGTCGGTTCGTTGCGCAGGTCGACGACGCTGACGATCGCTCCGCCCGCGCCGTCCGAGCACACCGAGTTCTCGTTGTTCTGGTTCGGGTTGATGTCGACCCCGAGCCCGTTCGTGCCCCACGCGATCGCGCCCGCGCTGCTCAGCCGCTGCACGTACGTCGCGGACTGGCCGGTTCGCGCGTCCTGCCAGATCGCAATGGCGCCGCCGACCCCGTCGGGGATGACGTTGTAATAGGGCGGGCTCGCGCCGCCGCCGCTGCCGTCGAGGCCGACCCCGGTCGCGCCCCACTGGGGCGAGCCGTTCTGGTTGATGCGTTGCGTGGAGATGCCGGAGTAGCCGGAACGCTGGTCGAGGTAGATCACGTAGGCGCCGCCCAGGTTGTCGCTCGCGAGCAGCGGATACTCCTGCGTGCCGGTCTGGGTGTTCGTCGCCACACCGTTCGCGATCCACACCGGGATCCCGGGGTACCACATCCTCTGGCTGTAGATGTCGAAGTTGCCGTTCCGCTGATCGCTCCAGGAGATGAGCGCGCCCGACGCGTCGTCGGTGCAGATCGAGGGATTGGTCTGATCGGAGGTGGCGTTGCACACGACGACGCCGTTCGCGGTCCACTGCGCGACGCCCGCGTTGTTCAGCATCTGAGCGTAGATGTCGTAGTTGCCCGAGCGCTGGTCCTGCCAGGTGAAGATGCCGCCGCCCGCGCCGTTGGTGATGCCGGCGACGTTCGACTGCAGGCCGGTCGCATTGCAGACCACCACGCCGTCGGTGGTCCACGTCACCGCGCCCGCCGCGCTCACGTGCTGCGCGTAGATGTCGGTGTTGGTCGAGCCCAGGCGCGCGTCGGTCCACGCCACGACGGCGCCGCCGCTGCCATCGGGGACGAGCGCGGGCAGCGTCTGGTTGCCGGTCGCCTGACAGAGCGGCACGCCGTTCGCCGTCCATTGCACGGCGCCGGTCGAGCTCACGCGCTGCGCGTAGATGTCGGACGCTCCCGCGCGCAGGTCCTCCCACGCCAATACCGCGCCACCTGCGCCGTCGGCCGCGATGCTGATCTCGTCCTGCGTGCCGCCCGCGGTGCAGATCGCGATCCCGTTCGTCGTCCACTGCGGGACGCCGTAGGCGTTGAGGCGCTGCGCGTAGACGTCGGCGGCGCCCGTCCGGTAGTCGACCCACGCGATGATGGCGCCGCCCGTGCCGTCCGGGACCGAGACGGGGAACCCGACCGACAACGCCAGCGTCTGGAGCGGGACGCCGCCGTTGATGTTGTCGTGCGGCCACGCGGCGAGCGCGGGCTTCGCGACGCACAGGGCGAGGAGCAGCGCGGCGAGGACGCCGGCGCAGGCGAGGCATGGAGGGCGGCCCATGGAAACCTCCGGTGGGGGCGGATCGAAGGCGCCGGGGCGGCGCGAAGGCGATCCGTTCGACTCAATAGTAGCGCCCGCCCGCGGGCGCCGGCCATGGGTTTTCGCCGCCGTCGGCTGGCGCCGGGGCTGTCGCCGCTCTAAATTGTGGCGATGAGTCGCCCCCGCACCCCATCACGCCGCGCCTCACCTTTCCCCCCACGTTCGCGCACCCGCCGCTCCGGCAACGCCCGCAGCACGATCCACCGGCCGGCCGTCGTCGGCGTCAGCGTTCCGCGGCTCGACGGCGCCGACAAGGTGACGGGCCGCGCGCTCTACCTGGATGACCTGCGCGTTCCCGGCGTGCTCCACGGCCGCACGGTGCGTTCGACGACGGCTCGCGGCCGGATCGCGAAGATCGAGCTCGATCCCGCGTTCGACTGGCGCGGCGTGACGGTCTGCGACCATCGCGACATCCCGGGCGAGAACGTGGTCGCGCTGATCGAGGACGACCAGCCGCTGCTCGCCGCGGAGTTCGTCAACCACTGGGACGAGCCGATCCTGCTGCTCGCGCACGAGGACCCGGAGCGCGCCGAGGCCGCGGCGCACGCGGTGAAGGTCACGATCGAGCCGCTGCCCGCGGCGCTCACGGTCGAGGACGCGCTCGCCCGGCGCGTGCTGCTGCGCGGCGACGACAACGTGTTCAAGACGATCCGCATCGAGCGCGGCGACCTGGACGCGGCGTTCGCGAGCGCCGACCTCGTGTTCGAGGGCGAGTACCGCTGCGGCCACCAGGAGCAGCTCTACATCGAGAACAACGCGATGCTGGCGGAGCGCACGGCGGATGGCGGAATCTTCGTGCGCGGCTCGCTCCAGTGCCCCTACTACATCCACGGCGCGATGCAGCGCCTGCTCGCGCTGCCGCCCGAAAAGGTGCGCGTCGCACAGACCGTGACCGGCGGCGGCTTCGGCGGCAAGGAGGAGTATCCTTCGATGATCGCCGGCCACGCGGCGGTGCTGGCGTGGAAGAGCGGCCGGCCGGTCAAGATCGTCTACGACCGGCTCGAGGACATCGCGGCCACGACCAAGCGCCATCCTGCGATCGTGCGCCTGCGCACGGGCGTCCATCGCGACGGCACGCTGGTCGCGCTCGACGCCGACGTGGTGATGGACGGTGGCGCGTACCTGACGCTCACACCGGTCGTGCTCTCGCGCGGGGCGATCCACGCGGGCGGTTCGTATCGCTGGCAGGCGTCGCGCATCGTCGCGCGCGCGGTGGCGACGCACACGCCGCCCAACGGCGCGTTCCGCGGCTTCGGGGCGCCGCAGACGCTGTTCGCGATCGAGTCGCACCTCAATCGCATCGCCGCCGGGCTGGGCATCGATCCGTTCGAGCTGCGTCGGCGCAACGCGGTGCGCGAGGGCGACACGACGGTGACGGGCCAGGTGCTGCGCGAGAGCGTCGGCGCGCATGAAGTGCTCGAGCGCACGGTCGAGCGCTCGCGCTGGAGCGCGCGGCGCGCGCGATTCGATCGCGAGAACGCGGCCGCCGAAGCGGCCGAACGACGCGGCCACGCGGCGAAGGACGGACGCCGGCTGCGGCGCGGCATCGGCTGCGCGCTCGTCTACCACGGCGGCGGCTTCACGGGCAGCGGCGAGGTGAAGCTCGATTCGCTCGCGGCGCTCGACCTGACGCCCGAGGGCTGGCCGCGCGTGCGCGTCGCCAACACGGAGATCGGCCAGGGCACGGTGACGGTGTTCTCGCAGGTCGTCGGCGACGTGCTCGGCATCCCGGCGTCGCGCGTCGTCATCCATCCGCCCGACACGGACGCGGTGCCCAACAGCGGACCCACGGTCGCCTCGCGCACCGTGATGGTGGTGGGGGGGCTCATCGAGGGCTGCGCGCAGCAGCTCAAGGAGAAGCTCGAGCGCTTCGCCGAGCGGCCGCTCGACGGCGAGCGGGACTACCTGCGCGTCGCGCGCCGCTGGCTCGCCGAGCGCGGGCCGCTCCGCGTCGAGCAGCGCTACAGGAAGCCCGCGGCGATCGTGTGGAGCGAGGAGACCTATCAAGGCGATGCCTACGGTGTGTTCTCCTACGCCGCGATTGCGGTCGAAGTCGAGGTCGATCTCGACACCGCCGAGACGAAGGTGCTGAACGTCCACACCTCGCAGGACATCGGGCGCGCGATCCATCCCATCCTCGCCGCCGGGCAGATCGAGGGTGGCACGCTGCAGGCGCTCGGCTGGGCGTTGCTGGAGGAGGTGCGCTGGAAGGACGGGCGCGTGTGGAACCACCAGCTCACCAACTACATCATCCCGACGTCGGCGGATTCGCCGCCCATCGACGTCGACCTGGTCGAGATCCCGTACTCGCTCGGGCCCCGCGGCGCGAAGGGAGTCGGCGAGCTGCCGATGGACGTGCCCGCGCCGGCCGTGATCGAGGCGATCGCGCAGGCGACCGGTTGCAGGTTGACCGAGATCCCCGCGACGCCCGAGCGGCTGATGCGTGCGCTGCGCGGAAGGCCGTCGTGAGCCCGCGCGTGCGCCTCGCGATGACCGTGAACGGCCGCGCGCGACGCGTCAGCGTGCCGCCGATGAAGCGGCTGCTCGACGTGCTGCGCGAGGACTGCGGACTCACCGGCAGCAAGGAAGGCTGCGGCGAGGGCGAGTGCGGCGCCTGCACCGTGCTGCTGAACGGCGCGCCCGTGAACTCGTGCCTCGTGCCCGCGGTGCATGCCGAGGGCGCGAAGGTCGTCACGGTCGAGGGTCTCGCGCGCGGCGAGCGGCTCTCGGCGCTGCAGCGCGCGTTCGTCGAGCGTGGCGGCTCGCAGTGCGGCATGTGCACGCCGGGCATGCTGGTCGCCTCGCTGGCGCTGCTCGCCGAACACCGCGGCCGCGTCCCGACCGACGCCCAGGTGCGCGACGGGCTCTCCGGCACGCTGTGCCGCTGCACCGGCTATCAGAAGATCGTCGACGCGGTGCAGGCGGCCGCGGCCGAGTCGGCAGCGCCCCGGCGCCCGGCGCGTGCGCGCCGGCCGTCGCGCGCGCCGGGGCGCACCGCATCGCGTCGCGCCGGCACGGCCGCGACGCGGCGACGCGCTGCGCGGACCGCGCGGAAGCGCGCGCGATGAGGACGGCGCTCTCCGCGCTCGAGGTCGTCCGCCCGCGCAGCGTGGCGCAGGCGCTCGCGCTGATGCACGCGGCGGGCACGAACGGGCGCCTGACCCCGCTCGCGGGCGGGACCGACCTGTTCGTCTACCTGAACGCCGGCACGCTGACCGACCGTCGCTACCTCGACCTCTCGCTGCTCGCGCCGTTGCGGGCGATCCGCGCCGGGAAGAACGGGCTGCGCATCGGCGCGCTCGCCACGTTCGATGCGATCGCGCGTCACGCGGCGACGGCGGGCTGGCCGATGCTTCGGCAGGCCGCGCGCGTGATCGGCGCGGCGCAGATCCAGAACCGTGCGACGCTGGGCGGCAACATCGCGAACGCCTCGCCCGCGGGCGATTCGCTGCCCGTGCTGCTCGCGTACGGCGCGGTCGTCCACGCCGGGTCGGTGCGCGGCGAACGCGAGCTGCCGTTCGGGAAGCTCTACACGGGCTATCGCCGGCTCGCGCTCGAGCCCGACGAGCTGATCGTGGCGGTGACGCTGCCCGCGGTTCGCACCCGCACGCGCGTCCTCTTCCGGAAGGTGGGCACGCGCGCGGCGCAGAGCATCTCGAAGGTCGTCTTCGCGGGTGCGTTGCGGGTGAGCCCGAACGGCGCCGTCGACCACGCGCGACTCGCCTGGGGCAGCGTCGCGGCCACGACGCTGCGCTCGCACGCGGCCGAGGAGGCGCTGCTCGGCTCGCGACCCTCGCCCGCGCTCGTCGCCGCCGCGCGCGCAGCGCTCGCGCGCGACATCGCGCCGATCGACGACATCCGCTCGGAGGGCGAGTACCGCTTCGCGGTCGCACAGGCGGTGCTCGCGCAGTTCCTGCGCACGGCGCACGCGGGATTCCGCGCCCGCTGACGCGGCGCTTCGCCGTCTCGGACGCGCCGCGGAGCGCGGCGATCGCCGCCGTTTCGCTCCGCCGCGCATCCCCGGTTCAGCCCGTGCGCGCTCCGGCCGATAAGCTGCGGGTGAGCTCCATCGTGCCGTCGCCCACGGGGCGGGACGATGGCGCCGACCCTCGGCAAGGAGCCGCCGGTGTCCGAATCCGCGCATCCCCGCCTGCAGGACATCCTCGAAGCGTTCGAACGCCTCGCCGAGCGCGTGGCGGTCTCGTCGAGCTCGCGTCTCGATCCGTTCGTCTCCTCCTCGCTGCGGCGCGCGTGCGAAGCGCTGCGCCGCTTCATCCCCGGGCTCGAGCTGCCGCCCGATCCGGACGCGGCGCGCTTCCTCGTGCGCGCGGCGTACGCCTCGCTCGAGGACGGCGATGCGCGCGAAGCGCTCGCGCGTTCGCTGCGCGGGTTGTCGTTCGCGCCGCACCATCCCGGGTTGTTCTTCGCCGCCGCTTCCGCGTGCTTCGAGTTCGGCTCGGTCGAGGACGCGATCCGCCTGCTCCGCCACACGCTCTGGATCCATCCCGGGCACGACGCCGCGCGACGCGACCTCGAGGCGCTGAGCACCTACCTGCGCGAGCGCTGGAACACCGGGGGCGAGTTCACCGCCGAGCAGGAAGCCGCGCTGCACGAGGGCGAGGACCTCGGACCGGAGCTCTCGTTCGACTTCGGCGATCACGACGGCCACGGCCACTCCGACGTCGACGACTACGACGACGAGGACCGCGCCGCCTAGGTTCGGTCCGGGATCGCTGGGCCGGGGCCTTCCGCCCGCCCGCTCGTTTGACCGCTTCGGTCGTTGTGCGAGACTCCCGCGTTCGTCCTCGGAGGCTCGCCCCGCATGCGCTGGTCGCTCCGCATCGGCACCGTCGCCGGCATCCGCATCGAGGTGCACGTCACCTTCGTGCTGATGCTGCTGGGGTTCTCGCTGCTCACCTCCAGCAGCCCGCAGGACGCCCTCCAGACCGCGCTCGAGCTGATCCTCGTCTTCACCTGCGTCGTGCTCCACGAGCTCGGGCACGCCTTCGCCGCGCGGCGCTTCGGGATCCGCACGCGTGAGATCGTGCTGCTGCCCGTCGGAGGGGTCGCGCGCCTCGAGCGCATCCCCGAGAAGCCCGGGCAGGAGATGTTCATCGCGCTCGCGGGTCCCGCGGTCAACGTCGTGCTCGCGACCGCGTTCGGCGCGTGGCTGTTCTCGCGCGGCGAGCGGCCCGAGCAGATCCTCGCCAGTGGCGGCCGCGGCGGCACGCTCGAGTTCCTCTTCATCGCGAACGTGTTCATGCTGGGCTTCAACCTGATCCCGGCGTTCCCGATGGACGGCGGGCGCGTGCTGCGCGCGGGGCTCGCCACGGTGATGCCCTACGCGCGGGCGACGCGCTACGCCTCGCTCGTGGGCCAGGGGTTCGCGCTCGCGTTCGCGGCCGTCGCGCTGTTCTTCAAGCTCTGGGTGCTCGCGTTCGTCGCGCTGTTCGTGTTCGCAACCGCGGGCGAGGAGCGCGCGCTCGTCCAGACGCGCAGCTCGCTCGCCGGGCTGCCCGTCAGCGCCGCGATGGTGACCGCCTTCGTGAGCCTCGAGACGCGCCACGAGCTCTCGTACGCCGTCGATCTGCTGCTGGCGGGCGAGCAGCAGGACTTCCCCGTGCTCGAGGACGGCCAGCTGCTCGGCATGCTCTCGCGCGCCGATCTGCTCCGCGGCATGCGTTCCGACGGGCCCGCCGCGCCCGTCGGCCGGCTCGTGCGGCTCGACGTCGCGCCGCTCGAGGCGTCGATGCCGCTCGACGCCGCGCTCCAGCGCATGAGCGCGGCGCGCCTCAACGCGCTCCCCGTGGTCGCGCGCGGGCGGCTGGTGGGGCTCCTCACGCTCGAGAACATCCGCGAGCTCATGCTGGTCGTCGAGGCGCGCCAGCGGCACGAGGGCCTGGCCTGACGTGCCTCGTGTCCTGCGCGCACGCTGGCTGCTGCCGTTCCTGGCGCTCGCGGTGGCGTTCGCGTTCTGGCGCGACACGCACGCGACCCACTGGCGCGAGCTGCGCCCGGGCGTCGAGTTCGCGACGGTCTCGGGCGAGCCGTGGTGCCGGCTCGGCTCGGCGTCGGTCGCGGTCGTGCGCGTCGATCCGAAGCGGGCGCGGCTGCGCGTCCACAGCTTCGCGCGACTGCACGCGAGCGAGCCGCCCGGCATCGTCGAGTGGCAGCGGCGCACCGGGGCGCTCGCCGTGTTCAACGCGGGGCAGTTCTATCCCGACTGGAGCTACATGGGGCTGCTCGTCGCGGGCGGCGACACGATCTCGACGAAGCCCCACCCGGGCTTTCGCGCCGCGCTCGTCGCCGCCGACGCCCGCGCGCACGTGCTCGACCTCTCGAGCCCGGGCGCGGGCGACGAACGCGCGTGGAGCGACGTCGCGCAGTCGTTCATGCTGTTCGATCGCAGCGGCGGCGTGCGCGTGCGCCGCTCCGAGCGCATCGCCAACCGCACCGCGGTGGGCGAGGACCGCAGGGGGTGGATCGTGGTGTGCGTGAGCGAGGGCGCCTACACGCTGGCCGATTTCGCGACGCTGCTTCAGCGCGCACCGCTCGGGCTCTCGCACGCGATGTCGATGGACGGCGGGCTCGAGTCCGAGCTGGTCGTGAGCGCACGACCGTTCCGCTACGCGAGCTTCGGTGCGTGGCCCGAGACCGGCGAGCCGGCTGCACCGGGAGCGAGCGTGCCCCTGCCCGCCGTGATCGCCGTGGAGGCGCGATGAGGCCCGCGTTCCCGTGCGCGCGCTGCGGCCGCCCCGTCCGCCGGCGGCCGCCGTCGCGCACGCGGCCGATGCGCATTGCGTGCCCGCGCTGCGGCTACCTCATGTACGACTATCCGCGGCTCGCCGCCGGCGTGCTCGTCGTGAAGGGCGGCGACGTGCTGCTGCTGCGCCGGGCGCACCCGCCGCGCATCGGCTTCCTCGACGTGCCCGGGGGCTTCATCGAGGCGGGCGAGTCGATCGAGGGCTGCGCGCGCCGAGAGCTGCGCGAGGAGACCGGGCTCACGCTCGGCGCGCTCACCGAACTGGGCGCGTTCTGGGACACGTACGCGCTGCGCGGCTTCGGGCGCTTCCCGACGCTCAACTGGTACTTCGTCGGGCGCTGGCGGCGCGGCACGCCGCTCGCCGCGGACGATGCGGCGTCGGCGGAATGGGTGCCGATCGCGCGCCTCGCGTCGTTGCGGCGGCGCTACTCGTGGAAGCACATGGCGGACGTGTTCGCGGCCCTGCGGCGTCGCTAGAGCGCCTTCACCGCCTCGACGAGCTTCGTCAGCGCGCTCTTGGCGTCGCCGAAGAACATGTACGTCTTCGGGTTGTAGTAGATCTCGTTGTCGATGCCGGCGAAGCCGGGATTCAGGCTGCGCTTCACGACGATGATGTTCTGCGCCTTGTCCGCGTCAAGGATCGGCATGCCGTAGATCGGGCTCGTCTTGTCGTAGCGCGCCGCGGGATTGACGACGTCGTTCGCGCCGATCACGAGCGCGACGTCGCAGCGCTCGAACTCGGAATTGATCTGCTCGAGATCGTAGAGCTGCTCGTACGGCACGTTCGCTTCGGCGAGCAGCACGTTCATGTGGCCGGGCATGCGCCCCGCGACCGGGTGCACCGCGTACTTGACGTCGACGCCCTTCGCCGCGAGCAGATCCGCGAGCTCGCGGGTCACGTGCTGGGCCTGCGCCACCGCCATGCCGTAGCCCGGGATCACGATGACCGAGTGCACGTTGGCGAGCAGCATGGCGAGGTCCTCGGCGCCGATCTCGCGCGCGCTCTTGGCGGGCCCACCCACCCTCGCGCCGCCCGCCGCCGGCGCGGGCGAGCCGCCCACGCCCGCGAACAGCACGTTCGTGATCGAGCGGTTCATCGCCTTGCACATGAGCAGCGTGAGCAGCGTGCCCGAGGCGCCGACCAGCGTGCCGCTGATGATCAGCGCCGGCTCGCGCAGCGAGAACCCGGTGGCCGCGACCGCGAGCCCGGTGAACGAGTTGAGGAGCGAGATGACGACGGGCATGTCCGCGCCGCCGATCGGGATCACCATGAGCACCGAGAACGCGAACGCGAGCGCGAGCAGCACGTAGAACGCCGTCGTGCCCGCGCCGGTTCCGATCCAGCCCACGACCCCGAGCAGCGCGAGGAAGAGCACGGCGTTGAGCGCCTTCTGCACGCCCGACGTGATGGGGCGCTCGAGGAAGCCGCTCAGCTTGCCGAACGCGACGAGCGAGCCCCAGAACGACAGCGAGCCGATCACGCCGCCGAACAACGTGGCGCCGAACGCGAGCGGGTCGGCCGGGCGGCCGGCGGCGCGGTCGCCGACGAAGTTCGCGAACTCGACCGTGCTGATGAGCGCGGCCGCGCCGCCGCCGCAGCCATTGAGGAGCGCGACCATCTGCGGCATCTCGGTCATGCCGACCAGGCGCGCGCCGAGCGTGCCCGCGACGCCGCCGACCACGATGCCGACGACGATCAGGATCCCGGCGTGCGAACCGGGGCGGATCTGGCCGCCGCCCCAGAGGAAGACGAACGAGGCGGCCACCGCGAGCGCCATGCCGATCGCGGCGAGCTGGTTGCCGCGGCGCGCGCGCTTCGGATGGCTCAGGAACTTGAGCCCGACGATGAACAGGACGGCCGAGGTGAGGTAGGCGAGGTCGCTGAGCGTCTTCGGGCTCATGCCTTCTTCCCCGGCGACTTCCGCGTCTTGAACATCTCGAGCATCCGGTCGGTGACGACGAAGCCGCCGAACAGGTTCATCGCCCCGAGCACGACGGCCGCGAAGCCGAACGCGGTCATGAGCGAACCGCGCGCCTCGGCGAGCACGAGCATGCCGCCCAGCATCACGATGCCGTGGATCGCGTTCGTGCCCGACATGAGCGGCGTGTGGAGCTGAACCGGCACCTTCGAGATGACCTCGAAGCCGACGAAGACCGCGAGCACGAACACGTAGATCGAGTAGAGGATCAGCAGGGCCTCGGTCATGACGCCTTCCCGGCGCCCGCGGGCTCGTTCGCCGCGGCGCGCGTGATGCAGGTGTCGCGAACGATGTCGTCCGCGAAGTCGGGCTGGAAGCGGCCGTCCTTCGCGATCATGAGCTGGAGCAGCGCGTAGAGATTGCGCGAGTACATCTGGCTCGCGTGCGTCGGCAGCGTGGCGGCCAGGTCGAGCGGGCCGATCACCGTGACGCCGTCGACGACCACCGTCTCGCCCGCGCGCGTGGCGGCGCAGTTGCCGCCCGACTCGGCGGCCAGGTCGACGATCACCGAGCCGGGCTTGAGCCCCGCGAGCGCGGCCGACGGGATGAGCAGCGGCGCGCGCTTGCCCGGAATGCTCGCGGTCGAGATCACGACGTCGGTGGTGGGCAGGCGTGCGGCGATCGTCTGCTGGATCTGCTCCTGGCGCTGGGCGTCGAGCTCCTTCGCGTAGCCGCCCGCGCCGACACCGGCGTCGCCGAGCTGCAGGTCGACGAACGTCGCGCCGAGGCTCTGCACCTCCTCCTTGACGGCAGGCCGAACGTCGAACGCCTCGACCACCGCGCCGAGCCGGCGCGCGGTCGCGATGGCTTGAAGCCCCGCGACGCCCGCCCCCAGCACGAACACGCGCGCCGGCGCGACGGTTCCTGCGGCGGTCATGAGCAGCGGGAAGAACTTGCCCGTGGCGTTGGCCGCGACCAGCACTGCCTTGTAGCCGGCGCACGCCGCCATCGACGAGAGCGCGTCCATCTTCTGAGCGCGCGACGTGCGCGGCAGTGCGTGCAGCGAGAAGACTGCGAGCCGCCGGGCGGCGTAGCGCGCCATCTGTCCCGCGTCCTCGCCGCGCCCGAGCAGTCCCAGGAGCGCGCTGCCCTCGGGGAGCGCGTCGATCTCGGCGGGCGAGGGCTCGCGTACGCGCAGCGTCGCCTCGGCGCCGCGCACGCACGCGGCGTAGTCGGGCGCGATCTCGGTGCCGGCCTCGCGGTAGGCGGTGTCCGCGTGCCCGGCGCGCACGCCCGCGCCGGTTTCGACGACGATGGTGTTCCCGGACTTGACGAGCTTGCCCGCGGTCTCGGGAATGAGCGCGACGCGGTTCTCTCTCGCGGCGGTTTCCTTGGGTACGGCAATGCGCATGCGGAGCCCCGATAAGGAAGGAGGCCGGCCCGGTGGGTCGCCAGGGTGCGCCGCGCCGGCCGCTGGCGGGAGCCGCAGCGCCGGCACGGCGCACCGGCCGGCACTCTACTTCCAAACTTTCGGGGATGCGAAGTGGACCGCGCCTTCGGTCCCGGCGTGCTAGGGTCCGTCCAGGAAGGCCGCGCCCCGCGCCCACCCACCATGTCCGCGCCACCGTCCCGCTCCGAATCGCTCGAACCCTCGCTCCCCGGCAGCCGCTGGGGGCGCAACGCCGCGCGCGTCTACCTCGGCGTCGTCGTCGCGGCGGCGGTGCTGCTCGCGAGCGAGCTCGTGAGCGGCCGCACCGGGTTCGGCTCGCTCGCGATCTCGGTGCTGACCGCGCCGTGGTCGGGGCTGCTCGCGCCGCTCGCCTCGCGCCTCGCGCCGCACCTCACGCCGGTCGCGATGCGCGCGACGGGGCTCTCGCTCGTCGCACTCACCGCGTTGCTCAACGCGCGCATCCTGTACGGCATCGCCGCGCGCATGGAGCGCGATGCGCGGGCCGGGCGGGCCGCGCGATGAACGTGCTCGCGCCGGGCGTCGTCCTGCGCGGGCGCGGCGCGTAGCGCGTGGAAAGCCCCGTCGCCGACGGCCTGCGCGCGCTGCAGCTGCGGCCGGGTCATCCGAGCTTTCTCGACCTGCCGTGGCGGCTGCCGCTCTCGCGCTGGCGCGAAGGTGGCGCACGCATCGTCGACGTGCAGCGCGGCCTCTCGCGCCACGAGGTGCAGTTCGTGGGCTACGGCTCGGCGATCTACGCGGTGAAGGAGATGCCCCCGCTGCTGGCCGAGCGCGAGTACGACACGCTGCTGCTCATGGAGACCAGGCGCCTGCCGGCGGTGACGGCGGTCGGACACGCGCGCGTGCAGGCCGTGGGCGCGGACGAGACGAGCGTGCTCCTCACGCGCTACCTCGAGTCGTCGCTGCCGTTCCGCACGCTGTTTCAGAATCCCGGCCTCGAACGCTATCGCGAGCGGCTGCTCGACGCGATGGCCGGGCTGCTCGTGCGGCTCCACCTTGCGGGCTTCTACTGGGGCGACTGCTCGCTTTCCAACACGCTGTTCCGCCGCGATGCCGGCGAGCTCGCGGCGTACCTGGTCGACGCCGAGACCGCCGACCACGAGGACGTGCTCGGCGACGGTGTGCGCCGGCAGGACCTCGTGATCCTCGAAGAGAACGTGGCGGGCGATCTCTCCGATCTCGAAGCCATGACCGGCCAGGCCGGCCTGCTCGACGCATTCGACACCGGACCGCGCATCCGCGAGCGCTACGAGCAGCTCTGGGCGGAGATCTCGCGCGAGGAGCTGATCGCGACCGGCGAGCACTGGCGCATCCAGGAGCGGATCCGCAAGCTGAACGCGCTCGGCTTCTCGGTCGGCGAGATCGAGCTCGAGGCGACCGGCGAGGGCGACCGGCTGCGCATGCGCACGATGGTCACCGACCGCGACTACCACCGCCACGAGTTCCACAACCTCACGGGGCTCGTCGCGGGCGAGAAGCAGGCCGAGCTCATGCTCAACGAGATCCGCGAGCTGCGCGCGACGCTCGCGAGCCGGCAGGGCCGGAGCGTCGCGCTCTCCGAGGCCGCGTTCCACTGGCAGAGCGAGCGCTGGGAGCCCGTGCTGCGCGCGCTCGCGCCGGCGGGCGTGGGCGGCGAGGATGCCGCCGAGCTCTACTGCCAGCTGCTCGAGCACAAGTGGTTCCTCTCGGAGCAGGCCCGCCGCGACATCGGATTCGAGGCCGCGATCGAGGACTACGGCCGGCGCTTCGGCGCCGGCGGCGCGCCGCGCGCATGACGGCCGGGAGGACGGGATGACGGGACACGACGATCCGCCGCTCCACGAGATGGAGCCGATCGCGCGCTTCAGCGATCGCGCCGCCGACTACGTGCGCTTCCGGCCCGGCTACCCGGCGGCGGCGATCGACGCGATGCTCGAAGGTCTGGGAGATCCGGCGCTCCTCGCCGCCGCCGACGTGGGCGCGGGCACCGGCATCTCGGCACGCGCGCTCGCCGCGCGCGGCGTCGGCGTGACGGCGCTCGAGCCCAACGAGGCGATGCGCTCGGCCGCCGAGCCGGCGGCGCGCGTCGCGTGGCGCGACGGCACCGCCGAGGCGACCGGGCTCGCCGGCGGCAGCGTCGACCTCGTGCTCTGCGCGCAGTCGTTCCACTGGTTCCGCCAGAGCGAGGCCGTGAGCGAGTTCCACCGCGTGCTGCGGTCCGGCGGACGGCTCGCGCTCATGTGGAACTCGCGCGACCGCACCGACGAGCTGACGGGCGGCTTCGTGCGCGCGATCCACGCCGTGGGCGGCGAGCATCCCGCCGAGCGCCGCGAGTTCGACCCAGGCGTCGTGAGCGCGCGCGGCGAGTTCACACGGGTGCGGCTCGTCACGTTTTCCAACGTCCAGGAGCTCGACCTCGCCGGCCTGATCGGCCGCGCGACGAGCGCGTCCTACGTTCCGCGCGAGGGGCCGGGCTTCGAGCGGCTGTGCGCGCTGCTCGCCCAGCTCCACGCCCGGCTGGCCGACGCGCGCGGCTTCGTGCGCCTGCGCTACGTCACGCAGGTCCATCTCGCCGAGCGGCTCGGGTAGGCGGCCACTTGCAGCTCGGGCGTTACGCGCGGGCGGCGCCGACCGGGTAGCCCCAAGTGGCGACTGCGCTTGGCGCACCCGAGGTGGCGCCGAGGCAGCCAAATTTGACCAACTCACGCCAAACCTTTAGGTTGCGGTCGCACTCTAACCTTTACGTGAGGGTATGAGCACCACGTTCGGCATGAGCCCCACGGCCGGTCCGGCGCAGCAGCAGTTGCTGCGGGTCGGCGACCTGGCCCGCGCGACCGGCAAGACCGTGCGGGCGATCCACCTCTATGAGGAGCTGGGCCTGCTGCGCCCGGCGACGCGCTCGAGCGGCGGGTTCCGGCTGTACGAGTCGGCGGCGATCGAGCGCGTGCGGTGGATCGATTCGCTCCACGCCCTGGGTTTTTCGCTCCAGGAAATGCGCGCGGTGCTGCAGAGCTGGTGGGGCTCGCGCGAGGGTCCGGCCGCGATGGCCGGGCTGCGCGAGCTGTTCACGCGCAAGCTCGCGGAGACGCGCGATGCGCTCCAGCGTCACCAGCAGCTCGAGCGTGAGCTGGAAGCGGGCCTCAAGTACCTCGAAGCGTGCGACTGCTGCTCGGCGCCCGGTCCCGTCGGGGCGTGCGCGAGCTGCTCGCAGGATCACCACGGGGCGGAGGCGCCGGCGCTGGTCGCCGGCGTGTCGTCGGCTCCGGAGAACGACGCGCGCGGCAGGCGGTCGCCCATCGTGCGCGTGCTCGAACCTCGAACGGAGAACGCCGCGCGCCGTGGACGGCGCGGGCCCGACGAAAGGAGCTGCGAAACATGATCACGCTCACCAGCCTCGCGGCGGACAAGGTCAGGGACCTGCTCGCGCAGCGCGGCACGCCCGACGTCGGACTGCGCATCGGCGTGCGCGGCGGCGGGTGCTCCGGCAACTCCTACTACATGGAGTTCTGCGACGCCGAGTCGCCCGGCGACGACGTGATCGAAGCCCACGGCGTGAAGCTCTTCGTCGACCTGAAGAGCATGGTGCTGCTCGGCGGCACCGAGATCGACTACGTCGAGGGGCTGATGGGCGCGGGCTTCAAGTTCAACAACCCGAACGCGCGTCACAACTGCGCATGCGGCGAGAGCTTCTCCGCCTGATTTCCCTCCCGATGCGCGGCGCGAGCGCTCCGACCGGAGCGATCGCCCGCTGCGCGCAACGCGGCCCCTCGCGGCGCCGCCGGAACGAGACGACATGAGCCAAGCACCTGAACTGGTGGTGACGGACCTCCGCGTCGCGGTGGAGGGCAAGGAGATCCTCAAGGGGCTCTCGCTCGAGGTGGCCCGCGGCGAGGTGCACGCGCTGATGGGGCCGAACGGTTCGGGCAAGAGCACGTTCGCGAACACGCTGATGGGACACCCGAAGTACGAGGTCACGTCCGGCGACATCCTCTTCCGCGGCGAGAGCGTGCTCGAGATGGACACCGACGAGCGCTCGCGCGCCGGGCTGTTCATGGCGTTCCAGTATCCCGTGGCGATCCCCGGGCTGACGTTCGCGAGCTTCCTGCGCGCCGCGCTCAACGCGCGCCTGGCGCCCTCGGGCGGCGAGGACGGCCACGTGCCGAGCAAGAAGGGCATCGCGCCGAAGGAGT
>DATJXF010000146.1:0-8615 GCA_035500415.1 Candidatus Acidiferrales bacterium | reverse complement strand
GCGCGCTGGCGAGGCGAAGCCGACTGGCTCGTCGTGAGCACGCACTGGGGCTCGATGTACGTCGACTACCCGCACCCGCGCGTGCTCGCCACGGCGCGCGCACTCGCCGACGCCGGAGCCGACGTCGTGCTCGGTCACCATCCGCACGTGATGCAGGGCGCCGAGCGGCTCGGCCGGACGCTCGTGCTCTACAGCCTGGGCGATGGTGTCTTCAACTCGCATGCGGGCGATTTCCACGCCACGGTCGCCGACGCGGTCCGTCCGCTCTCGGGTGTCTTCACGGCCACGCTCGCGAGCGGCGCGCACGGGCTCGCCCTTGCCCCGCACGTGCTCGATCCCGACGGCTTCGCGGCTCCGGCCGATGCCGCGACCGCCACGCGCATCGTCGAGCGCGTCCGCGCGCTGAGCGCCGGGCTCGCCCAGGGTGGGGTGCGCTTCGCCGCCGAGAGTGCGCCGACGCTGCTGCGCTACGAGCTCGAAGGCATCGGCCACTACCTGCGCCAGGGCCGGCTCGACAAGATCGCGCGCGTGCTGCTCTCGGTCCGCCCGCGGCACGCTCCGCTGCTCTGGCAGGCGATCACCCGGCCGCGGAAGGCGTCGTGATCGCCGCGTTCCACCGCATCGCCTACTTCGCCGCCCAGGAGCTTCGCGGCGAGCGCGTGCTCGCGCGCCTCGCCGCGATGGAGCGCAACCAGTGGCGCAGCGCCGACGAGATCCGCGCGCGGCAGTGGCGCGAGCTGCGCGCGCTGCTCGATCACGCCTGGAGGACGGTGCCGTTCTATCGCGAGCGCTGGAAGGCCGCCGGGCTCGAGCCGGGAGACGTCCGCGGCGAGGCGGACTGGGCCCGCCTGCCGGTGCTGTCCAAGGACGAGGTGCGGCAGCACGGCGAGCGCATGCGCTCGAACCGGGCACCGGCCGGGCTCGTGGCCGCGACCTCGGGCTCGAGCGGGCAGCCCGTGAGCGTCTTTCGCAGCCATCGCTCGTGGGCCAACGCGCACGCCAACACCATCCGCGGCTGGCGCTGGCACGGCATCGGCGTGGGCGACCGCTACGCGTACCTCTGGGGCGTGCCGCTCGATGCCGACGCGCGCGCGACCGCGGCGCGCAAGGACCGCTTCTTCAACCGCACGCGGCTCTCGGCCTTCCGCATCGACCGTGAGACCACGGCCGCGTTCCATCGCGAGCTGCTCCGGCGTCCCGCCCGCTGGGCGTTCGGCTACCCCTCGGCGCTCCATGCGTTCGCCGAGGAGGTGGCGGCAGCGGGGCTCGATGGCCGGGCGCTGCGATGGCGCGCCGTCGTCACGTCCGCGGAGGTGCTCAAGGACTGGCAGCGCGAGCGCATCGCCGAGGTGTTCGGATGCCGCGTCGCCGACAGCTACGGCTGCGCCGAGGCCGGAGCCGGCGGTTTCGAGTGCGAGCACGGCCGGATGCACGCCGCCATGGAGTCGGTCGTGCTCGACCGCTGGCCGGCCGGGAACGGCGAGCACGAGGCGCTGCTCACCGATCTCGGCAACTGGAGCCAGCCGCTCATCCGCTACCGGGTCGGGGACCTGCTGGGGCCGGCGCCCGAGGGCGCGTGCCCGTGCGGACGCGGTCTGCCGCCGATCGGCCGGATCTCGGGGCGCGCCGGCGACGAGATCGAGCTGCCCGGCGGCCGGCGCATGAACGCCAACCTGCCCTCGTACATCTTCAAGCACCATGCGAAGGAGCGCACCGTGCGCGAATACCAGTTCGTCCAGCACGACGACGGCCGCATCGAGCTGCGCGTCCTCCCCGGTCCCGCATGGACGCCGGCCGTGCGCGAGCGCCTCGCGGGCGAGGTGCGCGAGGTGCTCCGGTTCGAGGCCGAGGTGGTGCCCGTCGAGCGCATCGCGCGCCTCGGACGCGCCAAGCACCGCGATTTCGTGCGGGCGCGCGATCTGGTTGGGGACGCGTGAGCGGGCTGCACCTCGAGCTGCGCCGCGGCCCGCTCGATCCCGCGGCGCTTGCGATCGTCGGACGCACCTACGGCACGATCGATCCCCGCTACGCCGACCCCGGGTTCGCCGACACGATCTTCAACCGCAATCCTCATGGCTTTTCGTGGCATGCGTTCGTACGGGACGGCGAGCGCGCGGTCGGCCACTACTCGGTGATCCCGATGCGGGCGCGCGGCGGCGGCGCGAGCTTCCTCGCCGGCAAGGGCGAGGCGCTCTACCTCGACGAGACGTGCCGCGCGCGGACGCTCCGCCTCGGCGAAGACGATGCTCCCGCCGGCATCGCGCTCATGAGCGCGCTCCACTCGCACGCGCTGGGAGATGGCGCGGACGTGCTCCACAACATCACGAGCGCCGAGATCGGCATGATCCAGCGGATGGACGGCTTTCGCGTCGCACGATCGCGCCGCGCACAGGCGCACTTCCTGGTGTCGCCGTCGCAGCTTCGCCAGCTCGGCGGCCGGCCCGCCCAGGCCGCGCTCGCCCGCGCGCTCGCGCTGATCCAGCGCGGCGCACTGGCATGGACGCGCGCCCGCCTCTCCGCACAGGGCGCTCGCACGCTCGCCTGCGGGCCGGGCGAGGACGCCGGGGCGCTCGCGTCGTTCGCGCGCACGCCGCCGCCCACGGAGGGCTGGACCATCGACCGCGACGCGGCGACGCTGCGCTGGCTGCGCTCGATGGACCGGCTCACGGTCGTGCGCATGGAGCGCCGCGCGGACGCCTTCGCGATCGCGAACACGGGCCGCGCCCGCGAGGTGCTGCACGTCGAGCTCCCGCCGGATGCGCCGCACGCCGCGCTCGCGCTGCTCGCCTCGCTTGCGCACGACGCGGTGCGCGCGAACGCGTGGACGCTGTCCGTGCCGCTCGAGGGGCCGATCGGCGCGGCGCTGGCCGCGGCGGCGCGTATGCTATGCTTTCGCCCGCGCACGCTCGAGCAGCTCGTGTACGTCAAAGCCGCGCCCGGCTTCCCGCTGCGGCCCGAAGCGCTCGTCTACGACCGAATGTTCAACCTCTAGGTTCCATTCGAGGACACCGCGCGAGCCCGTTGCGGCCGCCGCGGCGGGATTCGCAGGAGAGGAAATGAGTTCGATCAGCCGGGCGACGGTCCGCCAGATGATGCAGGCTCTGCTGCAGCGGCAGGGGAAATCGCTGCCCGCGGACGAGGGCGTGCGGCTGCAGGAGATCGGCTTTCGCAGCCTCGATTTCGCCGAGCTCGCGCTGCGGGTCGAGACGAAGCTGGGCGGCTCGATGCAGTTCGAGACCTCGGTCCTGCGCTCGATCCAGACCGTCCGCGACGTGCTGGACTTCATGGAGCGCGCCGCGGCTGATGGTTCCTGAGCGCGCGAACCGGATCCATCTCGCCGCGGGATCGTCCACCGTGGGCGAGCTCGGGGACGCGTTCGCTCGCCGCCGGCTGAACGATCCCGCGCTCGGCGAGCAGCCGGTCGCGTTCGCCTGCGCGGGCGCTGAGGAGGCGATCGGGGCCGCGGCCGCACTCGCCGATCGGCCCTTCGATGCGCTCCTGCTGCCCCTCGAGCGACTCACGCCCGACGTCCTGGCGTTGCTCGCGGCGCAGGGCTGGGGCGTGCAGGACGCGCAGGGCCGCCTGACGCGCCCCGCGCGGGCCGCGACCGCCGAGCCCGGGCGCGTGACCCTGCTCACCTCCGGCACGACGGGCACGCCGAAGCTCGTGCCGCACCGCTGGGAGACGCTGTTCACGCTGCGCCGCGCGGGCGAGGCGCGTCCGATGCGCTGGTTGCTCACCTACCAGAGCGGCACCTACGCGTGGTTCCAGATGGTGACGCTCGCGCTCTTCGTGCGCGGGCAGGAGCTCGTCGCGGGCGACGAACCCGATCCGGCCGGTCTGCTCGCCCTCGCCGCCGGTCAGGGCGCGAACGCGATCTCGTCGACGCCGACCTTCTGGCGCTTCGCGCTGCTCACGACCGACACCGCGATGCTCGACGCGCTCGCGTTCGAGCAGCTCACGCTCGGGGGCGAGCGCGTCGATCAGGCCGTGCTCGACCAGCTCCACGCGCGCTTTCCCCGCGCGCGCCTCAGCCACATCTACGCCTCGACGGAAGTGGGCGCGGCGATCGTTGTGCACGACGGACGCGAGGGTTTCCCGGCCGCGTGGATGAGTCCGCCCGACGCGCCCGCGGATCCGTCGGCCGTGCAGTTCCGCGTCGAGGACGGCCGGCTGCTCGTGCGTTCGCCCTACGCTTCGCCGGCCGGCGAGGGCTGGGTCGACACGGGCGACGAGGTCGAGCATCGCGGCGATCGCATCCTCGTCACGGGCCGGCGCGGGGCCACGCTCATCAACGTCGGTGGTCTCAAGGTGGCGCCGCACGCGGTCGAGGAAGTGCTGCTGCATCACGCCGACGTGGCGTGGTGCCGCGTGCGGGGGCAGGCGTCGCGCCTCGTCGGTGCGCTCGTCGCCGCCGACGTGGTCCTGCGCCCCGGGGCCGACGCGGCGGCGGCCGAGCAGGCACTCGCCCGCCATGCGGCCGCGCACCTGCCCGAGCACGCCGTGCCGCGTCTCTGGACGATCCTGGATGCGATTCCCATGACCGGAAACCGCAAGAGCGAGGTCGCATGAGCACCGAAACGCCATCGCGCACCATTCTCCTCAGCGGCGGATCGCGCGGGCTGGGCCTCGCGCTCGTCCGCCACCTGCTCGCGGGCGGACACGCGGTCGCGACGTTCGCGCGCAACGAAACGCCCGCCGTCGCCGCGCTCGCGCGCGAGCAGGGCGACCGCTTCCTGTTCTCGGCGTTCGACGGGCGGGACGCCGCCGCGACACAGCGCTTCGTCGCCGCCGCGATCGAGCGTTTCGGCGGGATCGACGGGCTCGTCAACAACGCGGCGGTCGGGCAGGACCACCTGCTCGTCAACCTCTCGCCCGAGCGCATCACCGAACTGCTCGAGATCAACGTCCGTGCCCCGGTGCTGCTGACGCGCGCCGTCGTGCGGCACATGCTGGTCGAGGGCCGCCGCGGCCGGATCGTCACGATCACGTCGATCTGCGGTTCGCGCGGCTACGCCGGCCTCACGGTCTACTCGGCGACGAAGGGCGCGATGGACGCCTTCACGCGCTCGCTCGCCCGCGAGCTCGGGCCGCGCGGCATCCTCGTCAACGCGATCGCGCCGGGTTTCTTCCTCTCGGAGATGTCGTCCGTGCTCGCGAAGGAGCAGATCGAGACGATCCGGCGCCGCACGCCGACCGAGCGCCTCGTCACCGACGAGGACGTCGTGCCGTTCCTCGACCTCTTTCTGTTCGGAGAGAGCAACGTCACGGGTCAGGTGGCGTACGTCGACGGCGGGCTGACCTTCTAGATGCCCGAAGCGTTCACGCTGCCTGCGGGCTGGGGCGCCGCGCGGCTCGTTCCCCCCGGCGCGGCCGTGCGTTCGCCCTGCGCCGCTGCCGGCCCCGCCGCGGCGGGCGCGCCTCGGGCCTACGACCACGAGGGCGCGATGCTGGAATGGTCGCCCGGGCCGGCGAACGCCGAAGCCGCCGCTGTCGCGTGCGACCTCGAGCACGTCGGCCGCTTCGCCGGCGAGGCCGATCCCGCGCGCACCGACCCGCGATTGAGCGTCCGCGCCTGGGTCGCGACCGAGGTGCTGGCGAAGCTCGCGAACGTCCCCATCCTCGCCTTCGTCCGCGACTGCGGCGTCGCCGACCCGGGCGATGCGCCGCAGCTCGAGCGCGCGCTGCCGGGAGCGGGCTCGGAACGCGCACGGCTCTGGCTCGCCGTGAGCGCCGATGGCCGCCACGTCGCCTGCTTCGGCATGCGGTGCGCGTCGCTCACCGATCCGACGCCCGCCACGAGCTGACGTGCTCGAGATCGCCGTCCTCGCGCCCGAACCGCTGCGCGCGCGCGCCCGGTACGCGCTCGGCGAGCTGGCGCTGCGCTGGGGCCTCCCGCTGCGCTTCGTGGCGCCCGAGCGCGCGCACGTCGTCTACGGCGGCGAGCCGGCGAGCGTGCCGCCGGGCGCGCTCCACTGGCCGTGCGAGCCCGCGCTCTACGACGCGGCGACGAGCGGCGCGCCGGCGCGGGATCCGAGCGGGCGTCCGCTGTGGCTCGCCTCAGGGGCCGACGCGGCGCGCGCCGATCTCGTCGCGGGCGCGTACCGCTTGCTCGCGCTTCTCGACGAGCAGGGCGTGGCGGAGAGCCAGCGCGACCGCCGCGGCATCTTCCCCACGAACGCGCTGCCTGCGCCCCGCCGCGCCGTGCTCGACGAGCCCATGGTCGAGCACCACGCCGCCGCGCTCCTCGAGCGCGCCCTGGCGCACCGGCCCGCGCTCGCGGCGTCCATCGTGCCGCGCTGGCCGAACGGCGCGCGCTGGGCGATCGCGCTCACGCACGACGTGGACGCCGTGCACCTCGGCGCGCCCGCCGAGATCGCGACCAACCTTGCCAAGCGCGTGCTGCGCGGCAGCCGCGAGCACGGCGCGCTCGCCGCGCTCGGGCTTCGGCACCTGGGCCGTCCGCTCGCGAATCCCTTCTTCACGTTCGAGGCGTGGCGCGAGTGGGAATCGAGGCGCGGGCTCGCGAGCGCCTTCTACGTGTTCCACCGCCCGCACGGCACGCGCGCCGACGTCAACGACTGCAAGTCGAGCCTGGCGACGATCGCCGCACCCTGGGAGGCGTTGCGCGCGATCCACGATCGGGGCTGGGAGTTCGGGCTGCACCCCTCGATCCACTGCAAGGACACGCCCGGCGCCTTCGCCGCCGCGCGCTCGTGGCTCGAAGCGAGGCTCGAGCGACCCGTCGCAGGGTTGCGCCACCACTACTGGGCGCTCGACTGGCGCGATCCGGTGCGCACGTGGCGCGAGCACGAGCGGGCGGGCTTCGGCTACGACAGCTCGATCGCATGGCGGGATCGAGCGGGCATGCGCGCCGGAACGGCGCTGCCGTATGCGCCGTTCGACGCCGGGCGCGGCGAGCCGCTGCGGTTGCTCGAGCTGCCGTGCGTGCTCATGGACGGCCACGTGCTGCTCGCCGACGCGCGCGGCACGCGGCGGTCCGTCGAGGAGGCGGTGCGCGACGGGCGCGCGCTCGCCGGGCGCGTGCGGGCGTGCGGCGGGGCGTTGACGCTCGACTGGCACGGCGAGACCGCGTTCGACCGTCTGCACCTCGCCGGCTACCTCGAGACGCTAGGCCGGATCCTCGAACCGTGGCTCGGTGGCCCGGACGTCTGGTGCGCCACGCCCGCGGCGATCGTCGCGCACTGGCGTGAGCGCGCCGCACGGCTCGCGCCGGCAGGCGCCGAGTAGCGCGGCGCTCCGCGGCTAGGGACCCGCGGTGAGGTCCCGGATCGCGGCCGGAGGCGTGGTGTCGGTGCCCACCGACGTTGTGGCGCTCGGGACGTTGCTGATCGCCGACCAGTTGCCCGAGGCGTCCACCGCGCGGATCGCGAAGTAGTAGGTGGTGCTCGAGGCAAGGTTCAGCGCCACGTAGCTCTGCGGCGATCCCCCGACCACGGGGACGGGCTGCGGGGACACCGGCGTCGCGAGCGCGAAGTTCGTCGCGTTGATCGGCGAGCGGGACCAGCGCAGATCGTAGGCCGAGGCCGTGCCGACGCTTCCGTCGTTGCCTGGCGCCGTCCAGCTAACGAGGAGGGAAGTGGGGCCAGGCTGCGACAGCGCGAGGTTTGACACCACGCCCGGCGGCGTCACGTCGGAGCCTCCCACGAAAGGGATCGCGCCTGCGAATCCATCCGGGAAGCCGGCGCCTGCGGCGAGCGTGGTCGCCGTGAGCGCCGGATTAAAGTTGGCGTAACTCGAGTCCGCGAACTGGGGCGAGCCCCATGCCGCTTCGCCTGCGAATCCGTAGGGCGCGCCCGAACCCGGCTTGCCGTCGCTGCCGCCGTAGCTGATCGCCCGCGAGGCGCTGGAGGAACCGAGCGAGAAGAACACGCCGGCGGAGTCCACCCCGATACCCGAGGCGACCAGCAGGTTTTCGCGACTCGAGTTCGAGCTTCCGCAATAGAAGATGTCGGACGTGAATCGAGTGCCCGCGCCGACCGGCGATGCCGAGCCGAAGTCCGCGGCCGTCGAGCCGGCGACGCGATAGGTGTTGTGCCGCGAGATGATGCCCGTGGCCTCGGCGTTGTTCGGCATGTAGACCGCGGGGTTGCCCGAACTCGTGGTGACGACGTTGTACTGCAGCGTGTCGTACCGCCCGCCGTCGTACCAGTACAGCACGCCGAGCCCGTCCTGCGGCGCGTCGTCCCGAATCACGTTGTTCGCGTACATGTTATGGCCGACGGTCGCCGCGAAGGAGCCGGGATTCGACAGCATGAACGACAGCTGATTGGGACCGGTGATGGTCACGCTGTTCCCAATGTAGCGGTTGTAGGTCGACGAATCGCGGGCCGACCACATGCCACGCGATCCCAGCGGAGCCGAGTTCATGGCCACGTTCCAGGTGTTCTGGAGGAACGTGTTGTTGTAGCCCTCGTAGAGCTCGAGCGGGAAGAAGTACCCCTGACAGGCCGTGACGGTGATGTTGATGACGTTGTTCCGGATCACGTTGTAGGCCGCTGTCGCCACCATCATGCCGTGGACGTCGCCCTGGCCGCTCGTGGTGTTGACGACGATGTTCATCACGCAGTTGCTCAGCTGATTGTTGAGCGAAC
>DATJXF010000145.1:0-3514 GCA_035500415.1 Candidatus Acidiferrales bacterium | reverse complement strand
CTCACGAGCACGATGAGCCCGAGCAGCTCGTCGCGGTCGTTGAGCGGCAGGCACAGGCAGGAGCGCCAGCTGGTGGGCGGCGCGAGCGGCTGGAGCTGCGTGCCCTCGAGCGGGTCGGGCTCGTAGACCGGGTTGGTCTGGAACAGCCGCTCGAGCAGCGATCGGCGGTTCTCGCCGTTGAAGAATGCACTGGGCCGAACGAATTTTCGCACGAACCGGGGCGGCAGGTGATCGAGCCAGAGCCGCACGTCGCGGCGCATCAGCCGTCCGCGCTCGCGGTCGTAGATGTGCTCGAAGCACTCGGTCTCGGTGTTGAACAGCGCCACGCTCGCGTGCCAATCGGCCTGCACGGCACGGAGATAGCCGAGCAGCGAATCGAGTGCACTTTCGAGATCGGGGGCGCCGGCGAGGCTGATGGAGATGTCGCGGAGCGGGTAGCGGGACACGGGGGTCTCTCCGGGTCGAGGATGTCGTGCGGTCGCGTCCGCCCGAGAGGGGCAATGCGTGTGCCGCGTCGGAATCGTGCGATCCGCACGCCGTGCTAGGCTCTGGCCAGGAACGCTACGGGGCCGCACGGCGTCCCGAGTCAGAGCCTGGATTCCGGACGCGGAATCACGCGCCCACCTCAACGTCCGAACGGAGTCGTGTCATGCGCCAGCTCATCGCCAACCGTCCCGTGCTCCAGATGACCTCCGAGCTCGGCCGCATCATGGCGGCCGCGCGCGAGCGCGAGCGTGCAGGCGAGCGCATCCTGCACATGGAGCGCGGCGAGCCCGACTTCGACACGCCGCCGCACGTCGTCGAGGCGCTCGCGAAGGCTGCGCGCGACGGCTACACGCACTATCCGGACGCGCTCGGAGAGATCTCGCTGCGCGAGGCGCTGGCCGAGAAGCTGACGCGCGAGAACGGCGTCGCGGCGAGGCCCGAAGACGTGGTCGTGACCGCGGGCGGCACGCACGGCCTCTTCCTGCTCATGCAGGCGCTGCTCTCGCCGGGCGACGAGCTGCTCGCGCTCTCGCCCTACTGGATGGCGATTCCGAAGCTCGTGGGGTTCGCCTCGGGCGCGACGCTGCGCGGGCTGCCGGCGTATCTCGAGATCCAGTCGGGCGCGTGGTCGGCTTCAGGCTTCGCGGACGCACTGCGCGCGGCGTTGAAGCCGGTGACGCGCGGGCTCTACCTCAACACGCCCAACAACCCGACGGGCGCGGTCGTGGGCCGCGCGCACCTCGAGGCGCTGGCGCAGGTCGCGATCGAGCGCGACCTCTGGGTGATCGCCGACGAGGCCTACGAGCACCTGCTCTTCGACGGCGTGAAGCACGTGAGCCTCGCGTCGCTGCCGGGGATGGCCGAGCGCACTCTGTCCGTCTACACGATGTCGAAGAGCTACGCCATGACGGGCTGGCGCGTGGGCTACCTGCACGCGCCGGCCGCGCTGCGCAAGGTGCTGGGACCGATCCTCGCGTTCTACACGACGCACGGCGTCTTTCCGGCGGCGCAGATCGCGGCACGCGCGGCGGTGACGGGGCCGCAGGACTGCGTCGAGACGATGCGCCGCGCCTACGAAGAGCGCCGCGGACTGCTGCTCGACGGCCTCGCGGGTTGTGCGGCGATCCGCACCCCGCCGCCGCAGGGCGCGTTCTACGCGTTCCCGGACGTCTCGATCGCGCGCGGCGATCGCGACATCGGCGCGCTCGCCGACGAATGGCTTTCGGCCGGCGTCGCGGTGCTGCCCGGCACGGCGTTCGGCCCGCACGGCGACCGCGTGCGGCTCTCGCTCGCGACGCGGCGCGACGACGTGTCCGAGGCGGCTCGCCGGCTCGCCTCGCACGCCGGGGCGGCGGCGCGGAGCTGACGCGTGCGCTGGTGTCCGGAGTGCGGCACGGAGTACACGCCCCAGATCGCGGCCTGCCCGCGCTGCCGCGTCGTGCTCTCGGACGAGCCGCCGATCGAGGGTGATGGACCGGTGGTCGTGCATCGCGTGCCGGACGCCGCCTCGGGCGCGCTGCTCTGCGGAATGCTCGAACACCACGGCGTCGAGGCCGTGCTGCGCAGCGCGACGCTGCCGGGCATCGGCGCCGTGCGTCGCGACGGCGTCACCTGGGGGGAGATCCTCGTGCCGGCGCAGGAAGCCGAGGAGGCCCGCGCGCTCATCGCGGACTACATCGCGGCGCTGGAGCGCGGCGGGCAGGTGCGCGACGAAGACGTCGAGGAGCGCTGAGGGCGAGACGTTCGGGGTGGGGCGCGCGTCGTCGATGCCTCACGCGTTGCTCGTGGCGCGCCCTGTCCGGCGCTCGGCGAGCGCCCGATCTTCAAGGCTCGTGCGGACTGCCGACACGATCGCGCGTTGCTTCGGGCGCGCCCTGGCCGGCGCTCGGCATGCGCGATGCTCGCTGGGTCCCCGTCGCTCTCATGACTGACGCCGGGCCTTACCCTGCGACGCGCACGCGAAGCTGCGACACGCTTGCCTCGCCTCCTGCTCGGCTCGCTGAGGCCGCTCGCCCTTTCGCCCTCCCTGGCTCCGGGTTCGCGGACTCATCGCATTTCGCGTGCGCGCCTCCGGGCGCGGCCCGGCTGCGCATCGAGGGCACGCCGATGCCGGTGCGCAGGCGTGCGCGTCGCACCGCTGGGGCGAGAGCGAGGCGGAGGGACTCTCGGGTGGCGCCTTACGCCGGGGCGATCCGGCGTGCGCTGGGCGGTCCGAGCTGCTGGACGGCTCGCAGGATGCGCGCGTCCAGACTGCGGGCGCACCGCACCTCCGGACGTTCGGCGATACGGCGGGCCTCGTCGATGCTGCAGCCCAGCTTGCGCAGCGAGGAGATCACGTCGCGATGCAGCGCGGCCTCTTCGGCATCGATCACGCCTTGCGAGCTTCGGCGCTTCGCGTCCATGAAGCCCTTGCCGAACGCACGCTCGGCTGCGAACTGGTTGTGAGCCCGGCAGCGCAGCCGGAGGTTCGCGACCGTCGTCTGGCCGCCGCGGGCCACGGGCTCGACGTGGTCGAACTCGAGGCGAGATCTCTCCTCGCAGCGATGGCCCGCCTCGCCGACGAACGTGCAGCGGCCGCCATCGCGCCGCCACACCTCGCGCCGGACGTGCGCGGGGATGTGACGCGTGTTGTTCGAAGCGCGAGCGCGGTGGGGCCGGCCCGTCGCCGCGCTCTTGCGCTTCTCTTCCTGCTGCACGAGCACACGAAGTGCGCGAGCCAGGATCTGCATCATGTCGCCGCCGGGGACCGCGTGGCCGAGCAGCTCCTGCGCGCGCTGCAGGTCGTCCTGCATCTGCTGCGTGGCCGTGAGCTGCCAGGCGTAGCGCTGCGGCGAGAGCGGTTCGATTCGAGGTCGCGCCACGATGGGTCGCGGACCTGACAACTCCTCTCAACCCGCAGTGCTGCGGGTTTCGTTTCGTCGTGCCGAACTCGCGATTCAAGCGGTGCGCTCTGCGCCGGCAGGTCGAGCTTGGGCGCATGCTCAACGAGCAGCGTCTCGATCTCGAACCAGCTCTTGCGCGCTGCAGC